>CAIMZW010000051.1 GCA_903846075.1 uncultured Actinomycetes bacterium
GGAGATTTGTCTAGCTTTAACTTTGGTGTGGATTTCAACCTGTACGCCAGATGGGAAGTTCGCAACCACACGGTGACATTTGATCCCACGAGCGGCACCGGCACAATGGATAGCCAAACTTACAATTTGAGTGAAGGGTTATCGACGAATACGTTCACCCGGGATGGCTTCGCATTTATAGGTTGGAATACTCAAAGGTACGGTGGCGGAACTAACTATGTAGATGGTGCCACTTATGACTTTACCTCTGGCGACATAGTGATGTACGCACAGTGGGCAGGCGTCGTTATCTTCAACGCCAACGGTGGCGAAGGAACTATGGCGAATCAAAGTGCCCCTGGAAATGCCAATTTGACCGAAAATGCATTTACCCGAGCGGGTTACTACTTCAATGGTTGGGCTTTCACAGCCGATGCAACTTCACCGATTTACTACAATCAAGATCTCTATCCATTCAGTAGCTTTGGTTCAACTTTGTATGCAGTGTGGGTTCGCAATGACTCGGTTGTGACGTTTGAATCCAATGGTGGAACCGGAACCATGGGAAATCAATCCTCCAACGCAGTTGCACCTTTGTATGGAAACCTCTTCTCTCGCGATGGCTACACCTTCCAAGGTTGGGCGACAACTCCAACTGGAACGGTCGCGTATCTCGATGGCGCAAATTTCGATTTTAGCGAAGGGGGTGGAACTCTCTACGTAATTTGGAGTCAAAACCCAGCACCTGACTACACCATTACATTTAAGAATAATGGTGGCGTTGGAACCATGGCTGACCAAACATTCAATGGGGTAGAAGCCATTGCAACAAACACATTCACTCGAGCCGGGTATATTTTCAATGGATGGTTTGCAGCTGACGGGCACGCAACTGTTTATGCCGATGGAGCAAATTACGATTTCTCCAATGGTGATGTGATTTTCTACGCACAGTGGGTTCCTGAAGTTGTCTTCGATTCCAATGGTGGAACCGGAACGATGTCACCACAGGATTCCCAAATCAACGCAGTACTGAACGCCAACTCATTTACGCGAACCGGTTACACCTTCAACGGTTGGAACACAGAAGCGGCAGGCAGTGGGACAAGTTACGCCGACGAAGAAACGTATCCATTCGCAATCTATGGTGGTACCACTCTGTATGCACAGTGGGAAATTTATACTCCTGTTACCTACACGATCACCTTCCTTCCAGGGGATGCGACGAGTGGGGATGTTCCTACGACGGTCACGGGAGTGACATCAGGAACTATTTTCACCATTCCAGGAGGCGGCACATTAGTTAAGACTGGCCACACTTTTGCTGGGTGGTGCATTGAGACATGCTTATTCCAAGGTGACACAATCGAGATAACTGCTGACCTCTCACTCACGGCAATCTTCAACAACACCGTTACCTTTAATGCAAATGGCGGTGGTGGCGAGATGGCTCCGCAGGTGGATTGGTTCCAGAACAATTTGGACTCCAATACATTTACAAGACCTGGGTATACGTTCGCTGGTTGGTCAACGACCTCGGGTGGCACTTCAGAATATGCAGACGGTGGTCTGTTCACCTTCTTGGCAGGAGATACAACGCTCTATGCCGTTTGGACTGCATTGCCAACTCACACACTCACGTTCCACGCAAATGGCGGCAGCGGTGAAATGACTCCTCAAGTTATTTACGAAGCAACTGCCCTTACGACTAATGCTTTTACGCGTAGCGGTTACACATTTGCTGGCTGGAGTCTTAATGCTGAAGGCACTGGTTCCAGTTATGCCGATAGTGGTGTGTATGGATTCGAGTCAGATACAGACCTTTATGCAATGTGGACTTTGATTCCGCTAGATAGTTTCACCGTGACATTCCATAACAACGGTGGAACTGGTTCGATGAGCAATCAAGTTGCCTCAAGTGCAACTGCCCTGACGGCCAACGCTTTCTCCAGGATCGGTTACACATTCGGTGGCTGGTCCACTACAGCTGAGGGTCTTTTGGCTTATGAGGATGGGGCAATCTATCCATTCACAAGTAGTACAACGCTCTATGCAATGTGGAATCCAAAGACGATCACAATTACGTACAACAGCGAAGGGGGAAGCGTTGTTGATAACGGTTCTTACTCGGTTGGTGGCTATACAACTTCTGCGGTAGCCCCAACCTACGCCGGACACACCTTCATGGGTTGGTTCCTGGCACCGACGGGTGGCGATCTTTACATATCGGCGAATATTGGCCCGTGGCTATTCCCTCAAACGAGTGATTTCACCTTGTATGCGCAGTGGACCCTGATCCCACCAACCGAGTACACCGTGACTTTCAATGGCAATGGTGGATCTGGTTCGATGACTGATGAAGCGTCTGCCAGTGAAGCCACATTAACGTCAAATGGATTCACTAACTCCGGTTACACCTTTGGTGGCTGGTCACTGACTGCCGGCGGAGAATTGGCTTATGCCAATGGCGCAAGCTATCCATTCACCAGCAGCACCACGCTTTATGCAATCTGGACATTAAATCCACCAGATACTTTCACCGTCACTTTCGACAGCAATGGTGGAACTGGCTCGATGAGTAATCAGGTTGCTTCCAGTGCCACGGCATTGAGTTCCAATGGATTCACCAAGTCCGGTTACACCTTCGGTGGCTGGTCATTGACCGCTGGTGGAGAACTTGCCTATGCCAATGGCGCAAGCTACCCATTCACCAGCAGCACGACGCTCCATGCAATCTGGACGATGGATTACATTCCGCCTGTTGTTTACGCGGTTATCTATCTCTCGGGTGGTGCCACCGGCACCGCACCTGGAGTTGGTGTCTATGTTGCGGGAACCGTATTTGGGATTCCGGCACCTAGTGGATTATCGAAGACTGGGAATCGCTTCGCAGGTTGGAGTGATGGCCATTCGACCAGGGCTGCTGGAGCCAATTTTATGGTTCCAAATGGCAACGTCACATTCACTGCTACATGGGCCCTCATAACTTACAGTTGCGCAATTTCCTACTCTGCCAACGGCGGAACGGGATCAATGCCAGCCCAAAGTTGTAATGATCTTTCGGTAACACTGCAGGCAAACGGATTCTCGAGGGCCGGCTACACCTTCGCTGGGTGGAATACCCAGTCAAATGGTTCAGGTACCAATTATTCAAATTCGCAAGTACTTCAACTTTCGAATGACCTGAACCTCAATCTCTTTGCACTGTGGACAGCAAATACCTATCAAGTTGTTTACAACGGAAATGGATCTGATGGCGGAAGTTCTCCAGCCGGTCAAAATTATTCGACGGGCGCAGTTGCATTACAGGTTGCTGCAAATACATTCACAACAACTGGATACACCTTTACATCCTGGAATACTTCTTCGGATGGTTCTGGTACAAAATATGCAGTTGGAGATTCTCTAACGCTGGCTTCAAATTTGACGCTCTATGCGCAATGGAAGAAAGTTGAAGTGACTCCAACGCCTACCCCAACACCAACTGGAACGCCTTCACCTACTCCTTCCCCAACTTCAGATGTTAAGGGTGAAGTGAAGACCACCGGCGGAGTCAAGAAGGTTATTCCAAATCAGATTGTTCCGATTAATCAACTCCTCCAACTTCAAGTTCCTGCTGGAACCAAGAAGGTGGAAGTCTTTGTGAATCGTGTTCTAGTTCAAGCAACGATCTCAGCTTCTGGCCAAATAAAATTGCCGATGATTGTTGGACCTAACGACAAGATCACTTTGGTGGTAACCGATGCCAATGGCGTTATTACGACCTCAACCGTGACCCTCATCCAAGATCCAATCAGCCTTGCAAATATCAACTTCGATACTGGATCATGGAAATTGCTTCCAGCCGCGACAAAGGTTTTGGAATCGGTTGTGGCTTCCATCATTCGGCACGGATTTAAGAATGTGCTGTTAGTTGGATACACGGATGCTGCGGGGGCTGGTACTTTTGATAACCAAGGGTTATCAAATCTTCGTTCTGCAGAGGTCGCAAAATACCTCTCTAGAGCCTTGGCAAAATATGGTGTCAAAATTTCGACAACAGGTAAAGCCGAAAAGAACCCTGTGGCCTCGAATCTGAACGCTGATGGAATGTTCCTTAACCGTCGAGTAGAAATTGTGGTTTCCTGACCTGACTTAAATAGGGGACAGAGGTACTGGCGAGAGATGAGTGCTTGCCAGTACCTTCCCTCGAGGAGGCTCCTTTTTAGTAGGTACGATTAGTTCATAGGATTCTGCTGGCACGCTCGGTCTATATTCACTTTTCTCTCAGGAATGAAGGGTTTTATTCAGAAATGACCGTTGGAAAGCGTTACAACGCAGATTGGGCCTCCTTGGTTTTGGGGCTTGGTCTTGGACTTACGGCGGCCGTTTATTTGGAGTCGACGACGAAAGCCGACTGGAATTCGGTGTACGCCTCGATCACTGGAATTTCTCGTATTTGTGCTCTCATTGGTTCTTATCTTGCGCTAGTCGGCTTAGTTCTTGTCTCCCGTATTTCTTGGATCGAAAAGTCAGTCGGACATGATCGCCTCGTCATCTGGCACCGAAAGCTTGGGCCATATTCGCTATACCTGATTACCTTCCATGTACTTTTTGTCACTTTGGGATATGCCGGCAACGACCGAGTGCCAATGGCCGTAGAGATGTGGCGAATGGTTCGTACCTATCCATGGATGCTGCCGGCTTTTCTTGCCTTTATATTTTTTGCGGCTGCAGGAATTTCTTCTTACAAAAAGGCTCGCGCCAAGATGTCTTATGAAACATGGTGGACGATTCATCTCTACACCTACCTCGCCATTGCCCTCTCTTTCATGCATCAAATTTTGACGGGGCCAATGTTTATTGGACACCCACTTAATAAGTTGTATTGGGAAGTTCTTTACATACTCGCGGTTAGCATTGTGATTTTATGGCGAGCAGTTATTCCAACAGCTCGCTCTTTGGTTCATGGTCTTCGGGTTGAACAGACTGTTGTCGAAGGTCCAGGCGTTGTCTCTATCGTTATGCGAGGCCGCAATTTGGATCGACTTGGTGCCCAAGGTGGTCAATTTTTTGGTTGGCGTTTTATGACCCCTGGTCAGTGGTGGATTTCCCATCCGTACTCATTGTCTGCTGCTCCAACTTCTCACTACATGCGCGTGACTGTTAAAGAACTCGGTGACGCCTCAAAGTCCGTGAAATCGATCAAGCCAGGTACTCGAGTCTTTTTCGAAGGACCTTACGGAACTTTTGTTGCGGATAAAGCAAAGAAAGGTCACGTTGTTTTGGTTGGTGGCGGCGTAGGCATCACGCCACTTCGGGCACTGCTTGAAGAGTTTGATATTTCCAAAGATATCGATGTGATTTTCCGAGCATCACGCGAAGAAGATTTGGTCTTGCGTAGAGAGCTCGATGAACTTGCAGATGCAAGAGGAGCCAGAGTTCATTATTTAGTTGGATCTCGAACCGAGCATCCGATGAATGCAAAATATATTTTGAAATTTGTTCCAGCATTTCGAGATTCTGATGTTTATGTCTGCGGACCTACTCCACTAGTCGAAGCAGTTCGACAAGCAGCCCTCGATTGCGGAATTCCAAAGAATAGATTCCATGACGAAGCATTTGAATTCCATGCGGTTTAACAGCAGAGCAACGAAAGAGGCAACGAGAGGAAACGCGCACTATTGATTGCTACCGGAACTATCGGTGGCCTCGGAGCCGTATTTGCGATCACGCCTCCTCAATTTGGAACCTCCCTCGGCGGCGGTGCTCTCGGCTCCTCGACTGGCTCCTTGGGCTCTGGCGGATCTCTTGCCACACCAGCAGCAACTACGGCTACAACGCCAGCCACGACTACGACGACACCAAAATCAACTCCGACTCCCAAATCTACAAAAAAGTCGACCGCCAAGGCCACGCCAAAAGCGACACCAAAATCAACTCCGACTCCCAAATCTACAAAAAAGTCGACCGCCAAGGCCACGCCAAAAGCGACACCAAAAAAGACTTCGAAAACGCCAACAGGGACTAAGACAACGGCTTCGACCCCAGCACCTGCAGCCTCCAGTGCAGCGCCTACCCCAACGCCAACTAAAGCAACTGCCACCGGGTCGTTTACCGGTTCCGCTGTTTCCACTCGATATGGCACCGTTCAAGTACAAATTACGGTTACGAATGGCAAGATAACTGCTGCCCGCGGAGTTCAAATGCCAGCTCGAGATTTTCGGTCCCAACAAATTTCCTCGCAAGCGGAGGTCTACTTGGTACAAGAGACGTTGGCTGCAAACTCCGCCAATATCCAAGGCGTAGGTGGTGCTTCCTATACATCGCAAGGTTGGCAACAATCATTGGCATCGGCGGTTGCACAGGCCGGCCTGTAATGACAACGAGAACGCAGGCGGAGATTGAAGTCTGGGGAACGATTGTCTATTTAGAAATTTGGTCCGATGTAGCTGATGAAAATTCTTTACAAGCAGGTATTTCTGAAGTCGAAAAGTTTTACAAAGAAGTTGACGAAGTCTTCTCAACTTACAAAGAACACTCGATCATCTCTCGACTGCGCAGAAATGAAATTAGTATCGGTGATTGCCCAGCGGATGTTATTGAAGTGTGGAACCGCTGCGCGGCCGCCAAGGAATTATCCGAAGGATCTTTCGACCCATGGTGTGTCGAGGGAGGGTTTGACCCTTCCGGATATGTAAAAGGGTGGGCTGCAGATCGTGGCATTGCCATATTAAAGAAATATGGTGCCGAACATATTCAGATAAATTGTGCGGGTGATTTAGCTCTTGCTGGGGGATTGGTTGACGGAAATCCCTGGTCTATCGGTATTCGTCATCCCGAAGAGAAGCACACCGTTGTTAAAGTATTTGAAATTGTAGACGGGGCAATTGCTACTTCGGGCACGTATGAACGAGGCGCGCATATCAAAGATCCACATACTGGAATGATTGCGATTGGTGCGAGAAGCGCAACGGTTCTCGGCCCTGATGGTGGATTAGCTGACGCCTTGGCCACGGCTCTTGTTGTATCGGGAAAAGATGGTGCCTCTTGGTTTCTTAAACCCGAACTTCTTGACTATCAATGCTGGGTAATCGAACGACATTCGGATAATGCTTGGGGATTCGATCCTCGTACTGTTGCTTAAGAGTCTCAGCAACCTATAAGCGAATACTCCCCGAATTTGGGTAATGAACTACCTAGAGTTCACGCTATGAATCGGGCGAAAATCAGAGTTCTTTCCATCAATCTCATACTTGTAGTGATGGTCGCATCGGCCGGATATTGGGGATGGTCGGCCCTTCACCCGGCAGCTGCTCCCGTTGTTACCGCGACTACGACTGCCTCGCTTGGGGATGTTTCATCAACGGTCTCGGCCAGCGGAAAGGTCATCAGCCCAGGTGATATCGGCGTCTCGCCATCAGTGAATGGAGTAATCAGGTCAATCAATGTAAAAGTCGGTGACCATGTAAAGGCAGGGGAGGTTCTGGCTCAACTTGATTCAGCAACACAACAGATTGCTCTTCAACAAGCAAATAACTCTCTTATTAGCGCTCGAAATGCACTTGCTAAATTAACCCCAACTCGTACGGCAGAACAGCAAGCCCAAGCTGATCTGCAATTACAACAATCAAAAAACTCGGTGGATGTCGCAGCCCAAAATCTTGCCACAGCACAAGCGGCAACAAATACAAATGCCGCGACTTATCAAGCAGCCGTTGATTCTGCCAAGACCGCACTCGCCAATGCCCAAGACTTAGCAACCACTAATCCTGCTACCTATCAAGCCTCTGTAGATAACGCAGCCACGGCACTGGCTAATGCTCAAGATCTTGCCGCTTCAAATGTTGCGGTCTATCAAGCATCTGTTGACTCAGCAAAAAAGGCACTTGATGCGGCGCAAATAAATTACGACAACTATTACAACACCTGGAGCCCTTACGGGTTGACCGTCACCTATTGCCAGAATTTGAACTTTAATGGAAGCGCTGGATCAGTGACGGCAAATGATGCCTTTAGCCATTGTTCAACAATTTTGGGTAACTTAAATTCTTTAACCAATGCCCAAGCTTCTTATACAAATGCACTCGCGACTCAGGCAGCAAATCTCAAGAAGGATGCCCAAAACATTGCGTCGTTGAAGGCAGCTCTCGCAAGTGCCCAACTTTCCCAAACCGTTAATTTAAAGAAAGATGCGCAAAATCTTGCATCACTTCAAAACGCATATAACCAGGCTTTAGCAAATCAGGCAACCAATCTTGCCAAGGATGCAACAACAGCCGCTCAGACGATTCAATCGGATAAGAATGCGCTCACCAATGCTCAACTCTCATACAAACTCCTTCAAACTCAATTAGCCATTGCAGTTGCAAAACCTGCGCAATCCGATGTGGATGCGGCACAAGCTTCCATCACTTTGGCACAAGCAAATTACAATCAAGCGGTTCGAAACATGGCTGCCACAACAGTGAAAGCTCCAGTCGCCGGTGATGTTGCCTCGATCTCTGCAATAGTCGGTGAAAATGCTCCGACCTCGTCATCCTCCGCAGCTTCTGCCAGTGGATCGGCTAGTGGATTCATAGTTCTTACCAATGTCAGCGCGCTTCGTATCCAGGCTGGGTTCTCTGAATCTGACACTGCGAAAATTCAGGTGGGGCAATTAGCTACTTTTGCATTTGCTGCCTTGCCAACTCTCTCTCCAACCGGCACGGTGGCAAGTATTGACCTGCTTCCATCAACCAGCAGCGGTGCTACTTCTTACAACGTGACATTCGATCTTGATGCCGCGGTTCCTGGTTTGAAGCCCGGCATGTCTGCAACCGTGACGGTCACAACTGGCTCAGCAATCAATGTTCTTCAGGTAGCCGCTCAAGCCGTCACCATAAGAGGAACTCGCGCTTCGGTAAATGTGGTCACCACAGTTGGTGGAAAAGAGGTACTCACTCGAACCAGTGTCGTAGTTGGCCTTCAAGGAGATTCCACCGATCAGATTCTCTCCGGACTAAAAGAGGGCGAGAAGGTGGCCCTTCGAACGACGACCTCTTCCGTGGGAAGTAATGGCTTCCCGACTGGTGGCATTCCCGCAGTGACTGGTGCTGGGGGAACATTAACTGGTGCCGGTGGCGGAGGATTCGGCCGGGGTGGTGGCGGCTGATGCACCCAGTTATTGATGTCCGTGGCGCGGTAAAGCGCTACGGCCAAGGTGAATCATCAATCTTTGCCCTAGACGGGGTCGATCTCTCAATCGAGGCAGGCGAATATGTGGCAATCATGGGACCTTCAGGTTCTGGAAAATCCACGCTCATGAACATTATGGGGGCACTCGACGTTATGACGTCTGGGAAATATTTTCTCGATGGCATTGAAATTTCTTCCATGGATGAAAATGCGCTTTCCGTAGTTCGAGGGCGAAAGATCGGATTTATCTTTCAATCTTTCAATCTCATCCCTCGAACTACGGCTCTCGCAAATGTTGAATTACCCATGGCTTATCAAGGGATTAAGTCGGCAGAAAGAAAAATGCGTGCACTTAAAGCCCTTGAAGTTGTTGGACTTTCCGATCGCGTCAACCATGAACCAACAGAACTGTCTGGCGGACAACAGCAGCGAGTCGCCGTAGCGAGGGCATTGGCGACTCGACCCGCTCTTCTTCTAGCGGATGAGCCAACCGGAGCACTTGATTCCAAATCGACGAGTGATTTACTGGATCTCTTTGATCAGATTAATGCTGCTGGCAGAACAGTCGTAGTGATTACTCACGAAATGGAAGTCGCCCAACGCGCAAAGCGAATAATTAGAATGCGTGATGGAAAAATTATTTCTGACTCCCTGAATGCAGAGTTGGTCAAATGAATTTCTTTGAGATTTTGCGCTTCGCGCTTCGAGGTTTGACTATAAATCGCCTTCGAACTTTTCTCACCACGCTTGGAATCATGATCGGAGTTTCCTCGGTCATTATTCTTACTGCTGTTGGAAATGGATCCAGCAAAGCTGTTCAATCGAGTCTAGATCGTTTGGGAACAAACTCGATTCAGGTTCGATCTGGCTCAGGTGGTTTTGGCCTTCGGGCTCGTGCGGTTTCTAATAACACCAAACCTCTGACCGTTGCCGATGCGGTTGCTCTTGTGGACTCTGTACAAGCGCCAGATATTAAATCTGCCGCACCTGTTATGAATGCAAATGCGACCTGCGTTAATGGAACCAGCACTTCAACACCTTCAACTTTTTCCGGAACTTGGCCTTCCTACTTTGAAGCGAGCAATACCTCAATAGCAAAAGGTGTTTATTTTTCCAATGATGACGTCACCCAAGGTCGGCGAGTTGCAGTAATAGGTAACACCACGGCAACTGAACTATTTGGAACCGATAATCCAATCGGTCAGACTGTTCGATGCGGGGGAATCCCATTCACGATTATTGGCACCACTGCAGTTAAAGGCTCCTCTGGTTTTCTAGATGGAGATAGTTTATTTCTGGCGCCGATTACCGCAGTTCAAAATAGTTTGACGGGGTATCAACCACTCTCCACGATCATCGTCGAAGCTAAATCAGCAAAAACGACCGATGCAGCACAGAGTGAAATTCAAACTATTTTGGATGCCAGACATAAGGTAAAAAGTTCAACGAGTAGAGACTATCGACTCTTTAACCAGGCAACTCTGCTGGCCACCTCCTCTTCCAGCAGCCAAGTCTTTACCGTTCTCTTAGCCGCAGTTGCTGGAATTTCACTTCTTGTTGGCGGCATTGGAATCACAAATATTATGTTGGTGACCGTTATCGAACGTACGAGGGAAATTGGAATCCGAAAAGCTATTGGGGCGCCTAAACGTGCAATCCTCTCTCAATTCCTCATCGAAGCAACGATCCTCTCGCTAGTAGGTGGTGCCTTGGGTGTATTGGGAGGCTTTGTAGGTTCTCATTTCACGATCGTCGGCGTCAAACCAGTAATTATGCCGTCATCTATTTTCTTAGCCTTCGGAGTGAGCGTCCTGATCGGACTCTTCTTCGGTGGTTACCCAGCCAGCCGGGCAGCATCCCTTCGACCAATAGAGGCACTTCGCTATGAGTAATGAATTCGATCTCTTTGCCACGCCAGAGGAGGACAACTTGAAAGAAGAGTTGGCCAAAGGCAGTTACAAGTGGACGAACAAAGCAACCGCGATCCTTGGCGGTCTTCTCGTGGTCGTTGCATCGCTCTCTGCCGGAGCTTGGTATGGCCATAGAAGCGCTTCCTCATCGACCATTGGTAACTTTGCCAGCCTGCGTTCCGCATTTGGTGGTTTAGGTGGCGCAAATTCTGGAGCAGCCTTAGGTTCTGGAGCCGGCGCAAGCGCTGGAACCGGGGCAACGGCCGGTGGCGCTGGATCGGGATTTGGCGGTGGGTTCGGCCGAGGAACAACCGGCACCATCACAAAAATTTCTGGAACGACGATTATCATCACTAAAAGTGATGGCTCAACCGTGACGATAAACGCAGCGGCAGATACTCCAGTGATTAAGTCATCGCAGGGGGCGATAACTGACCTCAAGGTAGGCGACACAATCACGGCAACTGGACCTGCGGGATCTGATGGATCCATTCAGCCATTTGCTATAACTCAAGGCGCCGGTCTGGCTCGTGGTGGATTTGGTGGTGCCTTACCAACCGGAGTGCCTTCCCCAGCTGCCTCTTAGTGGCTTAAGCGGTAATTGCTGAGAGCTGGGCAATCTCTTCACTTGAGAGATTAACCACCGTGACGATTTCATTGAGCTGTTCGACAGTACGAGCACTCGCAATTGGTGCACAGACTGTTGATTGCGCTCGCAACCAAGCTAGGGCTATTGCGGAGATACTCACTTCGTGATCGGTGGCAATCTTTTCTAGCGCAGCAACAGTTTTCCAGCCTCGTTCATTTTGATAATCGCTGACTCCGCCAGCTCGAACTGAATCGACCACAACGCCTTCGCGGTACTTTCCAGTCAGGAATCCTCGGGCCAATCCAAAGAATGGCTGATTCGAGATACCAAGTTCGAGAAGGGTCGGCACCATTTCGGATTCGTACTCCTCGCGCGCAAGTAAGTTGTACTGATTTTGAATCGTGACGTACTGCGCGAATCCATGTGCCTTCGAGACTTCAATGGATTCACGAAGTCGATTTGCAGCAAAATTGGAGGCACCTAAATAACGAACCTTTCCATCGGTGACGAGTTCGTTAAATGCTTGATTTGTCTCTTCCAAAGAAACTTTCTCGTCATCCTCATGCGCGTAATAAAGATCGATGTAATCCGTTTGCAATCGGTGCAGTGAGTCACGAGCAGCACTTCGGATATTCACCGCTGACAAACCTGGACGCTTGGAGAACTTGGCAACCTTTGTTGCAATGATTATTTGGCTTCGGTTTCCACGATTCTTCATCCACTTGCCAAGAATTGTTTCGCTATCGCCTCCGGCATTACCGGGCTTCCACTCTGAATAGACATCGGCGGTATCGATAAAGTTTCCTCCCGCAGCGACGTAGGCATCAAGAACTTCGAATGATTGTGCTTCATCAGCGCTCCAACCAAAGACATTGCCACCGAGGCAAAGTGGATGAACGTGCAGATCAGTCTGGGGAATGGTTAATAGTGATGTCATACCTGTGATTCTGCTCTAGGTTTGCCAATTGCGAAAATCGAACGGCGATAAGATTCGCCAATGACTAGTTCTCCTAAAACTACTGGTGACTTTTCCAGCATCCAATTGGCTACCGAGGAAGAAATCTTGCTCTTGCCCTCCCTCTCGATGGCCGATGCCTTAGAGATTGGTGAAATTGCGGTTGGTCTCGGACTGGCTCGGAATTTGCCCATTGCCATTGAAGTTCGCATGGAGAATTGGACCGTTTTTCACGTCAGTCTTCCTGGGTCAAAGCCTGAAAATGATAATTGGATAGCTCGGAAAGCCAGAGTCGTCCTCGCCACCGAGCACTCCACAATGTATGAACGGGTGAAGTCTGAAGAAGAGGGAATCGACTGGTATGCCACCTATGCTCGCCCGGTCGAGGATTATGCAATTCACGGTGGCGGCCTGCCTCTAAAAGTTTCTGGAGTTGGTTTCGCTGGAATTCTCTTAATCAGTGGTTTACCTCAAGTACAAGATCATTTATTAGGTGTCGAAGTGCTCACCGAGTTTTTAGCTCGCAAGGGTGAGTTGCAGTGAGTTCAGAGATCTGGGTTTGTGGGGAAGTACTGATCGACCTCATCCCGCATGGTGGCGAGAAAGTGGCAGTCGTCGGGGGCGGTCCAGCCAATACCGCAAAGGCCTTGGCAAGATTGGGTTTTGATTCGCACTTTATCGATGGAATATCCACGGATGAATTTGGCGAAAAAGCACGAGCCGAATTGTTGGCCGATGGCGTTAAATTGGATTATTCCCTGACTTCGGCGAAGCCAACTTGCACGGCCGACGTTTCACTCGATGGAAGCGGCAGCGCAACTTATATCTTTACTATCGATGGAACTGCGACCTTCGATTTCTCGCACGACTGGTTGCCTAAACCGTCGACGAACAAACCAGCCGTTCTCCATATCGGGACTCTTGTGATCCTGGTTGAACCGGGCGCTTCGATTCTTCACGAATGGGCATCTGAGGTGGCGGATTTTGCGCCGATCGTTTTTGATCCAAATGTTCGATCTTCAGTTGTTAGCGACCGCGATCTTTATCAAGCGGCGGTTGCTAAATGGAGCGCAATATCTTCAGTCATCAAAGTTAGCGAAGACGACATTGCTTGGCTTTATCCAGATCAAAATGAAATTGATGTTGCACAGCAATGGATTTCCGAAGGGGCTGCCCTAGTCGTGATTACTAAGGGCGCGAATGGCTTAATTGGCGTCACATCCGATGGTCAGATCGCAGTTCCAGGAGTTCAAGTAACTGTCGTTGACACAGTAGGCGCTGGAGATACTGTTGGAGCGATCGTTGTGGAAGGCTTGCTAGAACATGGTTTAACTAATTTGCGTGGTGAGGTATTAGAAAAAGTTCTCCGTCGAGCAGCAAAAGCAGCCGCGATTACTTGCTCTCGTGCCGGGGCCAGGCCACCAACCCGAGCAGAGATCGAGGGCTAAATGCAGCACATGGATGGAGCCGAAATTTCGGTTTCGATTGACCTAGATCAAGGTGCGCGAATCGCATCCCTGCAATGGCGAGATCTCCAATTTGTCGTTCCCTTTCGCGGAACACCTTTGTCCTGGGGTTGGTATGCAATGGCGCCATGGGCCGGCCGAATTAAAGACGGCCTTTTGATTGACGATCAGAACGAACTGCACACCTTGCCGGCTCTTTGGGATCCGCCACATGCGATTCACGGCTTTGGTTTTACTTCGTCATGGGAAGAGGTCGGTCCGGGTCGGGCTCGATTGGAGTTACCAGCCCCCTATGGTGGCGCAGTAGTAGAACAGACAATCGAAATTCTCGACGACGCAGTCCGATGGATTTTGGAATATGAGGCTAATGGTTGCCAACTTCCGGCTTGGCTGGGATTTCATCCTTGGTTTCCCCGCGAACTCGCTCGAGGTGATGCCGCGGAGATTGAATTTAGTGCAACACAGATGCTGCTCCGAGGAGAGGATGGAATTCCTACCGGCGAACTAGTTTCCATTCCTAAAGAACCATGGGATGACGCTTTCACGGGAGTTCGTGGTGTTCCAGCGATTGTATGGGAAGGTGCTGCGAAGGTAACCATCGAAACTGATGCGCCATGGTGGGTTGTCTATACCGAAGATACTGAAGGAATTGCGATTGAACCTCAGACCGCCCCACCGGATGCGGCTAACTTGGGAATCGTGGGGGACCACTACTTAGAGGCGCTCTTTACCTTCTCCGAAGATTAAAAAAGCCGCCCCGTATGGGGCGGCTTTTTTGTCGAGAGCTAAAAGATTATTCAGCGCTCTTTACTGCTGAGATTTCGAATTCGAGAGTTACCTTCTCGCCTACAAGAACTCCGCCAGTCTCAAGCGCTGCATTCCACTCAACGCCGTAATCCTTACGGTTGATGGAGGTTGAACCTTCGAGGCCAATACGTTGGTTGCCCCATGGATCAATTGCTTCACCGGTGAAGTCCAAGTCGAAAGTGATTGACTTGGTTGTTGCCTTGATGGTCAAGTCGCCAGTTACGGTGTAAGAAGAATCTGAAGACTTTGAAACTTCAGTGGACTTGAAAGTAATGGTTGGGAACTCTTCGACAGCGAAGAAGTCGTTGGTGCGAAGGTGAGCATCACGGTCAGCATTGCGGGTGTTGATGCTTGCGACCTGAATGGTGATTTCGACCTTGGAATTGGAAGGGTTCTCGGCATCGAAGAATCCGGTTCCAACGAAATCGTTGAATTGACCGCGGACCTTGGTCACCATTGCATGGCGAGCACCGAAACCGATTTGGCTGTGGGAGGCGTCAATGGCGTATGTGCCAGTTAATGACTTGGTATCTGTAGACATGTATTGCTCCTTGGAATTAAGTGATGTGAACTATAGGGTTGTTGAACTTTCAACAACATTACCATAGTGAAGTTGAACTTTCAACTAATCGGGTGAACACAAGGTGAATTCTCAGTTTTGACGAAAGGAGTTTGCCTTTCTGCAATCGGCTCGCAACAATGACGATATGAATTCAGTTGATCGCACGCGTCTTTCCACTCTAATCGCACGCGAAGAAGAACGCTTCCTGAAATTACATCCTAAATCTGGGGAACTCTTTCGACAGGCTCTCGAAGTCATGCCAGGAGGAGTCCCTATGTCGTGGATGGCAAAATGGCCGGGCGCTTATCCAGTTTTCGTTGAGAGCGCTTCTGGGTCTCGGTTTACTGATGTCGATGGCAATGAGTACATTGATTTTTGTTTGGGTGATACCGGATCAATGACCGGCCACTCGCCATTAGCAACGGTTAACGCAATTACCGAACAAATGAAGCTTGGTATTACTGCGATGCTCCCAACTGCCGATGCGGTCCTAGTTTCCAAAGAATTAAGTCGGAGATTTGGATTACCACTTTGGCAGTTCACGGTTTCTGCCACAGATGCGAACAGGCACTCACTTCGTTACTCCCGCTTGATTAGCGGAAAATCCAAAATCATTGTTATCGACCGTTGTTATCACGGCAGCGTTGACGAAACTTTTGCGACACTTGATCAGGATGGAAATACGGTCAGACGAGAAGGCAATCTAGGGGCACCGGTTCCACTCGATCAAACCACCAGGGTTGTGGAATTTAATGATCTTCCAGCGATGGAGAAGGCACTCCAACAAGGCGATGTCGCCGCAATTTTGATGGAACCGGCTATGACGAATGTGGGAATTGTGCTTCCCGATGAAGGCTATCTCGA
>CAIMZW010000052.1 GCA_903846075.1 uncultured Actinomycetes bacterium
GCCTCGTCTTCCAGGCTCACGGCCTCGTTGCGCACGGACGCCAGCCGCCCCTCTGCAGCGGCACGCTCGGCCGCCGCGCACAAATTCTCTACTGTGTCGCCGGAGTGATCCTTGGCGGCGTGATTTCGCAACCCACCGCTTATCAAGGTGATGACTACGTCCTGCCTTCCGTCGCAGTAGTAGTCCTGGGAGGCACTTCACTTCTGGGAGGACGTGGTTTCCCCGCAGCCTCAGCTGTAGCAGCACTTTTTCTCAAGCAACTAGATATGTTCGTTCTTTCCTTGGGCGTACCTTATGGAGTTCGAACTCTGGTCATCTCAATAACAATGATGGCTGGTATTGCGATATACGCCCTTAATTGGGCCCCGGTAAAAGAAAAAATGAAGCGCCGTCTCCCTAATCGAAAACTGGATCCGGTTAGCGCTTAACAAAGATTTCGGGGTCCGCCAAGACACCGAACTAGTGCGTCAATAGTTGTCGCACGACTACGAAAGGAAGAAAGTTGATACGGTTTAAATCTCGAGCCGCTGTTGTCGCGAGTAGCCTTGGTTTAGTTGCGGTTATGACCGCATCTACTTTGGTTGCTGCCACATCAAGCAGTGCCGCAGGTGTACCTTCTTGGTGCGGCCCAAAGAAAATCACAATGGGTTTCACCGATGGTTTCGGTGGAAATAGCTGGCGTTTGGTCACAACCGCTGCTGTCCGTGAAGAAGTAAAGCTATGCCCAAGCGTCACTAAGCTCTATTACGCAGATGGTCAAGGTAAGACTGATAAGGCAATTTCCGATATCAAGGGAATGGTCGCAAAGGGTGTTAAGGCCCTCGTTGTCTTCCCAGATGCGGGACAAGCAATGCTTCCTGCTCTTCGATCAGCCTACAAAGCTGGTGTCGTAACTGTTCCATACCGCGTGTGGGCTGGTGGCGTCGCTGGTAAGGATTACAACATCTTTATTGGTTCCGATTTCGTACTCGCTGGAAAGCTTTGGGGCCAATGGCTATTGAAGAACCTTCCAAACGGCGGAAACATCCTTCGTATCTCCGGCCCAGCAGGCAATAGCCAGGGTGCAGATGAAACAAAAGGTTTGAATCAAGTTCTTGGAAACAATCCAAAGTTCCACTTCATTGGTGCAGACCCATTTGAAGTTACCGGCTGGGATCCAGGAAAGACTCAAGAAGTACTTACCGCTGCTATCGCTAAGTACCCACAGATTGATGCAATTACCTCGGACTTCGGACCTTCAATGGTTTCCGCTCTCCAAGCTGCTGTCGCATCTGGCTGGAAAGTTCCTGCAATTGCAACTTCTGACGGAAACGTTCTCGGTTGCTTCTACCAGGACAACAAGGCCACACAACCAAACTTCAAGATGATGACAATCTCAACTCAGAACGACCACTCACGTTTGGCAACAGACTGGGCAATCGCTCTCGCAACTGGTGGAAAGAAGCCAACATTGACTTCCTATCCATCCACATTGTTCGAAGATTCAGTCTCTGGCAAGCCATCACCTGTCCAGTGCCGCAAGGATCTTCCTGGTGACGTTTACCTCTCAGCAAAGATGAGCGGCGACGCACAAGCCAAGTTGAAGACCAACTAATAAGGCTCATAATCAGATTGGCCATGGGTAACTGTGGCCAATCTGATTTCTTATTTTTAGCAAAGTTATATCAGAAATCGATGATTAGTTTTACGCTAGTTCAAACCCGAAGAAATGGTGACATACGTGTCTAGCACTCCTCTTGTCCTCTCAAATATCTCCAAGAACTTTTCTGGCGTTGCCGCATTGACGGATGTATCGCTGGAGGTTCGAGCAGGTGAAGTTCATGCCTTGCTGGGTGAGAATGGCGCCGGAAAATCTACATTGATGAATGTCGCCTCTGGAACTCTCCAACCAGATGGCGGAAAAATTGAGATCTCTGGACAAGAAATCCAAAATTTAAGCCCACACCAAGCGACTCAACTTGGATTAGCAATTGTTCACCAACATCCTGCAGTCCTACCAGACCTTACAATCGCCGAAAATATTTTAATTTCAATTCCAGAAGAACTGCTCCAAGGTGAAGGCAGCGCTGAAAAAACTATGCGCAAGATCCTGGATGATTTCGGATTCACCGCAAGTCTGCGTGATCGAGTAGAGACTCTGACCGTTGCCCAACAACATTTATTAGATTTGGCAAAAGCATTTGCTATTAATCCAAAGGTCTTGATCCTTGACGAACCTACCGCACCGCTCGGACAAGAATCTGTCGAGATTCTTTTTGATCGAGTTCGTAAAGTTGTAGCAACAGGGACAGCAGTTGTCTATATCACCCATCGCCTTGCCGAAGTTCGCGAGCTCGCAGATCGAGTCACAATACTTCGAGATGGAAAAGGACGAGGAACATCTAATGTTTCAGAGATAACTGACAATGAAATCATGACGATGATTGTTGGTCGTCAACTTGAATCAACTTTTCCTCCTAAGCACTCCTTTGACGTCGAAGATGGCGAATTTATTAAAATTGAAAACCTTTCAAGCCCTGACTTTCATGAGGTCAATCTTCTGGCTCGCAAGGGAGAAATTATTGGTATCTCGGGCGTTGTGGGAAATGGTCAAAGCCAATTAATGCGCTCACTCGTTGGATTAGATAATCATGCGGGAAAAATAATCGTCAATGGCAAGGAAATTGGGAATAAGGAACTACTGCTTAAAACCGCATACCTGCCTGCGGACCGACATGGTGAAGGTCTGATGATGACGCTCTCGGTAAGAGAAAATGCCGCGGTCAGCGCACTTGGAAAATTTAGTCAAGGTTTATTCATTAGTCGTAAGCGCGAAGATAACGTTGTCCTCCAATCTTTGCGGGATCTCGATGTCAAAGCTCCCTCTATGGATTCTCCAGTTTCGGCCCTGTCAGGCGGAAACCAACAGAAGATTGTTATGTCTCGCTCCCTTCTCTCTGATCCGATCATGATTGTCGCGGATGAACCCACTCAAGGTGTGGACGTCGGTGCTAGAGCCGAGATTTATAAGATTTTGCGCAATGTGGCAAATAGTGGGATTCCAGTCATTGTTAATTCATCGGATACCAAAGAGTTGGAAGGGTTATGCGATCGCGTCTATGTGATGTCCCGCGGTCATGTCGTTGACGCACTAGAAGGCGAAAATGTAACTGAAGAAAAAATGGTCGCTGCCGCAATTCGCTCCACGGCACTCAAGCGACAAGAGATTGATGATGCGGTTGCCGCCTCTCAAAAGCGAACCCTGCGAAAACTTCTTCAATCAGATTTCGTTCCTCCAGTAGTTCTTACCGGAATGATCACCCTATTGGCCCTCTTCATCTTTTCTAAGAACCATCTTTACTTCGGCTCGTACAACATTAACGCGGTCCTAGGACTAGGAACGGGATTAGGTTTTATAGCACTTGGTCAAACCATAGTTTTAATGACTGGTGGTATAGACCTTTCAGTTGGCCCAGCCTCCGGAGTGCTTCTAGTCGTGGCTTCTTTCTTTGTTAATGATGGAAAATCCTTTTGGATGATTGCAATCGGATTTATATTAATTCCTATTGTGTCAGTGGTCATTGGCTCGGCGAATGGAGCGCTGATTCGATTCGCTAAGTTCACGCCAGTGGCTGGAACTTTGACTGTCTACATCGCTCTGATTGGAATCGGCTTCCTTCTTCGACCTGCTCCTGGTGGCTATATCAATAGCTCGGTTACTGACTTCCTTTTGCGCAAAGTTGGTCCACTTCCCGATGCCTTCATTGTCCTAGCGATTGTCGCGATACTCCTCGAGATTGCACTTCGAAAGACAAGTTGGGGAATCAAACTTCGGGCATCTGGGTCTAATGAAGAATCGGCTAGAAGGCTCGGAATAAATATCAACCGGACAATCATTGGGGCCTACATTGCCTCGGCGCTCTTTGCTGGACTTGGCGCAATTATTTTTATGGGCCTTATTGGTGTCGGAGACCCAGCACAGGGGACGACTTATACCTTGCAGTCAATCACTGCGGTAGTTCTTGGCGGAACAAGCCTACTTGGTGGTCGAGGTTCATTTATTGGCGGATTACTTGGATCGGTCCTGATGGTTCAAGTCCTTAACGCCTGCGTATTTCTCAATCTTTCCCAGACTTGGCAATACCTATTCCAAGGTTTGCTTATTGTTTTTGCAGCTCTCTCGTACACACTAACTCGAACCTCTAGGAGGTAACTATGAAAGCGGCGCGATTTCACGGCCAAAAAGATATCCGGATCGAAGATGTTCCAAGACCGGGCGCTCCTCTTCCAGATGAGGTTGTAGTAGAACCGCTATTTTGCGGAATCTGCGGAACTGACCTACATGAATATTCAGTTGGCGCCATTGTTACCCCGACCAAGCCGCATCCATTAACAGGGGTAACCAACCCACAGATTTTGGGACATGAATTTTCCGCTCGAGTTATCGAAATTGGAAAAGATGTCCGCGATGTAAAAGTTGGAGATCGAGTCTCGATCATGCCCGCAATTGTTTGTGGGCGTTGTATTCCTTGTCGCACTGGGCGCGGTCACTTATGTGAACTCTTTGCCTGTACTGGGTTGAGCGCACCTACAGGGGGCCTCGGAGAAATTGCCGTGCTCAAGGAGTATCAAGTTGCGAAACTTCCTGACACTCTTTCAGATATCGCTGGTGCAGTGGTGGAGCCGGCTTCAGTGGCCGCTTATGGAATTGATCGAGTCGGAGTTTGGGGCGGAGATATCGTTCTCGTAACCGGTGCTGGTCCAATTGGTGCCCTAAGCGCACTTTATGCCTGGGCTATCGGTGCTTCCCAGGTAATCATCTCTGATCCAAATCCCCATCGTTCCGCCTTCGCTAAGAGCCTTGATGTCGGACCTGTCCTCAATCCGATGGATGCAGATTTCGACGATCAAATTCGCGAAATAACGCAAGGTCGTGGCGTAGATGTGGGAGTCGAATGCTCTGGTTCGACGCCGGGGTTAACCACGCAAATGAATCACATCCGAAGAAGCGGAAAAATTGTCCAAACTGGCCTGCATACCAAGCCCGCGACAATCGACGCGATGCGCTTATCTGAGCGCGATATTTCTTATGTTGGCAGTTGGTGCTACTTGCTCACCGATTGGCCACGGATCATCCGATTAGCTTCGTCGGGCAAATATCCGATTGAAAAAGTGGTTACTTCAACTATCGATATCGATGACGTTGTTACCAAAGGCTTCGACGTATTAGTTGATCCAAAGGGTGACCAAATGAAGGTCTTGGTTCAAGTTAATAAGTAGTTTCTATGCATAAGGGAGCCAACCATGTTGGCTCCCTTATTTACTGATTTTAAAGTAAAGACTCCAGACTTGGACGATTGCGCAAGTACTGTGCCGATGCTGCGACTCGATCTGACTTCAGGTAGTAGGCAATCTCAACTAACTCAAGGGCTAGCCCATCTGGATCGCTGAAATAGCACCAGCGCCACCCTGCCAACGGCCCTTCGTCAACAACATTGACATCACTGTAGAAAGTAACGCCTTTTGCTTCCAATTCAGCTTTTGTCTTGCGGATGTCATCGACATTGAAGCAGACATGTGCTGCGCCTAGGTAATTATTTGGAATGTGAGTGGTGTTCTCGGCTGGACGATTGCCGTACTCGATCAATTCCAACGTGCTGGTGTCATCGACCCACATGGAAACTTGACGTAAAGTGGCACCGGGAACGCCAACCCCTTTGGCTAGGTCAGGTCCCTCAAACCAATCAGTGGGTTCGTTGGCAAACTGCAGACCCAAAATGTCATGGTAGAAATAAATGGATCGGTCGAGGTTCTTGACCACCAGTCCAACGTGGTGGATGTAATTTAATTTCATAACACAACTCCGTGTTCACTAGTGCCAAACGGTCGAGGTTGAGAATACGCTTGCCTTCGCCTCTTGTATAGCAACTGTAAACACTGAAATAATGACCAATCAGTTAATCACAATGAAATATTCGCCACTTAAAATCAACTCTTTCTTCTTACAGAAAACTAGCCAGAAAGTGAGGATCATGAGAGATCCCATCGAGTACCTCGGTCCGCGACTTAAAGAGATTCGGCTAAAAAGTGGCCTCTCTCTTCGAGAAGTCGCTAGACAACTTCAGGTCTCGCCTTCCTTCGTCTCTCAGATCGAAAATGGAAAGTCGCAGCCTTCGGTCGCCACTCTCTATGCACTTGCGAAATTGTTGAGCGTGCCAGTTGATATTCTCTTTGAGTCGCAATGGAATGGTGAAACGATCACCGATACCAAGAGCCTGAGCGATCAAGTTAGTCGGGAAAACTTTGATACTCCCACCGATGCATGGGAAGAGTCCAGGGCGCGGATTTCCGCAGTTAATCCTCATAACCGCAGCGCCATCGTGATGGACTCTGGAGTTACGTGGGAGCGCCTTGCCGCAACATCTGAAAACAATGTTAATTTCATGGAGATCATCTACGAGCCGGGTTCGGAATCAAATGAAACTGGCGAGTTTATGGTTCATGATGGATTCGAATATGGCTATGCCCTAGAAGGAGAAATTGAAGTGACCATTGGAGATTTAGTTCTCTCACTACCCAAGGGACATTCCATTGGATTCGATTCCTCCATTCAACATAAATTTAGAAATAATGGGCTCGTTCCTTTTAGAGGCATTTGGTTTGTTCACGGGTGTTCAGCTCATAAGAAGTAGTTTCCTTCGTTAAAAAACCTTGACACTCCTATCTCCCTAGTGTTAACTAGGAGAGAACATTTCTGCCTCAATAATTCGAATATTCAATAGGAGTGAACAATGGCGATCGCCACCTATGGTCCTGCAGGCGTTGACTGGGAGAACCGACTCGATCTAGATCGGCTTCGTACCGAACGACTTGCCCGGCTAAAAGCGGAACTAGAGAAATCCGATCTTGGCGCACTTCTCACTTTTGATTTTCACAATATTCGTTATATGACCTCCACCCACATTGGCACTTGGGCGATGGACAAGATGATTCGTTTTTCCATACTGCCTCGCGGTGGCGAACCAATTCTCTGGGATTTTGGATCTGCTGCGAAACACCACACTTTACAAACTCCATGGCTAGACAAAGCACATGCCGATGCCAGCGCCAATGGCCATGCTCCGCACCACAATGCTGCGCCCATCCTTGGATCACGCGCCGGAATTTCCACGCTCCGCGGCGCAATCAGCCCAAGCGCGGGACAAGCAGAATCAGTGGCGGAGAAAATTTACGAAGTACTCAAGATTTATGGACTAGAAAATGCACCACTAGGGGTCGACATTATTGAACCTCCAGTTATGTTTGCGTTGCAGGCAAAGGGAATCAAAGTCGTCGATGGTCAGCAAGTATTTTTAGCTGCTCGAAGAATTAAGACAAAGGATGAGCTCACTCTTCTGACCTCGGCCGCATCAATGGTTGACGCAGCCTATGACCAACTTTATGAATTCCTTCGTCCAGGAGTAAAAGAGAACGAGTGCGTTGGACTCGTTAGCAAGATTCTTTATGACATGGGATCGGAACATGTTGAAGGCGTGAATGCAATTTCTGGCGAACGTTGCTCGCCTCATCCACACGTATTCAGCGACCGCGTAATTCGACCTGGCGATCCTGCCTTCTTTGACATCCTCCATAGTTTTATGGGGTATCGCACTTGTTACTATCGCACTTTTGCTGTTGGTAGCGCCTCACCTGCCCAGCGCGATGCTTACACAATCTGCCGTGAATATATGGATAAGGCGATTGCGTTAGTTAAGCCGGGCGCTACCACAGCAGATATCGTTAAGGTTTGGCCTACGGCGCAAGAATTTGGTTTCGCAAATGAAGAGGCCGCGTTTGCTTTGCAGTACGGTCACGGCGTCGGACTTTCTATCTGGGAGCGACCAATATTTAGCCGAATGGTCTCCATTGATCACCCGGAAGTCCTTGAAGAAGGAATGGTCTTTGCGCTCGAAACATACTGGCCTGCCAAAGATGGATGGGGAGCCGCGCGTATCGAAGAGGAAATTGTCGTTACGGCCACAGGCTGTGAAGTCATTACGAAATTCCCTGCCGAAGAATTACTGGTTGCTGGTCAGCGTTATTTCACGACCGGTGGCTGGTTAAACACCACGCGTGACTCACAATCGCACCTCAATACCTCCACTTTCAATCACATCGGAAATGGAAAGTAGCGCGTGGATCTTGGTAACGGATACGGACACTTAACTTATTCGACACTCGTTCATCCAGGTGATACCTGGGGCGATATGAAGAACAGTCTGATCACCTATCTACCAGGCGTGAAGGCAAAATTTAGTCCGAACGCTCCAATGGGTGTCTCCCTTCGTTTGGCCCACGCATCCGTTGAAGAATTATTGGCGAAACCAGAAGAACGAAATTGGCTAAAAAACTTTCTCGTCACACAAGATCTCTATGTTTATACGGTTAATGCATTTCCTTATGGACCATTCAAAGGACAGATCGTTAAAGCCGAGGTCTACGAGCCTGATTGGACCACAGAAGCGCGCACTCAGTACACAATGAATGTGGCAAATATTTTGGCTGAGGTTACTGGTTCTGATGTTGAACCAACAATTCAAACTGCGCCACTTGCATTCCGTCCTAAAGTTACTTCCGAGGAATATGTCGCGGCCTTTGACGAAAATATCTATCGAGTAATTGCTCATCTCATGACGCTAGAAAAAAGCACTGGCCGTAGAGTCAAATTGGCCCTGGAACCAGAACCATTCTGCTATCTCGAGACCATTCCAGATACTGTTACCTATTTTCAAGAGAAGATTTACAGTCTCGAGGCCGCGCAGCGAATCGCAAAACTTTCTGGCCAACCACTCGCCGAAGTTTTTGGTGCTACTCGACGATACCTTGGTGTTGTGCTGGATATTTGTCACCAGTCAGTTGAGTTCGAAGATATCGCCGATGACATTCACCAATTATCAATGGCTGGGATTCCAATCTTTAAACTTCAAGAGGCTGCCGCTCTCAAGGTTGATAACGTGACACCTGAGATCGTGGAGGAGCTGAAGAAGTACACCGGAACCATTTACCTCAGCCAGACCACTGAATTAAGAGATGGAAAAATCACGCGCTTTCTCAATTTGGAAGATGCTATTAAAGCTTGGGAGTTAGATCCAGGACCACGCGAGTGGCGCACTCACTTTCACGTTCCAGTGTTTCTCCAAGATTTAGGACCATTCCAGACCACTCGAAGCGGAATCGATGCGGCACTAAAAGTTCACGCAAAGACACCGCTATCCACTCATTTAGAAATTGAGACCTACACCTGGGACGTCTTACCAGAACATCTGAAAACCGGAGATATCTCAGAATACGTCATTCGCGAATTGGAATATGTTCGCGACGAACTCAATCGCCAAATAGCTGCGCTTTAGTTTTTCTCTCATAGAAAAAGCCGACTTCATCGGGGAAGTCGGCTTTTTCGTTTCCAATTACTTGAGATGCACTCTTAACTTTTCAAGTTGTTCACTTAACTCAATGGGAAGTTTCTCTCCGATTTTTGAAAACCATTCTTCAATCAAAGGCAGCTCTGCGCGCCATTCTTCAAGATCTACGCGAGATGCAGCCGCCATATCTTCAGACGTGACATCGAGACCATCGATATCAAGAGCCCCGGGTTTCGGCGCAAAACCAATTGGAGTCTCCACAGCGGTATCGGCGCCTTCGATCTGTTCGATTGCCCATTTAATTACTCTCGAGTTTTCACCATATCCGGGCCAGAGGAACTTTCCGTTAGAGCCCCGCCTGAACCAATTTACATAAAAGATTTTCGGGAGCAAAGATTGATCGCGATATTTACCAACGCGCAACCAGTGCTTGAGATAGTCCCCTACGTGGTAACCGATAAAAGGCAACATCGCCATTGGATCGCGACGAACGATTCCCACTTGACCTGTCGCCGCGGCGGTAGTTTCAGAGGAGAGCGTTGCACCCATAAAAACGCCATGTTCCCAATCTCGAGATTGCATCACTAATGGAATCGTGGTTTTTCGCCGACCACCGAAGAAGATGGCGGAGATTGGCACACCCTGTGGGCTTTCCCATTCTGGCGCGATGATTGGACATTGACTTGCCGGAGTACAGAACCTGGAATTTGGATGCGAAGAGAGCTCACCCGATTCGGGAGTCCAATCTCGTAATTTCCAATCGATCAAGTGTGCTGGTGGCTCTTCGGTCAAACCTTCCCACCAGACATCGCCATCATCGGTCAAAGCAACGTTGGTGAAGATGGAATTACCTTTTTCGATAGTTCGCATTGCATTGGCATTTGTTTTCCAGCCAGTTCCGGGCGCAACACCAAAAAAACCGAATTCTGGGTTCATTGCATAGAGGCGCCCATCTTCGCCAAATCTCATCCAAGCAATGTCATCGCCAAGTGTTTCCACTCTCCAACCAGGTGTTGTCGGTTCCAACATCGCAAGATTTGTCTTGCCACAAGCAGAGGGGAAAGCAGCCGCTATGTAGTGGGTATTTCCATTAGGAGGAGTGACCTTCAAAATCAACATGTGCTCAGCAAGCCAACCCTCATCGCGACCAATCACCGATGCAATTCTTAACGAATAGCACTTCTTTCCAAGAAGGGCATTGCCACCATAACCTGACCCATAAGACCAGATTGCATTTTCTTCCGGGAATTGAATGATGTACTTCGTGGGATTACACGGCCACGGCACATCTGTATCGCCCGCCGTGAGAGGAGCGCCAACTGAGTGCAGCGCCGCAACATATCTTCCGTCAGAGCCAAGTGCATCAAGAGCAGCTTTGCCCATTCGGGTCATAATCCGCATGGAAGCAACTACATAAGCGCTGTCAGTAATTTGAACACCAAACATTGGGTGTAAGGAATCAATCGGTCCCATGCAAAATGGAATGACGTACATCGTCCGTCCTTGCATACTTCCCCGATAAAGATCAATCATGATCTTTTTCATCTCTGCCGGTGCCATCCAGTTATTTGTTGGACCAGCATCAGCTTCATCGATCGAACAGATATAGGTGCGATCTTCTACTCGAGCAACATCGCTTGGATCAGATGCGCACCAGAAAGAGTTTGGTTTCTTGGCTAGTCGAACCAAGGTCCCAGAATCTACTAATTCTGAGGTAATTCGTTCGTATTCTTCATCGGAACCATCGCACCAATAAATATCTCTTGGTTGGGTTAATGCAGCAACTTCCTCAACCCAGGCTAATAGGCCTTTGTGAGTGGTTGTAATTACATTTGCCTCTGAAAAAGTCGCCATTGACTCTCCTGCCTCGCGTGGTGGGAGCCATAATCTAGCCAAGTGTGAAGCAATACTAGACAAAAAGAGCCGTGATGTTAATTACAGACTTACACGATCTCCTTCTTGATAGCGATGAGTTGGCGCACCTCGAAGAATATGGACCCCTCCCACACCATGAACTTTCCATGTTCGATCTTCGAAGGAATTCTCTGGTTCCAGACCTGTTACTAAAGCAGTTCCCTCGTCAATACCGATAATGATTGTGCCCTCTGGGGCTTGGAGCATCAATTTTGCGGCCCCGTCTGGGATCCAGCCAAAGAACTTGTTGTAGTGCGGAATGGTCCGAATGTGTGAAATTAAGCCAAGCCCAGGTTCGCCCGCTTCCTTCATTTTTCGAAAATTGGGAACATCACTACCCATCGCCATCGCGCCTGCGCTACAGCCAGCCAATGAAGTTCCGGAGCGCCAATTCCGTTCAATTGCTTCCCAAGCGGGAGTTCCGAGCAAGGTGCGAGCTAGATACCCTGGGTCCCCGCCAGAGAGATAGATCAAACCAGCCCCGTCAATCTGTGCCGCAAATTCAGGATTAAAAGCATCTTCACGTCGGTAGATCGGAAGAAAAATCTGACGGGTATTGAGCCTTTCGGCTTGATCCAAGCCAATCTGTCTCCAATACGCCAACCGGTCTGTGCTCTCTCGTCCTGCGGCAGTTGGTATTTGAACAAACGAATTTTCTTTTCCTCGAAGAATTCCTTGATTCAGTAACGCACCCTCCACTGGCTCCATGATGGGTAAATATTCGCCAGATCCGACAAGTGCGAGCGCACCAACCTTTGTTGGTTCCATCAGTTGACTTCCCTGGTCAGCATTTCACCACTCTAATACGAAAAGTCAGGTGACTCTCAGCCAATACCTGCCCTGCGAAAGAAAAATGACGTTCCTTACTTGGATAAGATTGGGTATATGCGCGGATGGCCCTCAAAAATAGCAGTCGGGCTCTCCCTAGCCGTCGTAGTGGCTTCGGCCGGAATGGCCGTTTTCAATAAAACCGCGACTTCTGCCATCCCCCGCTCGAAAGCTTTGCAGGGAGCCGTCACTTCAAAGCATGGTGACACCAACATTCTGCTTCTTGGCCTAGATAGCCGTCGAGACAATAATGGAGCGGACTTACCTCGGGCACTGTTGGATTTAATGCACGTCGGTTCGAGCAGTTCGATTGGTGGCTACAACACCAACACCATGATCGTCATACATATCCCTGCTAACGGGACTGGCGCTACTGCAATCTCTATTCCGCGCGATGACTATGTCAACGTTCCTGGGCTTGGAATGAAAAAGATTAAAGAAGCTTATGGCTACGCAAAATATGCGGAAGATTCTCGGCTATATAAATTGGGTGTTAAAGAGCCAGATCGCGAGCGCCTCTCCCGCGAGGCCGGAAGAAAAGCAACGATCGCAACAATCACGGCCCTTCTTGGAATTCCGATTGATCACTTCGCCGAAGTAAACCTCGTTGGTTTTTATGACATCGCTAAAGCACTCGGTGGTATTCAAGTCTGTTTAAACCATGCGGTGAATGATTCCCAATATTCTGGCGCAGTTTTTCCAGCTGGAGTTCAAACCATTTCAGGGGTAGATGCTCTGAAATTTGTTCGCCAACGCCACGGACTTCCTAATGGCGACCTTGATCGCACCCATCGTCAACAAGCATTCATTACTGGCGTCATCACGAAATTCCGAAGCCAAGGAATTTTCGGAGATTTAGGAAAATTGCAATCACTTCTTACTGTTGCGAAAAAAGACGTTGTTATTGATAGCGGCTGGGATGTTCTTGGATTCCTCCCACAAGCCAAAGCGTTGACTGGCGGACATATCGTCTTTCACACCTTGCCAATCGAAGGTTATGTTATGCGAAACCTTCAGAGTGTGAATTTGATTGATGTTGCCAAGGTTCGCAAATTTACTCATGACCTCTTCTTCCCAGCTCCAAAGATTGCAAAACCAACTGCTTCTAGTAGCGCAAGCGGTGCAACAACTACCGCAAAGGCAACACCGAAACCAAAGCCCACAAAAATCAATTATGCCAATCAGGCAAATGGCAAAGCGGTGAATGGTGGCACCATTCCCTGCGTTAATTAAGATTCGAGAGATTCCTTGTTTGGTTTACTAACTATTTTTATTGGCGCCCTTGTCGCCTTGCAGTCGCGTTTTAATGGTCGACTTGCTACCAAACTAGACAACGGTATTGCTGCTGCGTTGCTCTCCAATCTAGTCGGAATCACTTTTCTCATCGTTCTTGTTTTCGGAATCCAGAAAGAACGCGACGGCCTAACTCGCGTTGGCGCAGCCTGGAAACGTAAAGAGATGAAAGTCTGGGAATTCTTTGGCGGATTGGCTGGCGGTTTTTTTCTCTCTATTCAAAGCATTGCAGTTCCCCAAGTTGGAGTGGCGATCTTTACTATTGCGACAATTGGCGGGCAAACAATTTCATCCCTAGTCGTCGACAAAATGGGAATCTCTCCTTCGGGGAAAAAACATATTACGTTAGCCCGAGTAGTTGGAGCATCTGCAACTTTGATGGCAGTTACGATCGCGGTCTACCCGCAATTAGTGCACTCCACTTTTAGATTCTTGCCGGTCGCCTTATCAATCGCAGTAGGAGTTGTCGTCTCTTTTCAACAAGCGGTGAATGGTCGGGTCAATGCAATTTCGTTACGGCCACTCGCAACGACCATGATTAATTTCACGACCGGAACCGTCGTACTAACTATTGCTCTCGCAATTAATTTTCTCAATGGCGGACGGATAGCTCATTTGCCATCAAATCCATGGATGTACTTAGGTGGACCGCTTGGATTACTTTTTATTGCGGTTTCCGCATACGTTGTTAAAGCGCTTGGAGTTTTGAACTTCATCCTATTTAGCGTGACTGGACAACTCATTGGAGCCTTGCTCTTGGATTGGTTAGCGCCAACCGCTAAAACAGGGGTATCTGCAAACCTCATCTATGGAACGGTTCTTACCTTAGGGTCGATCGCTTTCTCGCAATATTTTGAGCGTCGGACGACTTCGGCTTCTTAGTCGTCTTCTCCGGAAGAACCAATGGAAGGCTTGATGCTCTTCACAGTCGATGTGCTGGTTGAAGGGCTGGTTGAAGGAGTCAAGCTAGATCCGACTTTCAATGACGTGGTCGAGGCAGTACCAACAGAAGTGCTGGAAATAGCACTGGAGGAAGTGCTCACTCCACCTGTTTGACCGGGGCTGACCTGAAGGAAGGTAACTCCTGCGGCCATGAAGATTCCTGCGGCTAAGAGTGCGATATGTCGTTTCATGGGATGAGTATGAAAGAGTGGGCTGGTTCAACCCAGAGAGTTACCTGAGAACTAACTGGTAATGTGCGAAACCGGAAAATGCGTGAAAGAATCCGAAAATGCCTAAAATCCAAGCCCCGACGATTGCCGCTCACCGTGAACTTCGTCGACAACAATTAATGGCCGCCGCAATGGAATTAGCACTTGCAGAAGGCGCACAAGCAATCACTGTTGCAGCCGTTGCCGCCAAAGCTGGATTAGCCCGTTCATCTATTTACGAATACTTCTCCAGTTCGGCTGATCTGGTCGCCGACTTGGTTCTTGAAGAATTGGATTATTACCGCCTTCGCCTTGGCGATGCCATCAAAGATGCCCACGATCCTTTTGAAAAACTTTCGCTTTGGATTGCCGAAGGTTTGCGATATGTGGCTGATGGTCGTCACATGTTGGTCAAGTCATTAAATACCGTTACTACTCCGGATTATCGAAAAGAAGATATTGCGGTTGGCCACCGAAAGCTGATTGCACCGCTTCGTGAAGCCTTGATGGAAACCGGAATTAAAGATGTAGCAGGTGCCTCAGCGTTTATTTCCAGTATTACCGATGCGGCCAGCATTCGAATCGAGTCTGGAAATGACGCAGAGCTCGAAATCCGCAACGCAACGGTTTTTGCGATTGCAGGACTCCGAGCCCTGGCAGTTAACTAGTTTTACTTCTTTATTGAAAGAGATACTTTCTGAAGAAGCTCACGATAATTTCCTGACATCCCTGCTGCGGATGCTTTAACTGAACAATTTCCAACCTTCACGGCTTTAAGAGTTGATCCAACTTTGGAATATGTACAAGTAGTTTTGGAAATCACCGAATAAGAAATTGCTTCGCCAAGGTTAGTTTTTGTTGGCAAGGAAATTGAATTCCCGACTTTCACGTACTTGGTTGAGAAAGTAAGAACTTGCTTTGCTTGCGCCAAGATAAATGGGTAGTGCGAAGTTGCTACTGCAAAGGATGAACTACCAGCCGAGGTAACGCCGATATCGCACTGACCCGTTCCTGTTAATGCAGTTACCACCGAGCCATTAAGGCCACATGCAGGTCCGTAGGCCTTAAACGATATTGCGCCACCGGATGAGGTGGTTACTTCGAATTTTGCCGTGGCACCGTAAACCAGTGTTCCAGGCACGTTTGCTGGGACGGCAACGCCATTTACATGGACTGAAATTGTGTCAGCTGGAAGAGCAGGACCGGCAACGCCAGCCTTAAAGGTAATGGGGATAAATTGATCTTCTGAGGTATCCGTAGGAGCAGTGTGATCCAATCGAATAAATACACCGCAGATATCGCGAGAACAGTCCGCGTTAGCAAAGGCACCGACAACATGAAGAACGACATCGCCCGTTGGATGCGCCGGTGCTTGCGAGTCGGTCGAGACCCAGACCTGAGTTGCTTGGTTAAAAACCGTTGGCCTGGTTCCATCTGCTGACTTCACTGCTTCCAAAATATATAGACC
>CAIMZW010000053.1 GCA_903846075.1 uncultured Actinomycetes bacterium
AGACGGACACCTAAATGCTGGGACGGCATTGTGTTTTCCATGTCTTGACAATAGCACGTGACACTGATTTACTAAAGGTGTTGCAAAACTTTACAAGGCGTGTTAGGTTTCGGGAGTAACGTTAGATTTTGTCGAAAGATGAAGCTAGCCTTAAAAAAAAAGGGGAACGACAATGACAAAGAAGATTATCGCTGTAGCCGCCGCGATCACCATGAGCTTCATCTTGGTCGCAAGCCCAAGCCAAGCAGCTACACGTCGTGCATTCGTTAGTTACTCAGCTCCGGTAGTTACTCACTCCGCAATCGGTCCAGGTCTCTGCTGCGATTTCTAATTTTTAGTGAAAAATAACAACTAAATAGCCTTAAAAAAGAAATTAGCGGCTGCGAAGTGTCCCCAAATCGCAACCGCTAACTTCCAAATCAATGCTTCTTCCCCAAGAAGACCACATTGAGTAGTAAAGATGAATTAGTAGGAGCGAAGTAGTCCCCAAATCGCCCCTACTAAAACTTCTCGATTGCGAACGAGGTCCGCGATCGACTACTTAGGGTAATGAAGCTAGTAGGGGGATAAGCACGTCCCCGCTTGACTCCCTACTACTTCGTATCAAACCATACTTTTGGTTTATTGCCAACCTTTTGCGCGCTTTTTTTCGGATATTTTCATTTCTTTTTCGTAACTTTTTGCCCGCCGCGAGCGGGCTTTTTTTGTTCCTCGACCCGGCTCAAAACAAAGAAGCCATAGGCCACGATCAGGGCAAAAGGGGCGTTGAACCGCTCTTGTGGGCTTTTTGAGATGGCATTGACCAAAGTACTTAATCCATAAGCCACCGTCAGGCTAGAACAGATCCTTGCCGTGCGCAGCGACCATGCTCCTCGATGGAGTCGAAGTTGATAGGCGAACCAAATCTCGGCGACGCTCGCGAGTAAAAGGAGAAGGTAGTAACCCCGCAAGGTAATCGGCAAGGAATGGAACTGTCCGCCGGCTACGTGGGTAAGAACCCAATGGGAGTTACCGACTGCGAAAAGGGAGAGGACGATGTTCCAGGCCGTGGCAATGGTGAGCAGAACGAACCAGAGATTCTTATTTCGACTAATTATCATTTTTCGGTTAATCATCATTGAAGGCTACAGGCTGAACATGGACTAATGGCTAGTTTTGGAACTCGATAGTGTGGTTAAAGCCCACACAACTGCCAGAGCATCAATAAATTCTTGGACGCCAGCTCCAACTGACGAGGTTAGCCATCCAAAACTCGCCATCGTCATTGCGAGTAGTGACAAGGACATTCCGATTGTTGCCGCTTGAAAAGCTTTTCGCACCGCCAATTTAGCAATTTTGATAGCGGCGATTAATTTGCCGATGGAGTCAACCACAATCACTGCGTCGGCCGCTTCACTGGCAGCGCTAATTCCTCTGGAACCCATTGCGATTCCTACATCTGCTTTAGTTAATGCGGGTGCGTCATTGATTCCATCACCGACGAAGAGAACTCCACCTGGATATTCTTGTTGAGCCGTTGCAACGATATTCAACTTATCTTCAGCGCTGACGCTAGCGAAAATATCGGTAATTCCCACTTGATCAGCAACGATTTGTGCGCTCTCGAGTCGATCTCCCGTAACAAGATAGATTTTCTCGACCTCAAGTTTTCTCAGCGCCGTTAATAGAGTTAACGATTCGTCGCGGATTGGGTCGTCCAAACCGATTACACCGAGCAATTCTTGATCGCGATAGACGCCGACCATTAATGAATGGTTTTGATCTAACCAATTAGGCCAACTAGGTAGATGAGCAACTTGCCCCACGAAGAAATTCATATCGAAGATTTTTCCTGACACTCCTTGGCCATGGGTTTCGGTGACATTTGTTGTCGGAAGAATTTCAACTTCTTGTCGTTTCGCCTCGGCGAGAATCGCTCGAGCGACAACATGAGGGCTGAATTGGTCTAAGGATGCCGCGATTGAGAGAACTTCTCTCTCAGAGCTGATTGGCGCCCATGAAATCTGACTTACCTTCGGCCCACCGTGAGTAAGAGTCCCGGTCTTGTCCAGGAGTACAACTCGAATTTTGGTCAATTGCTCTAAAACCGAGCCACTTTTCACGAGGATGCCAGCTTTTGCTGCTCGTGATATCCCGGAGACGACTGCCACTGGTACCGCCAAAATAAGGGGACATGGAGTGGCAGTAACGAGTACTGCGATCGTCCGCGCGAGGCTATGCGTGAAAGTGAACGTGAGAATTGCAAAGAGAAGGGCAATTGGAAGAAATCGAGCCGACCATTTGTTAGCCAGTCGAATGCTGGAAGAGGAATGCGATTGGGCCTGCGTCACCAACCTAATAATCGCGGCATAAGTGCTGAGTTCTGCAGTTGCGGTGGCGATCATTTCGAAGCCACTTCCAGTGTTGACCACACCACTTTGAAGTGGTTCGCCAGCATCCTTTGTCACTGGAAGCGGTTCCCCAGTCAAAGCTGATTCATCGACTTCGGCAATAGAGATGAGAACTCCATCGACAGGTACTACTTCACCAGATTTAACGTAAACCCGATTATTTATTTCCACTAAATCAATGGAAATATTTGAAAGTGATCCATCTTTAGCAACCACATGCGCAAACTGGGGAACTCGGGCCATTAAAGATGTCAATTCCCGTTCTGCTCTCGCCTCCGCCCAACTTTCTAGGCTTCGCCCAGTAGCCAGCATTAAGGAAATTATTGAGGCTGCTAAAAAATTCTTAGTAGCTAACGTCCCCACTAGCGAAAAAATCGCCAATATATCCGCCCCAAAATCTTTCTGTTTTATCGACGCGACGACCCAACTAATGGCAGGGACTAGTCCGGCAAGGCCACCAAATCCCCAAACTATTTCGGCGGCACTCCTTGCGCCAAAGAATAGAAGTAGGCAGCCAACGAGAAGCCCAGAGGCAGAGGTGATTAGCAAAATTATGTCTTTGCGAACTTTCACACTTCAAAGATTTCATACTTGGCTGGCGAGGTATTGGTGCTAGCACTCAAACACTCGAGAATCGTGGGGGTAGCCCTAATTCGTATTGAATAGCAATACTTTTTCGTTTCCGCGGATAATTTCCCGAATAGCATCTGCGTGTGTTTCAAGTCAGAATCCATGGTCGAGGCGGACAAGGTGTAGTAACTGCCGCTGAATTATTAAGTGTTGCCGCTTTCCAAGATGGGCTTCACGCGCAAGCGTTTCCCAGTTTTGGTTCTGAACGAACAGGCGCCCCTGTTGTTGCATTTTGTCGAATTAGCGAAACTAAAATTCGATCGCGCGAACCGGTTATGCAACCCGATGCCGTGATTATTCAAGATCCAACTTTGTTGCATTCGGTTGATGTCTTTGCCGGCGCTGCTTCGGATGGATATCTCTTAATTAACACCACCAAGACTTTTCAAGAGCTTGGTCTTGATGAATATGTTGCCGGCCGCGATGTCACGCGAAATCTCATGGTCCCTGCCTCAGATTTAGCGCTGCGCCACGTTGGTCGCGCCCTTCCCAATGCCGCCTTATTAGGTGGCTTTGCCGCTGCTACTGGACTTGTCACCATCGGAAGTGTCGTTGCCGCAATCAATGACCGGTTCCCAGCGAAAATTGCGGCAGGTAACGCAGCCGCAGCCCAAGAGGCTTACCAATTCGTTCTTGCTGAACTAGAGGAAGTGAAACATGCGACGACAAATTGAAGGCTCGCGAGCGGTGGCGGAGACCATCGCAGCATGTCGACCAAATGTTATTTGTGCTTATCCGATCTCGCCGCAGACTCATATCGTGGAAGCTCTGGATGAGATTGTAAGAATGGGCGAGATCGCAGATTGTGAATTCGTCAATGTTGAATCTGAATTCTCCGCCATGTCGGTCGCAATTGGTGCTTCTGCAACTGGCGCTCGGGCGTATACAGCCACAGCCAGCCAAGGTTTGCTCTTCATGGTCGAACCGGTCTACAACGCTTCTGGATTGGGATTGCCGATAGTCATGACCTTGGCGAATCGAGCAATTGGTGCTCCGATAAATATTTGGAATGATCATTCCGATTCGATGAGCCAACGTGATTCTGGCTGGATTCAGTTGTACGCCCAAGACAATCAATCAGCAGCCGACCTACATATTTTGGCTTTTCGAATTGCTGAAGAAGTCTCACTCCCTGTGATGGTCTGCATGGATGGCTTTGTTCTCACCCACGCTATGGAAGAAATTGATGTAGTCGAGCGCGAGCAAGTAGATCTCTTTTTGCCACCATTCGTTCCACGCCAGGTTCTCGATCCAGTCGATCCGGTTTCGATTGGTGCAATGGTTGGTCCAGAAGCATTTACAGAAGTGCGTTACCTCGCTCATGTGAAGCAACTCCAAGCCCTAGAGCGCATCCCATCACTAGCTTCGGATTTTGCAACCATTTTTGGACGCCGAGCTGCTGGTGAGCATGACCTTGATGGACTTGTCACAAGTTATTTTGTGGACGATGCGGAAGTTGTACTCGTGGCACTTGGATCAGTTCTCGGAACCATAAAGGATGTCATCGACGATATGCGTGCTGAAGGTGTTTCGGTTGGAGTATTAGGAATAACTTCCTTTAGACCATTTCCCCTTGATGCGG
>CAIMZW010000054.1 GCA_903846075.1 uncultured Actinomycetes bacterium
GTTTTGAATACAACTACATATGGAACTTACGCTCATTCTCATGAGTTCTTACTGGTGGCGGGTGAAGGATTTGAACCTTCGAAGGCAGAGCCGGGGGATTTACAGTCCCCTCCCATTGGCCGCTCGGGCAACCCGCCAGGTTGATCTATAAAACGGCAACCGCGAAAGAATATCGGAAACTCCAGTGAAGTCGTAATTCAGTGCGGAAAAGCTAAGAATTCGATCATAGGCTTAAAAAAAGCGAGTTCTGGAGTCGGTTTACCAACCTCTTTCGCTCGATCATCCCAAAGCCGCACCTGAACCGCCCCTTGTGCTCCCGGAAGGGCAATAAAGGCACGACACTGCGCTTCGTCAAAAGCCCCGCCCTGCAGATTTAAGGTCTGGACGCTCGCGGGCGAAAGCTTGGCCATATACCCCTCGTCGGTCGCGACTAGATATCGCTTTGCTGCCACGTGAAGTCTGACCGGCTCACTGACGCTCTCCGGGAACCTTCGGTCGACCCAATTTGCACCAACTTCGTCATGATGCGCGTCCGTATCTGAATTTTGGGCGCCAAGAGGATCGTCAACCAATAGGTGTCCGATATCGTGGAGTAGGGCAGCCACAATTAATTCATCTCCGGCTTCGGCTTCCATTGCAAGTTGAGCGCACTGAAGCATGTGTTCAACGAGCATGATGGATTCACCCAGATACTCTGCGGAGCCACTTGAAGAGAAGAGCGAAGCGATTTCTTCGTATGGAGTCATTCCAACTCGCCTCTTTCTAAAACGGCAATCGAACTAAGGAGTGAATCAAGATCCGCATATGCACCTTGCAAATGTCGCGTACCTGAAGATTCAAAAGAAGTTCGCGAGTGAAGCATCCTGGTGTTATCAAAAACCACACAGTCACCCGGATTGAGTCGAAACTCCTTGACCATACTTTTGCCATTGAGGATTGTGGCAAATGCCGAGAGCGCATCGAAAACTTGGTCAACATACTCACTTGAGCTCGGGCTTTGCATGGAGCGATCATTCCAACGAACTTCGACAATTTCATCGTTTGTATTGAGTCGAATGACGGGACCAACATATTCCAGGTAGGTATTGGCATTGGAATATGTGAAGTGGAAATTTTCTTGACTGAGGATTCCAAAGGCTTTTGGTGATATCTCCCGTAAACGTTGCGCTGCTTTAAAACCATCTACCAAACCAGAATTTCCTCCTTCGACGTCGGTGGCAAGGCAGTGTAATAACTGAACGGAAGGTACGGGATTGCGATATGGATTGTCCGTGTGAGGTGCGATTCGCATATTAGTGAAAGCCAAATTATTCGGTCTCTCTTCAACCTGGACATCGAAAATTTTTCCGTAATTTGTTTCACGAACAAAACCAAAGGTATCAATGACTTCTAGAACCGATCCCGAATCTCGTGACACTCCAGTTAAGAGCATAAATCCGAGGTGGGCAACCTCTCGAAGACTGCGAAGCCGAACTCTTGGTGAAGCGAGATAGTCATTCCAAGGCACCGGCGTAAGATCCAACCGAGCCCCTTCCCACGTGAATTTGACCATTTCACTTCGTGGGTCCTCAAAACTTGCGCCAACTTTAAGAGCTGCAACTTCATCTCGCGAAAGCAGAACTTGATGTCCATCGGATAACGAGAACAAGGATTCGGTTTGAGATTCAAAAACATCCTCGATAGCTAGATTTAAAGGCAAATCCAAAATTGAACGTAATCGCTGTCCGTTAACGGGGTGGCGACATTCCAAGCACCTACACAAATCTCGAACCAGTCGAGCCGAAAGGAACTTGAGTTCAGCCGCTCGCAATTCCGCTATTTCCATGCTCCTATTGAATTCTTGCAGCACATCATCGCGGTGTATCCTGCGTGAATAGCGGGTTAAGGGTCGTAGAAGAAGAATGCACCGGGCCCAAAGGTTTGCAATGGAGGAAAAATGGCTTCTGATTCCAGTTTCGATATCGTCTCTGAGGTTGATCACATGGAGGTGGATAACGCCTTTAACCAGACCGACCGAGAAATCGGTACCCGATTTGATTTTAAGAACACCGGTACCAAAATCGAGAAATCAGGCGATAAATTCTTGATCGAAGCCGATTCCGAGGAGCGCGCTAAAGCTGCCCTCGAGGTCTTCCGCGACAAACTAGTCAAGCGCGGCGTCTCCCTCAAGCACTTAGATTCAACTGAGCCAGCTTTGAGTGGAAAGATCCACAAAATCACTTGCGAGTTCAAAGAGGGCATCTCCACTGAGAATGCCAAGAAGATTGCCAAACTCCTTCGAGACGAAGGTCCTAAGACCATCAAGACCCAAATTCAGGGGGAATCTCTCCGAGTAACTAGTAAGAGCCGTGATGACCTTCAAACCGCGATTGCCATGGTCAAGGAGCACACGTGGGAGTTCGCTGTTCAATTTAATAATTACCGATAGTTCAGCCCTGCTACAAGAAGAACTATGACTAAAAATAAGTTAGGCCTGCTCTTTGGGGTCTCTGCCTACGTGCTCTGGGGGTTATTTCCCCTCTATTGGCCACTGCTTAAAAGTGCGGGCAGCTTCGAAATTGTCGCCCACCGTGCAATTTGGTCGCTCTTCTTCTGCCTCATCGCACTCGCATTCACCAAGCAACTCTGCAAGACTTTTTCCGTTCTGAAATCTTCCAAACTTGTATTACGTCTACTCCTTGCCACTATTCTGGTTTCGATTAACTGGCTTACCTACATCTGGGCCGTCAACCATGGGCATATTGTGGACTCGGCCTTGGGTTACTACATCAACCCTCTTGTCATGGTCGGTTATGGCGTTCTCTTTCTCCACGAAAAGTTACGCAAACTTCAATGGGTCTCAGTCATTGTTGCTTTCATCGGGGTTGGAGTTCTCACGATTGATTACGGCAAACTTCCTTGGATCTCGCTAACAATTGCGATTTCATGGGGCAGCTACGGCTACGTCAAAAAGAAGTTAGGACTGGGGTCGTTAGAGAGTCTCACGATTGAAACTCTGATTTCCCTCGTGCCCTACAGCATTTATGTCTTCTGGCTAGGCTCACAGGGCAAGGGCCATTTCGGTCACGGCTTTTCCATTACTGTTCTTTTGATCATGGCTGGTGCAGTTACAGCAGTGCCGCTATTACTCTTCAATGGAGCGGCAGTTCGGTTGCCCTTTTCCATCATTGGTTTGCTTCAATTTATTACGCCCACGTTGAACTTCGTTTTAGGAGTTTGGGTCAAGCATGAAGTTATGTCTACCGTGCGTTGGGTGGGATTCTTTGTTATTTGGGTTGCGCTCTTCGCGCTAGGAATTGACTTGGTGAAATCAGGCAGTTCGAGTAATGATGGTCTCGCACAAGGAGATTAAGGCAACTTTTGCTGAACCGTCAGGCAATTGATCCAAGAGCCGGCGGGAACTCTCTGCATATTGATCCAACAAGGCTCGTGATTTATCCATCGCGGGGTGGCTTCGAAGCGTCTCAAGAGTTTGAGCAACTATCGTCTCATCTGTGATGGGGGCTGAAAGAATCTCTTGAAGCTGCGCATCCTTGGGGTCATCAGATTGCAAAACAAATAAGGTGACTAGCGTTGGAACCCCTTCGCGAAGATCAGTACCAGGAGTCTTTCCGGATTCGTTCGTGGTACTTGCAATGTCAATAACATCGTCTGCCAGCTGGAAAGTAATTCCGATCTCTTCACCAAACTTAGTGACGATTTCAACGACCTTCTCATCGGCTCCGGAGAGAAGTGCGCCATAACGTGCGCTGGTGGCAATGAGGGAACCAGTTTTATCTGCCACAACTTTGAGGTAATGATCAATCTGGCTCATTCCCTTTGTGAATCCTTGGGTTTCGCTGATTTGACCGATAACTAGGCGCTCGAATGTGCGGGCTTGGAGTCGAACCGCCTCAGGACCTAAATCGGCAAGGAGATCCGATGCTTTTGCGAAGAGGTAATCGCCAGTAAGAATCGCAACGGTATTTCCCCAACGCGAATTAGCGCTATCGACGCCTCGACGAAGCGGTGCTTCATCCATGACGTCGTCATGGTACAAAGTAGCTAAGTGAGTTAATTCGCAGACCACCGCGGCTTCGATGACTTCGCGCTTACTTGCATCGCCAAACTGGGCAGCAAGCAATGTGAGCATTGGCCGCAACCTTTTTCCGCCTGCTTCAACCAAATGTCGGGAGGTCTGTACGACGAGTGGGTAATCGCCCTCGATCTGAGTTCGCAGCAATGACTCAACTTCAGCCATGCCTGCAACGAGAGAACTCTCGAGAATTGGGTCAACGCCCGAGATCCCCAGTGTTGACATTTACTTCAAGAAATTCGCGAAGGATTGCGCGGTATTCAAAAGAAGTGATGGGTAAACACCAAGGATGACGGTAACAAGGGCACTGATGGTTATTGCAACGCTCGTCATAATCGATGGGATAACAACAGTGACCGTATCGTTGGTTGGCTCGGTAAAGAAGAGCAAGACAACAATGCGAAGGTAGAAGAAAGCGGCCACAGCGCTGGCGAGAACGCCAACGACAACGACTGCAATATTTCCAGTTTCATATGCGGCTTGGAAGAGTGAGAACTTTCCGATGAATCCGCTGGTTAGTGGAATTCCCGCGAAGGAGAGCAAGAAGAGAACAAAGGCACCGGCGACCAGAGGTGATTTCTTACCAAGTCCAGCCCATCGATTGAGATCGGTAACCTCACCTGCAGAGTCTCGGACCAAGGTAACAATGCCGAAGGCGCCCATGGTGGTGAAGCCGTAAGCAACCAGGTAGAACAGTGATGCAGTTAAACCTGACTTATTTAGAGCCAAAACACCTGTCAGTAAGAAACCAGCATGAGCGATAGATGAGAAGGCCAAGGCTCGCTTTACATCGCGCTGGGCGATTGCTGCAATGGCACCAACAGCCATCGTCAAGATTGCAATGACAGTGATGATTGGCTTCCACTGCCATTGTGCAGCAGACAAACCAACATAAAAGATTCGCAAAGTTGCGCCGAAAGCCGCGACCTTTGTACAGGCAGCCATAAATCCGGTGATGGGAGTTGGGGCGCCTTGATAAACATCTGGAGTCCAGTTATGGAACGGAACCGCACCAACTTTGAAGAGTAGCCCGACGCTAAGGAAAGCAGTGCCGATCAATAGGAATACATCGTTGCCAGTTCCACCAGTTATCGCAGTTGCGATGCCGCTGAGAGAAAGGGTGCCGGAGTAGCCATATAAGAATGCCGAGCCGAAGAGGAAGAAGGCAGAAGAGAAAGCACCGAGCAAGAAGTACTTAAGCGCGGCTTCCTGTGAGAGCAATCGGCGGCGGCGAGAAAGTCCAGCCATCAAATACAAAGGAAGTGAGAGAACTTCTAACGCCACAAAGAGAGTGATGAGGTCGGTGGCCATTGGGAAGAGCATCATGCCCGCAACCGCAAAAAGGGTCAGCGGGAAGATTTCGGTCTGTTGCTTTCCAGTCTTTGTCGCTTCCCGCTCTTCTTCAGAACCAGGAATAGCGGAGGCTTGAGCGGCAAAGTTATCTTGATCAGCGATTAGCAAAATACCGATGAATGCCAGAACCAGAACCGTTCCCTCAAGGAAGGTGCTCATGCCATCAATAGCGACCGAGTTAACTGCAGCTGTCAAAGAGGTGATGTGACGAATTTTGAGAAGTTGAGCAAAAGCTAAGACAAGAGCGCCAAGTGCAATCGAGACCTGAGCA
>CAIMZW010000055.1 GCA_903846075.1 uncultured Actinomycetes bacterium
AGTCGAGACCGTTCACCCCCATGGTTATGGCAGTAAAGAAGCTTGTTGTACTTTCCATATGTAGTTGTAGGAGAAGGGTACTCGGTAATGCCCGATCCTTGCTGAGACCTTTTTTGTCACGGGATTCATCAACGTCTTGCTCATACTTACTCAGGCTTGCTCATACTTACTCAGGCTAGCTCAAAGTTACTCAGGCCTGCTCAAACTTACTCAGTCTCTACCGGGTTACTGCGACTTGCCCGAGTTTCTTCGAGCTAATTCCCGATTTACTTCCCGATTCGCTTGCTTTTCCATCAAATCAGAACGCTTGTCGTGCGATTTCTTTCCTTTTGCAAGAGCAAGTTCAATCTTCGCTTTGCCATCTTTAAAGTACAACGAGAGAGGAACCAGGGTAAGTCCACCCTGCTTAGTTAGCCCATATAACTTTGCAATCTGCTTTTTGTGAAGAAGGAGTTTTCGATCCCTTCGCGGAGTGTGATTTGTCCAAGTACCTTCCGTGTACTCCGGAATATGAACACCACTTAGCCACATCTCTCCATCTTGAACCATGGCAAATCCGTCAATCAGTGACGCTCTGCCTGCGCGAAGTGATTTAACTTCGGTTCCAGTCAACACCAAGCCGCACTCGTACACCTCTTCGATAAAGAAGTTGTGTCGAGCGGCCTTGTTCTGGGCAATTAATTTCCTGCCCTCTTCTTTCACCATACCAGAAGGGTACTTGCGATTCGCTCCCGCTCGTTACAGATTTTTAAGCCGTGCCCAAAGTTAATCGACGAATTCTGCTTCACCCTTTGGTGGGAAGTATCTGGGCTCGTTAATTAAATATCGAAGTGATTAGCTGCTTCTGTAACAGACCAGTGGGTTCAATCGTCGGCAACGTTCTTCGTTGAACCTATACCGGATTACTTGCTCGAAGCGGCAGCCTTCCCACTTTCTAATGAAACCAAACCTCTAAGAACTTGAAGTGCTTTGGAAATGGCAACGCTTTCGCTCACCTTCAAATCTGGATTAATTCCAATTCCATCTATAAATTTTCCTGAAGGGGTTCGGTATTTTCCAACAGTCAATTCAATTTGCGAGCCATCCATTAGATTCACAACTTCTTGAACTGTTCCCTTTCCGTAACTCTTCTGACCTAAAACGACCGCTCGATTTCTATCTTGAAGCGCACCCGTTATAACTTCGGCAGAACTTGCTGTCGAACGATTAATAAGCACTGTCATCGGCGCCGCGTCTGGAGAAGGATTAGTAGAAAATAAAACTTTATCTTCTTGACCCTTTTGAGTGTATGAAACAACGGGGCCTGAACTTAGAAATAAGGAGACCAGGTTTACTGCCTCATCAATCAACCCCCCAGGATTATCACGAAGGTCCAAAATAATGCCTTTGTCATGTGCGTATTTGTTCAATGCAGTTGCGACATCATCTGCAGAGTGACTCGAGATGGCGGTTACTTGGATATAAACAATCCGTGGCGCGATCTGCGACGCGAGCACATCACCGTTTAAAACCTTTGCTCGTTTTACATTCACGGAATAGGAATTTTGATCTCTTTCGAGTTTTAGCGTAACCGTTGACTTTGCAGTCCCACGAAGCGCCGCAATTGCGGTGGAAACAGGTGCCGTAGTGACGTCCGTGCCATCAACGGAGATCAATAAATCTCGTACTTTGATTCCATCTAGGGATGCCGGACTCCCTGGGTCAACATTTGAGACCTCTAGCAACCCTGACTCGGTTCTGCGCAGCCACAATCCCACGCCACTATAGCGTCCCTGAATCTGGGCTGAAAAAATATCGATAGTGGAGAGAGGTATGTAGTTTGACCATCGATCGCCTGTGGATTTGAGAATCGCTTCTATGGCCGCGCGCTCCAAAATCTTTTTATTTGGAGCTTGAGTATCCCTTTTCAGCACCGTCGCCATAGCCTCATCAACCGTGCTCTTATGGCGAGACTGACCCGCGAAATCACCTAAGGCAAAGCCAATAATCATTGCGAGAATTAATAGTCCGACGACGATCGAACGATTCGTGCCCTTAACAAGGGAGATAAAATCTTTCATCGGGGAAGTCATTTCAGATCTCAACCCCCCAAGATGCTCCGCTTTGAGGACCAAGCCTACCGAACCGTTCTCTAACGAGATTTTCTCTGAATCAGAAGGTTTTCACTGCTGATCTCTTCGATTCCCAGAATTTACTCCTAGTCAGAATTGATTAAACCTTCAGGTATTTACGCAGAGTCAGTACGGAGGCAAAAGATGAAACTACAAAGCCGGTGGCGAGAAGAAATCCAGAGGCAACCCAAACATCTGACCACGTGAAGAAACGCGTGAATGTTAGAAGTGGCGCTACTTTGGAATCCACCAGATACTTGAACGCGGATAGCAATCCGGTAGAGATCCCCCATCCGACGATTGCGGAGAAAATGCCTTCAAGCAGGAATGGCAGTTGAATGGAGAAGGACGAAGCACCGACTAACCGCATCACACCAGTTTCGCGACGTCTATTAAA
>CAIMZW010000056.1 GCA_903846075.1 uncultured Actinomycetes bacterium
ATCGAATGCATTAACAATCTCTTCTAGATTTTCTACCGCTTGAGGCTTTTCAATCTTTGCAATTACCGGACGACGAATACCTTCTTCATCCATGATCCGATGAACATCGTCAATATCTTTCGCACTTCGAACGAAGGAGAGCGCGATGAAATCTGCACCAGCGTGAAGACCCCATCGCAAGTCTTCAATATCTTTTTCAGAGAGCGCAGGAACGGATACCGCGACCCCTGGCAAATTAATTCCTTTATTGTTCGAGACAAATCCGGGTTGGATGACCTTGGTAACGACATCATTGCCTTTAACCTCGACCACCTCCACGGTTACTTTCCCGTCGTCGATCAAGATTCGATCGCCAGGTTTGCAATCTCCGGGCAGCCCTTTGAAAGTTGTTCCGACACGTTCCTTGGTGCCTACAACATCATCTGTAGTGATCGTGAATATGTCACCACGGAATAGCTCATGAGGTCCATCAGCAAAGCGTGCCAACCGAATTTTTGGACCTTGAAGATCTACCAAAATGGCAATCGCTTTCCCAGCGGCCGCAGCAGTGGATCGAACGAGGTTGAGACGGTTTTGATGTTCGTCGTAACCACCATGCGAAAGATTCAACCTGGCCATATTCATTCCGGCATCGACTAATTCTTTGACCTTCTCCGGTGATTCAACGGCAGGTCCCATGGTGCAGACTATTTTCGCTCTTCGCATATTGATAACCCTAAACCATTAGTGAACGGGTAGTTGGCTCAATAGGTGCAGGCAATTGAGTAACTCCCATCAAATATTCATCTACCGCAGATGCTGCGCTTCTTCCTTCCGCAATCGCCCAAACAATGAGAGATTGACCGCGTCCTGCATCGCCTGCAACAAAGACACCTTCCGATGTCGTTTGGAAATTGGAGTCGCGACGAATATTTCCTCGTTCATCTAATTCAACTTCTAGTTGTTGCAAAAGTTCGCTCTTCTCTGGGCCAACAAATCCCATGGCAAGAAAGACAAAGTCGGCTGGAATCTCTTTTTCACTGCCGGGAACTTTCTCGAATTTCCCATTAACTAATTGAGTTTCGACAATGTGAAGGGCGCGAACATTTCCTTCACTATCGCCAAGGAACTTCTCGGTTGAGACCGCATAGAGCCGTTCTCCAGCTTCTTCATGGGCACTACTTACTCGATAGATCATCGGATAGGTGGGCCAAGGCTGTGATGATGGGCGTTCCTCCGTGGGCCTTGGCATGATTTCCAGTTGAGTGACGCTAGCCGCACCTTGCCGGATTGCAGTTCCCAAACAATCTGCACCAGTATCGCCGCCACCAAGGATGACAACGTGTTTACCTTTAGTGTTGATTGGCGGTTCGCCTTCAATTTCGGAGAGACCTTGTTTATTTCCCCAAGGAAGATATTCCATAGCCTGATAGATGCCTTTGAACTCTCGTCCAGGAACCGGAAGATCTCGCCAGGAGGTGGAGCCAATTGCGAGAACCACGGCATCGTACTTAACGCGAAGAGCAGATCCCGTGATCTCCTCCCCTACTTTGACGCCGGTACGAAAACGGGTTCCTTCCCCAACCATCTGGGCAATTCTTCGATCAAGGATTGATTTCTCCATTTTGAATTCTGGAATTCCGTAACGCAACAATCCACCAATTTTGTCGGCAC
>CAIMZW010000057.1 GCA_903846075.1 uncultured Actinomycetes bacterium
AGCTCAGTCGGTAGAGCGTTTCCATGGTAAGGAAAAGGTCAACGGTTCGATTCCGTTGGGGGGCTCGGCGGGGTAGCTCAGCTTGGTAGAGCAAGCGGCTCATAATCGCTGTGTCGCCGGTTCAAATCCGGCCTCCGCTACTAGTCCGACCAGAACCAGTATCACAAGCACTAAAAGAGCAAGAAAAGTTCGATTTTCGTTAAGAGGCGGGGTTCAAGTATCCTTGCGCTCTTAGATTTACCAGCGTAGTTACTAAAAACTAGCTTTATTAAAAGGAGCACGACGATGGCAAGCAAGAGCGCGGATATCCGCCCAAAGATCACCATGGCCTGCATCGAGTGCAAAGAACGTAACTACATCACCAAGAAGAACCGCCGCAACGATCCAGATCGTTTAGAACTCAAGAAGTTCTGCCCACGTTGCAAGGCTTCCACCACTCACCGCGAAACTCGCTAGTGCTAGATCCCGACCTCGTCGGGCGCACCTTTATCGGTGCCAAAGTTGTTCGCATTTCTCAAGATGAAATCAATTCTTTCTGTGCTGTCGTTGGCGGGTCGGTAACTGAGGTATCACCTCCTACTTTTGCAATAACTATTACCTTGGATCAATCCCAAACACTTTTACAAGATAGTGGTTTGGATTGGAGCCGAGTCGTTCACGGTGATCAGAAATTCGTTATTGCGCGGCCGCTGATTGCCGGTGATGAAGTTCGATGTTCCTCAACTATTGAAACTGCACGAGTTATGGCTGGGAATGAAATTGTTACCGTGAGAAGTGATCTTCATTCAGGTGAAGAATTAATCGTCTCTACCTGGTCCACCTTGGTGGTGCGCGCATGATCGAAGTTGGTCAAGTACTGGAAACCAAGAGTTATCCAATTGATCGTGCATTGCTAGTGGCATATGCAAATGCCAGTGACGATCAAAATCCGATTCATCAAAATGAAGAGTTCGCAATCTCCGTTGGTCTACCCAATGTCATTGCCCATGGAATGTTGACGATGGCGCTCGCAGGCAAATACCTTTCAGATATCGCAGGACCCGCCGCGGTGAAAGAATTTGCTGCAAGATTTACTAAACCAGTTGTTGTTCCTGCCGACACGACAGTTGTGCTCGAAATATTTGGAACCGTCGCCAGTATCGAAAATTCCGTTGCGAAGATTGACCTCACCGTTACTTGTGATGGACAAAAAGTTTTAGGTAATGCCAAAGCTCAAATCGCACTGGCTTAAAGATGGATTCCAAACTTCAAGAATTAGGTTTGGCTCGCCAGGCTGCGCGATCTGAAAAGAATTTCGCCCTCGCAGATCAAATTCGAGATCAGATTTCATCTTTGGGATTCGACATCCTGGATATTCCGGGTGGATTTGAATTTAAGGCTCGCTCGCGTTTTCCAGTCGTCAATCGAATCACTGACGTTAAAACGTTAACGACGAAGGAATACCAAATCAGCCTTGCGCTGATTGTTGATGGCTTTGCAGATGATGCCGTTACTTCTATCCAAGCTATCAAGAAGTTCGCACCCATCGAAACTACAATTCTGGTTCTGATAAGTGGCGAAGTAGAACTTGGCACTCTTATCGATGAAATTGATGACAACACTTTCTTAGTTCAGGTTTCGGCCGGTTGTGGTTGGGGTGAGGCTGCAAATACCTTGTTAAAGATCGCTCCTTCGAAATACGTGGTCATCATGGACCCTTCGACAATCTTGACCGGTGATGCCATCACACCGACTCTGGAGCAACTTCGAAGTGGTGAATTCACT
>CAIMZW010000058.1 GCA_903846075.1 uncultured Actinomycetes bacterium
CTGGGAAATTCAAGATCCTGGCAATTCCGGAACCGTCATTAGAACTGCAGATGCCTGTGGCTATGACGCAGTAATTTTTTCCGAACGAAGTGTGGATGTTTACAGTCCCAAAACGGTTCGCGCCACGGTCGGATCACTTTGGCACATTCCCGTTCTCGAATCAGTTTCACTTGCCGATCTTGCGCAATTTTCCCAAGAACATGGCTTCACCTCCGTAGCACTTGCTGGTGATGGAAATCGCTCGATTCTTGAACTTGAATCACCTGAAAAATCCTTGCTCGTTTTTGGGAACGAAGCCCGAGGCTTGCCTGATTTGCCGGAGGAGATTGAGCGAGTTCATATTCCCATGTTGGGTCATACTGAAAGTCTCAACGTCGCCTCTGCCGCGGCAATTTCTATGTTTCATATCGCCTTCCACACTGGCCATTCTTCTCTATAACTCTCGTAGGCATGTGCGGTAATCGTTCCCGAGAGGCCGAGTTCTCTTAGTAGACTTAATGCCATTATGTCTCTTACCTCTCAATCAGTTACGGCTGCCGCTGAAGAAGCGATTTCCGCGATATCTAGCGCTGCGGATCTTGATCAACTCAAGCAAGTCCGAATCGATTTCATCGGCGATAAATCCAAGCTTGCCAAGGCGAACCAGAGTTTAGGAACTCTTTCGCCAGAGCAGAGAGCGGAATTTGGAAAACTGATTGGAATGGAGCGGGCTAAGGTCAATCAAGCCTTTGAGGCTCGAAAAATCGCGCTAGAGGCTGATCGGGATGCCCGGGTTCTCATTGAAGAACGAGTTGATGTAACTCTGCCCGGGAGACGTAGTCTCAAAGGCGGTCTTCACCCGTTAACTTTGTTGACCAATGAAATTTCTGATCTCTTCTTGGGACTTGGATATCGGATTGCTGAAGGTCCAGAGTTGGAGTCTGAGTGGTTGAGCTTTGATGCTCTGAACATCCCTGCAGACCACCCTGCCCGGACTATGCAAGACACCTTTTTTGTCGAACCGCTGGATGCAAAATTGGTACTTCGTCCACATACTTCTCCAGTCCAGATCAGAACCATGCTGAATGAAAAACCGCCTATTTACATTATTTGCCCTGGTCGCACCTATCGAGCTGATGAATTGGACGCCACTCACACACCTGTGTTTGGTCAGGTTGAAGGTCTGGTTGTTGATCGGGGAATCACAATGGCCGATCTCAAAGGGACGTTAGATTTCTTTGCGCGTTCGATATTCGGATCAGATGTCAAAACTCGATTGCGTCCTTCCTTCTTTCCCTTCACTGAACCAAGCGCTGAAGTCGATTTCTTTTTCCGCGGTCGCTGGATTGAATGGGGTGGGTGCGGAATGGTTAACCCCAAAGTCTTGCAAGCATGCGGCATAGATTCAGATGAGTTCACTGGATTTGCGTTTGGAATGGGGTTGGAACGAACTCTTATGGTGCGTCATGGAATTGCAGATATGCATGACATCGTTGAAGGAGATATTAGATTTAGTCAAAGTTTCGGAAGTGGTGTGCGATGAAATTCCCACTCTCATGGATCCGAGACTTCACTCCGGTTCCGGCAGATATTGATTTGGAACTTCTTGAAGAAGCTTTCGTTCGCGTCGGGTTTGAGGTCGAAACCATCGAACGCGTTGGCTCAGATGTTGTTGGTCCGCTGGTTGTCGCTCGTGTTCTATCCATCGAGGAAGTTACTGGCCAGAAAAAGCCAATTCGCTATGTTGGTCTCGATTGCGGTGAAACCGAAGTGCGCTATGTTATTTGTGGCGCCACAAACTTTGAGGTTGGAGATTTAGTTGTAGCTTCTCTGCCTGGGGCGATTCTTCCTGGAGATTTTGCGATCTCGGCACGACAAACCTACGGCAAGATCAGTAATGGAATGATTTGCTCGGCTCGAGAATTACGCATTAGCGAAGATCACACGGGAATAATTGTTCTGCCACCAGATTGCCGAGTTGGATCTGATGTAATCGAACTGCTCCAAATATCTGATGTTCTTATTGACGTGGCAGTAAATGCCGATCGTGGCTATGCGCTTTCCATCCGGGGTCTAGCCCGCGAACTTTCCGCATCGCTCGGCTTGCCTTTTGCAGATCCCGCATCTGAAATAGATTCGCAGAAGTACGGCCTGGACGAGCAAGGAGTACAGGTCAACATTGACGATCCAAGCGCAGCTTCGGTGATCTATTTGAGAACACTGGATTCTTTCCAGGCACAGGCTCACTCACCGTTGTGGATGAAACGAAGAATCGAAAAATGTGGAATGCGGGCAATCTCACTTGCCGTCGACATCACCAACTATGTGATGCTCGAACTTGGCCAACCACTTCATGCCTTTGACCGCGAAAAGATAAATGGTTCGTTACATATTCGCCGTGCCAATTCTGATGTCTCATTGACGACCCTTGACGGTCAAGAGAGAAAATTGCATCCAGAGGACCTCGTTGTAGCCGATGATCAAGAACCTCTAGCGCTAGCTGGAACAATGGGCGGATTGAGCTCTGAAGTAACTTCTTCGACGCTCTCACTTGCCATCGAAGCTGCACGATTTGATCCCATCTCAATCGCCAAAAACTCGCGCAGACATAAACTCTCGTCCGAAGCCTCTCGCCGGCTTGAACGTGGCGTAGATCCTTCATTAGCAGAATTAGCATCGGCCAGGGCAACTGACTTACTCATTCAGTATGGCGGTGCACGCTATGTAGGTTCATCAAAGTCGGGGGAACCTCGCTTTGCGCCTGTTATCGATTTCGATTCGCACTTTATTTCTCAATTGCTAGGAACTGAAGTTTCCTCGGATGTTGCCAAGGCAAAATTAGAACTCATTGGCTGCGATGTAGCAGTTCTTGCAGAACATCACTGGCGAGTCGATCCTCCATCCTGGCGATCCGATTTGCAGACCGGCCCGGATTTGGTCGAAGAAGTTGCTCGGATGATCGGGTATGACGCTATTCCCAGCACTTTGCCCATGTCTAAGACAGGGTCTTCGTTGTCAAGCATGCAAATCCGCAAGCGAACTATGAGCGCGTTAATGGCTAACGTTGGTTTTGCAGAAGTTCTTACCTCACCCTTCATCTCTGAATCGATATTGCAAACTTTGGGGTTAGAAGGCGAATTAGGTCGAGCTTTTCGAATTGCTAATCCGATGTCAGAAGATTTCCCATTGCTTCGGACAAATTTGTTGCCAGGATTAGTCAACGCACTAATTCGCAATATGGGACGTGGCGCCAAGGATGTTGCGATTTTTGAAATTGGATCCATTTTCAAAAATCTCACCGCGTTGCCCGTAGCCGAGGAAGTTGCAACCTCGCACCGTCCAAGTGATGCAATTTTGGCGAAGATTTATGCCGGAGTTCCTGCCCAACCACTTCATTTATCCGCACTCTTTGCTGGAAATCTCGAACTTTCTGGTTGGTGGGGGGCAGGAAGAAAAGGTGACTGGAGTGATGCGATAGCTCTCGCTACCCGACTGGTGGAAGAAAGTGGTCATCAAGTCGAAGTTCTCAGCGCCGATTTTGCACCCTGGCACCCAGGTAGATGTGCTGAAATTAGAGTTAATGGCGATGTAGTTGGACATGCTGGCGAACTCCACCCTCGCGTGATCGCAAACCTAGATCTGCCGGTGAGAAGTTCTGCGTTCTCACTCAATTTAAGTGCTCTTCCCTTCGCCCCAGTGAAAGTGGCAGAACCCGTGTGGACTATGCCTGCCACGTATCAAGATATTTCTCTTGTCGTCGAGGCTTGCGTTTCGGCGGCAAATGTAGAGAGCGCACTTCGTGCTGGTGCTGGGGATCTTTTAGAGTCCATTCGACTATTTGATCGTTACGACAAGTTGGAGGATGGAAAAGTCTCCTTGGCCTATTCGCTAACTTTTAGGGCGCCGGATCGGACCCTCACTGCCGAGGAGGTTTCCGGGTATCGAGAAGCTGCCGGTCTGGCAGCTGTTGAACGATGTGGAGCAACTATCCGTTCCTAGCCAGATATTGCATAAATATTCAATAATATCTCAAGAATTGCATACTTATTCAATTAACGCTAAATTGCAGGCATGAAAATAGGCATAGTTGGCGCAAGCGGCTACTCAGGTGGGGAGTTAATGCGCCTCTTGGCGGTTCACCCACACTTTAAATTGGAGTATCTCGCGGCAGGTTCAAATGCTGGTAGCCAAATCACTGCAATTCACCCGCACCTTAGCTGGCTATTTGATCGGTCTTTTGACGCTACTTCGGTAACGAAAATAAATGAACTAGATCTGGTTTTTCTAGCCTTGCCACATGGGGAATCTGCGAAATTGGTTCCCGAAATTGATTCGAGGGTAAAAATCATTGATCTTGGGGCCGACTTTCGTTTGAGCAGCGCAGGCCAGTGGGGCAAGTATTACGGGGGAGATTATGCGGGTAAATGGCAATACGGCCTTCCCGAACTTCCAGGAGTACGAGCTCAGATTTGCGCAAGCACAAGAATCGCAAATCCGGGCTGTTATGCAACCTCGATTATTTTGGCCACTGCACCAGCCCTAACTAATTCATTAATCGATCCGAGCGACATTGTTGTAGTGGCTTCATCCGGAACCACGGGGGCGGGTAGAAGCGCCAAAGTAAATCTCTTGGCTTCTGAAGTTATGAACTCCTTGACTTCATATAAATTCGGCGGAGTCCATCAACATACGCCAGAGATCGAGGAATCACTCTCAGCGCTAACGTCCAAGGAAGTTCGCATCTCATTTACTCCCATATTGGCACCAATGCCCCGAGGAATCCTCGCAACGGCTACTGCAAAATTAGTAACAAGAATTTCCGAAGAGGAAGTACGTCAATTGTACGTAGAATTTTTTGAGAACGAAAAATTCGTTTCGATACTTCCTAAAGGACAACTGCCAAAAACGTCCTCCGTTATCGGAAGTAATTCCACTCAATTGCAAATAGCAGTGGATGAGCATACAAACCGGTTAATTGTCTCGGCTGCAATCGACAATTTAGGAAAAGGTGCGGCAGGGCAGGCGATTCAGAATGCAAATCTGATCTGTGGTTATGAGGAGTCGCTCGCCCTCTCGGAAAATGGGATGCCATGACAACAATAGATTTTCCTAAGGGATTTCGCGGTACTGGGATTTCGGCGAACATCAAGAGCAACGGAAACAAAGATCTTGCGCTCATTGTTAATGAAGGTCCGCAAAAATTTGGCACCGCTGTGTTCACAACAAATCGAGTGGTTGCAGCACCCGTGACATGGAGCCGCGAAGTAATTAAGGACGGTGTCGTTAGCGCTGTTCTCCTCAATAGTGGAGGCGCCAACGCTTGCACAGGGCCGGATGGTTTTCTTGACACTCATCGAAGTGCAGAAAAGGTAGCAAATGTTTTGGGACTTTCCGCTAGCGACGTCGCGATCTGTTCGACCGGACTCATTGGGGTGCGTCTACCCCTAAATGAAATTCTTGTCGGCATAGAAACTGCAGCCGATGCATTGACTCAAGACGGTGCATTGTTGGCGGCTGAAGCCATCATGACTACTGACTCACACCCCAAGGTCTTCTCTACTGAAAGATATGGAGTCAAAATCTTTGGAATGGCAAAAGGTGCCGGAATGTTAGCGCCAGGTTTGGCGACAATGCTCAGCTTGGTTACAACCGATGCTGTAGTGAATGAAGAAAAAGCGAGAGTGCTGTTTCAGCGAGTCGTCGAGCGAACATACAATCGGATTGATTCAGATGGTTGTATGTCCACAAATGACACAGTTCTTTTCATGGCATCGGGTGCCAGTGGCGTGGAATTAACCGACCTGGAACTTGAAGATTTACTTGAATCCTGCTGTGCCAATTTGTCCTCACAACTTGTTCATGATGCTGAGGGTCATAGCAAAATTGTTTCGATTAGCGTTGTAAATGCCCAGACTGAGTCTGATGCGGTTGCAATCGCTCGAGCCTGTGCCCGCAATAATTTATTGAAGTGCGCCCTACATGGTCAGGATCCAAATTGGGGTCGAGTCCTTGCCGCTGTGGGAACTGTTGATGCGATCTTCGACCCGTATTTAATAGATGTCTCGCTCAATGGAATCTGGGTCTGTAAATCTTCTTCCCCAGGGGAGGACCGAACTTTGGTAGACATGTCATCAGAGTTGATAGAAATAGTTATCGACATCCACTCCGGAACTGAAGCTGCAACAGTCTGGACGAATGATTTAACGGCAATGTATGTTCACGAGAATTCGTCGTACTCATCATGATTGTAATTAAATATGGTGGGCATGCGCTGCCAAAGGCAAATGAACCAGACGAGATACTTTCAGTGATTGCACGTCATCATTTGGAGGGCAACAGAGTAGTCCTCGTTCATGGTGGCGGTCCTCAAATCGATGCGGAGCTCACTTTGCATGGAATTGAGAAAAAAATGGTTTCGGGATATCGGTATACGACTCCCGAAGTCTTTGAAGTTGTTCAACAGGTTTTGTCAGGTCAAGTATTGCGAACCTTGACCAATGGCTTAACGGGTTTGGGAGTTTTGAGTATTGGACTCTCTGCAGCAGATGCCAGACTGATAACCGCCAAGAAATTCTCCCCAGTAGTTGAAGGAGTCGAGACAGATATCGGTCTTGTGGGGGATATTGATGCAGTTAATCCTGAAATACTTACTCTTCTTCTTGAAAGTGGATATTTACCCGTTGTGTCACCTGTAGCAGTCAATGCGAGCGGTCAAGGTCTCAATGTCAACGCAGATATTGCTGCAGGGGCCATTGCAGGTGCACTCCAGGTTGATGAAGTTATCTTTATGACGGATGTAGCAGGTATCTACCGTAATTGGCCCGACATAAATTCCGTTATCTCAGAGATATCGAAAGCAGAACTGGCTTCATTGCAGCCTTCTTTCTCGGAAGGAATGGTCCCGAAAGTGAAAGCTGCTTTAAATGCGCTTGAATCCGGCGCGAAAAAAGTGAGAATCATTGATGGTAGGAATGCCGCAAACTTGGCGAACGCTCTCCTTGGGTTTGGTGGAACTGTGGTGGTGCCATGACAACCAATTCCATGACAAAAAATATTGAATACCAAAGTCGTTGGTCCGAAGCTTTGCAAGGCAACTATGGACAACCTGCTATCTCACTCGTTCGTGGTGAGGGATCGCATGTGTGGGACGCAGATGGAAATAAGTACTTGGACTTTCTGGCCGGAATCGCTACAAATATTTTGGGCCATGCAAATAACGAAATCGCTAGTGCGATAAGCGAACAATCTCGTACACTCAATCACGTTTCGAATTTTTATATGCATGATGGAGTGGTTCGACTCGCAGAAAGGCTCAATGCTCTTACTGGAGCACTTACTGGATCTGGTCAAGCTCGGACTTTCTTTTGCAATTCCGGTGCCGAAGCCAACGAAGCTGCACTGAAGTTATCTCGACTCACCGGCCGAACTCGAATTGTTGCAACCAATGGCGCCTTTCACGGCCGAACAATGGGCGCTCTTTCTTTAACAGGTCAGCCAAGTAAGCGTGAACCCTTTAAACCTCTTTTAAAGGGAATCTCCCATGTTCCTTTTGGAGATGCCAAGGCGATGCGCAAAGCTGTCACGAAAAAAACAGCAATGGTCATCGTTGAACCGATTTTGGGTGAGCATGGCGTGGTCATGCCACCAGATGGCTATCTTCAAACCTTGAGGGCGATTTGCGATGAATCTGGAGCGTTACTAGCCATTGATGCAGTTCAAACCGGAATGGGGAGAACGGGCACGTGGTTTGGCTTCGAACACGAAGGGATTACCCCGGACATAATCACTCTGGCAAAAGGTCTTGGTGGGGGACTGCCGCTCGGAGCAATGATTGCACTAGGGAAAAATGCGACACTTTTTCAAGCCGGACACCATGGCACGACTTTCGGGGGAAACCCGATTGCGTGTGCTGCTTCGCATGCTGTGCTTGATATTCTCGAACGCGATGATTTGCTTAATCGCGCAATAATCCTCGGCGAAAGAATTAAGTCGAATTTGCAGTCACTACCGGGAGTTGTCGAAGTTCGCGGTCGAGGGCTCCTTTTAGGGATAGTTCTGCGCGATGAAATTGCAGTGGAATTGAATAGCGCGCTTTTGAGCCACGGTTTACTCGCAAATTCACCTAATTCGAACGTAATTCGTCTTGCCCCAGCATTAAATATTTCCGATGATGATGTTGCAGAGTTCAGCCAAATATTCAGATCGACTCTCGAGCAGGTGATGCTGAAATGAATCGACACATGGCGCTAGGTACGAATGATCGACGACATTTGATTTCAGAATTAATTGCTTCGGGCGATGTCCGTTCTCAATCTCAGTTAGTTCAACTACTGTCCGAAAGAGGTGTGAAAGTTACTCAAGCCACGGCTAGTCGAGATTTAGAGGACTTAGGTGCTTACCGAATGAAGAATTCTTCGGGGGAGCTGATCTATGTGATTGCCCCAACTTCGGAATCGAGTGCAACTAGCCCCTCAGATCTCATCATTAAAATGGAAGTAAATGGGAATTTAGTTGTGGCGAGAACTCCACCAGGGGGAGCTCAATTATTGGCAAGCGCGATCGATCAAGCCGAGAGTGCCGGACATCTGCCATCCGTAATGGGAACTATTGCAGGTGACGACACTGTGCTCATCATTGCGAGGAGTCACAACGGTGGCGAAGAAGTCTGCAGTCAAGTGAAATCGGCAGTTCGCTCCCGTTTCTAACTACTTTGACACGTAAGATAAATGCCAACCGGGACGACCGAGCGGATTAAGAAGAGAGGACTTTGAACTAATGGCACTTTGGGGTGGACGATTTAGTCAAGGTCCTGATGAATCAGTTGCTGCACTCTCCAGAAGTGTTGAGTTCGACTGGCGCCTGGCTCCTTACGATGTTCGAGTGAACCTGGCACATCTTCAAGGTTTAGAACTATTGGGAGTTTTGCAATCGGAGGAAGTGGAAGTTGTTCGAAACGGTCTTCGCCAACTGTTTAAGGAAATTCTCTCCGGCGCATTTTCGTATAACGATCAAGATGAGGACGTCCACAGCGCAATCGAGCGAGGTTTAGTCGAGAAAATTGGGTCAGTGGGTGGAAGTATTAGGACAGGTCGTTCTCGAAATGACTTAGTCGTTACTGATTTCAAGTTGTATCTCATTGACCATCTTTTAGAAATTTCGCAAGAGGTTAGCGCACTCATCTCTGCACTTGTCACTCAAGCGGAAGCCAATATTGATGCAGTAGCCCCAGGGTTTACTCACCTTCAACATGCACAACCGATCAACTTCGGACATGAGTTAGCAAAGCATGCGCATGGATTTCTGCGAGATCTTGATCGAGTCGGTGATTGGTTAGAACGGAATTCACTCAGCCCATTTGGGGCAAGTGCTCTTGCTGGCAGCGCTCTTGTTCCAGAGCCGGAACTGATCGCCCAGGAGTTGGGATTTGTTGGAGTTATGGCCAACAGCATTGATGCCACAAGTGATAGGGATTTTGTTGGCGAGGCGCTCTTTGTCTTGGCCACTATCGGCGTACATCTCTCACGACTAGGTGAAGAATTCACTTTGTGGAATACGAGTGAATTCGGGTGGGTCGAAATATCTGACGCCTTTTCCACGGGTTCCTCGATCATGCCGCAAAAGAAAAATCCTGACATTGCCGAACTGGCCCGCGGAAAATCGGGTCGCTTAGTTGGCAATTTAGTAACGATGCTGACTGTGATGAAAGGTTTGCCTTATGGTTATAACCGAGATTTGCAGGAGGATAAAGAGCCAGTCTTTGATTCAGTTGAAACTCTCTTAACCCTTTTGCCAGCAGTAACGGGAATGGTCGCTACGGCGAAATTTCATAGGGACCGAATGGCATCTGGCGTTCTCGATGGTCACTCCCTGGCCACAGAGGTTGCTGATTATCTAGCTCGTAAAGGAGTTCCCTTTGCCCTTGCTCATGAAGCAGCCGGGTCTTGTGTTCGAAAATGCGAAGAATTGGGAATCGGACTCCACGAATTAGATGCCGAATCTTTCGCGAAAATTCATCCGCTTTTGACTTCCGATCTCCTTGGTTTTCTTACCGCACATGGGGCAATCTCCTCCCGAACTTCCTCGCTCGGAACTTCGATACCCAGCTTGCAAGGGCAATTAGCCGAGGTGGTTCGAGAGAATGCCTCGGCGTCGCGATGGATCTCAAGCGAGCGTGATCGCTTTTCGGGCATGATGAACCAATGAATTCGCAATCTCGTTCCATTGAATTACTAGATGACTTGGAGTGGCGCGGCTTAATCTCGCAAACCACTGACCGGCAGGCGCTGCTTGAGGAGTTGGCAGAAAAGCCCATCAGTTTCTACTTGGGCTTTGATCCAACGGCGCCAAGCATTCACGTCGGGAACCTCGTTGTGTTACTTGTTATGCGGCGTTTCCAACTTGCTGGACATAATCCAATCCCACTCATCGGTGGTGCGACAGGGCTCATTGGTGACCCAAGCGGAAGAAATGAAGAACGTACTCTGAATTCCACGGATGTTGTTGCCGAATGGGTAGCAAGATACCGCGGCCAACTTTCGCATTTTCTTGACTTTGATTCTTCGTCAAACCCAGCAGTAATGGCTAATAATCTAGATTGGACATCAGGATTATCAGCACTTGAGTTCTTGCGCGACATTGGTAAGCACTTCAGTGTCAACCAAATGTTGGCCAAAGATTCGGTCTCCTCTCGTTTAGAAAGTGGCGGTATTTCGTATACCGAGTTTTCCTATCAAGTGCTCCAAGGCTTTGATTTTCTTGAACTTTATCGCCGCCACAATTGCACTCTCCAACTTGGCGGAAGTGATCAATGGGGAAACATCATTGCTGGGCTAGATCTGATTCGTAAGGTGGAAGGCGGTAAGGCTCACGCATTCACCATTCCACTTATGACTAAATCTGACGGCAGCAAATTTGGAAAGACGGCAACGGGAACGGTTTGGCTAGATCCTGAGATGACTTCGCCGTACGCCTTTTATCAATTTTGGCTAAATACTGAAGATGCCGATGTGGGCAAGTACCTCAAAGTCTTTTCCTTCAAATCTCACGCCGAAATTTCTCGACTCATTGAGACGGTCGCGACCAATCCGGGTGCGCGTGAAGCCCAACGAGAACTGGCTCGTGAAATTACGACACTGGTTCATGGCGCTTCAGAGTGCCAACAAGTGGAGTTTGCGGCCAAGGCTCTTTTTGGTCAGGCCGATTTATCCGATCTCGAGGAGCGCACCTTGGAATCTGCCTTGGCACAACTGCCCAGGGCAACAATTTCTCAGGATGAACCAATCCCCACATGGGTTGACTTGCTGGCTGCTACTGGCGTTGTCGATTCCAAATCAGCTGCTCGAAGGGTTGTCAAAGATGGTGGCGCCTACCTCAATAACGTCAAAGTAGCGGGCGAAGACTTTGCTCCAACGAAGGAAGATTTCCTCTATGGACGCTTTATCGTACTTCGCAAGGGGAAGCGGGATTTGGCAGCAATAGAGAGGGTGATTTAAACCTCACGAAAAAAGGGCCAATTTGGGGGGATTTACGTGACCTCAATTTGACCCTAACGTGAACTGTGGGTTATCTTTCTACCTCGCGCATGACAACGGACTGTGAAGGCCGAATGCCGACGGACTGGTGATAAAAAGCCAGTAAAGCAAGACTTGAAAAACTAATAAAGCTAACAAATCCAGTGTTATCTCGCGGAATTGACCTTCTGCGTGCACTGCACTAGGTTTGTCAGTCTGCCCTGAAAACGAAGCGTAAGTTTCGCGCTCGGAGCGCATACGTACCTTGAGAACTCAACAACGTGCAAAAATGAATGCCAATCGAACCTCATAGAGGTTCAAATTCCTTTGTATTTTCATTTTCGGATGAGTACAAAACAAAAACAATTGGTAAAACGAAATAGCTATAAACGCTAGTTTTGTTTTTTGCCAGATCACAACTTTCTATGGAGAGTTTGATCCTGGCTCAGGACGAACGCTGGCGGCGTGCTTAACACATGCAAGTCGAACGATGAAGCCCTTCGGGGTGGATTAGTGGCGAA
>CAIMZW010000059.1 GCA_903846075.1 uncultured Actinomycetes bacterium
ATAAAATTCCCATGCCGACAGAAATCATTGCTGCGACGTGGGGTAAAACGATACGTAGTTGATATTCCTGTGCTCGTTCAACATCATCAACAACCCTTTTCACCAATGACTTAATCAGATTGGCAACGGCCTTTTCCGGAGTGATTCCGGTGATGACTCCTTGACGGACCAAGTCCTCAGCGCTCTCCATGGCAAGGTAAGGATTAATAGCTGCTGCGCCAAATCCAACGAGAAGTGCAACGTGGTGAACTTCGCGAACTTCACCTGTCTCAACAACTAATCCAACTTTGGTTCGAGTCTTCTCCCTGATGAGATGGTGATGAACTGCGGAAGTCAAAAGCAAAGATGGAATTGGCGCGCTCTCAGAATCGCCGTCGCGATCGGAAAGTACGATGATTCGCGCACCATCTTTAATGGCTTGTGAGACTTCACTGCGAATTTCCGCCAAACGCTCTTTCAGCGCTTCGCCGCCGCCAAGAACCGGGAATAGCCCGCGAACAATGTGAGCTGCAAAACCGGGATGATCGCCATCGGCGTTGACGTGAATGATTTTGGCAAGTTCATCATTATCAATGACCGGAAAATCCAACGAGATTTGACGACAGGAGGATGGTCCAGGATCGAGGAGATTGTGTTCGGGGCCGATGGTTCCACCCAAACTTGTAACTAATTCTTCCCGAATGGCATCCAGAGGTGGATTGGTGACCTGAGCAAAAAGTTGGGTGAAGTAATCAAAGAGCAATCGAGGTTTAGCCGAGAGCGCTGCAATCGGGGTGTCGGTTCCCATAGAACCGAGAGGCTCGGCGCCATTCTTGGCCATCGGAGTAACGATGATCCGAAGTTCTTCTTCGGTATAGCCAAATGCTCGTTGGCGGCGAATGACCGAGGAGTGCGGATAAACAATATGTTCGCGAGCAGGCAGGTCCGCCAATCGAACGATTCCGCTATGGAGCCATTCGCCATATGGCGCGGCATTGGCAAGTTCGTTCTTTATCTCTTCATCTTCAATGATTCGACCTTGTTCAATATCAACGAGGAACATCTTGCCTGGTTGCAGTCGACCTTTACGGGCAATTTCTTCGGCTGGAAAATCAAGTACTCCTACCTCGCTGGCAAGAACAACTAAGCCAGATTTCGTCACCCAGAATCGAGATGGACGTAAACCGTTTCGATCGAGAACCGCGCCCACTTGGCGGCCATCCGTAAATGTCACACACGCAGGACCATCCCACGGTTCCATCATCGAAGAATGGAATGCGTAAAAGTCGCGACGTGCCTGTGGCATCGTGGCATGGTTTTCCCACGCTTCGGGGATCATCATGAGAATTGAATGTGGCAACGACCGACCACCGAGATAGAGCAGTTCCAGGACTTCATCAAAAGAGGCGGTGTCGCTTCCTGAGTTATCCACGATAGGAAAGAGCCTAGAGAGATCTCCGGGAATGAGATCACTGGCAAGCAGAGCTTCGCGAGCGCGCATCCAATTTCGATTGCCCTTTACGGTATTGATTTCGCCATTGTGGGCGATAAACCGATATGGATGAGCAAGCGGCCAAGAAGGAAAAGTATTTGTTGAAAAGCGGGAGTGAACCAAAGCCAGAGGTGAGATAACGCGAGCATCAGAAAGGTCAGGGAAAAATTCCTCGAGTTGACCGGTGGTGAGCATCCCTTTGTAAACAATGGTTCGAGAGGAGAGCGATGAAAAATAAACTGGATAATCGTGTTCTATCCGCTTGCGGAAGCAAAAAGCCAAACGATCTAAGTCAAGATCGCTTTCACCATTTTTGCCTGCAATAAAAATCTGCTCAAACTTGGGCATGACCGAAAGTGCGGTGGCTCCTAGTGAAATCGCATTGGTGGGAAGTTGGCGCCAGCCGAGGATGGTTAAGCCTTCTTCAGTCGCGATCGTATTCAGACGATCTTTATCAAGAAAAGTTGGGTCAAGGAAGCCAATTCCGGTTGCGTAGGAACTAGGTTCTGGGAGTTGGAAATTAAGAATTGCACGATAAAAGCCATCGGGAATACAGATCAAAATTCCGGCGCCATCGCCACTATCAGGTTCGGCACCTGATGCGCCACGGTGCTCCAAATTGCGTAACGCGGTGAGCGCCTGCGCGACAATCTCGTGATTTGGTTGCTTATTCAAGGTCGCAATCATGGCAACGCCGCAAGAGTCATGTTCCTGACGTGGGTCATAGAGACCTTGAGCCGAGGGCACAGTGCTAAAAAGTGTCACGATCGCTCCTTACGAACGGTCGGGACGACGATGGCCCAACTGGCTTGATTGCATATAAACAATCCTTCGCGAGAATGAATTCTCACGAAAGACAAGAGCGAAATCGTAGCAACTAGATACCCGAGAGATGAACCAACGAACCTATCCCGGCGGTGATTGCCATACCCAGCGAACCACCAATCAAAATTCGAAGGGTGGTCTTCAGTGGCGATGAACCTGCCAGCCTCGAGGAGATCAATCCGGTACCCGTCAACCCTACGAGCGTAAAGACGACGATACTGGCAACTTTGGTACCTAAGCTCGGGGCCAAAGCGCCGAGAAAGGGAACGAGCCCGCCAACTGTGTAGCTAATTGCAGAGGCAACCGATGCCTGTACTGGACGGGCCTTGGTGTGCTCAAATTGACCCAGTTCATCCCGTAAGTGAGCTTCTAGCGCATCCCGTTCATGCATTTTCAGAGCCACAGTTCGAGCAAGTTCAGGTTCCAGACCCCTATTAACATAGATCTGGGTTAGCTCTTCCAACTCCCCTTCAGGATCCATCTCCAAATGTTGAATTTCTAAGGCGCGATCCGAATTTTCAATATCTGTCTGGGATCGAACAGAGATGTACTCCCCGACTGCCATCGACATCGCTCCAGCGGCTATTCCAGCGGCACCTGCAGTAACCAGGAAACTTCCACCTTTTGCGGCTGAGACACCAATCATCAAGCTGGCAGTTGCAACTAAGCCATCATTAGCTCCCAGTACGGCAGCGCGCAACCAACCTGCTTTGTGAACCTTATGGTGAATATTGCGACGATACACATCTTCCAGAGCCATGCTCGGATTCTAGCCGTTCGTAGGTGGCCCTTTCTTCGGCAAAGGTCTCACCATTCGGAGAATAAGTGTTCCCCCTGATGCCAAAATCCCAAGCAACGCCACCCAAATATTTAACCGCAGACCCCAAATATGGTGTGCCTGGTCGATGCGAAGGGCTTCGATCCAAATTCGACCAAGGCAGTACATGAAAATGTAGGAAATGAAAATTAACCCGGGATAACTTCGCTCTCGACTTTTAAAAAATGGCAGATAGATCAAGGCAAGGCCGGCCGCCAACGTCCAGAGCGATTCATAGAGAAAAGTTGGGTGGTACGTCGCAAAATTTTCATAACCCAGCGGTCTCAAATTTGCTGGAATTTTCAGCGCCCATGGCAAAGTGCTCGGTGAACCGAAAAGTTCGCCATTAAACCAATTACCCCATCTGCCGATGGCTTGGGCAAAAAGAATTCCTGGGGCTAAGGAATCGGCAAAAAGTGCAAAAGATGACTGTGGGGCTACTTTACGAAAACGAATAAAAGCCACAAGTGATCCGAGGGCAATTGCGCCCCAGATTCCCATGCCACCTTGCCATATTTTTAGCGCATCTAGAGGTTTTCCGTTTTTACCAAAATAATTATCTGGCGAAGTTATGACGTGATAAAGCCTTCCACCAATAACACCGGCAGGCACCGCCCAGAGGGCAACATCGAAAATTGTTTCTGGATCTCCCCCGCGTTCGCGATATCGAACTCTTCCGACTGATATTGCGACCACGATTCCTAGCAAAATCACTAAGGCATAGAGGTGAATCGTGAAAGGGCCTATCCCGACTGCCGAGAAGTTCGGAGTCGGGATGAAGGTTTTCATCTACTACTTAACGCCACCTGCCGCGAGGGCAGCTTTGAAGGCAGCGGCATCCATGTACTGCGTATTTCGATTCAATTCTTTGCCATTAACAAAAACGGTTGGAGTGGCAGTGACATTGTGCTTGGAGGCATCGGTCTCGATGTTCTTCGTCCAATTGACATACTTGCCGCTGTTCACACAGTCGGCATAACTCTTGCTGGTAATTCCAGCGCCTGCGCCCATAAGGATGAGTGTTGGATTAGTCCAGGTTCCCGAGTTTTCAGTCGCCGCTTGATTTTGATAGAGCACAGAGTGCATCTCTAAGAATTTTCCTTGGTCGGCAGCACAAGCACCGGCGGCGGCGGCCAACACTGACTCAGGTCCAATAAAGGACATCGTGTGGAAGACAACCTTGGCTTTTCCTTCGCGGACAACCGAGTTCAAATAAGAATTGTTGATTGCTTCAAAGCGCTGGCAGATCGGGCATTGGAAATCTTCCCAAATGTCGATTACAGGTTTCTTCGCAGCATTAAAAACAATGCCATAACCATCTGCTTTAGAAACTGACGAAGGAATATTCACCTTAGCGGCAGAGATTTTTGTCGTAATGGAGAAGACGACCCCAACGAGAACTACGAAAACCACCATGCCAATAACTAAGGCTTTGGTTCCTTTTTCGCCGCCATTCTTTTTCAGTGTCGCCATGGTGCTTCTCCTCTTTACTCCGAGATATGAAATTCGCGTTCGATAAATAGTAGTAACAAATACAGAGCCCAAACTTACCGTGAACTGTGACCGATTAAGCCTGCTTTCGCCGAACTCCCAGCGCTAACTCAGCCGCCAGGGCTCTCACCTCAACTAATGATGTCGCAAAATCTGCCGATTCGAGGACCAATCGAATAAATGCCGAACCTACAATGACCCCATCTGCATATTCGGCGACCTCTGCTGCCTGGTTTTGTGTCGATACTCCAAGACCAACCGAGACCGGCGTGCCCGTAGTGGCTCGCACCTTGGCCACAAGATCCTTGGCTCCGCTGGAGACTGAGGTTCTAGTACCTGTCACTCCCATCAGGCTTGCGGCATAAACAAAACCGGAGCATTGGGAGGTAACTTTCGGTAGGCGATCTTCACTCGTGCTTGGCGCCACAACATAAATGCGATTTATTCCATTCTCAGCGCAAGCTTGCTCCCATTCCGTGGACTCTTCAATGGTTAGGTCCGGCGTAATAACGCCAGAACCACCATTGCGCGCCAATTCTGTTGCGAACTTCGCCACCCCATATCTTTCAATGGGATTCCAATAAGTCATAACAACCGCAGGAACGCCAAGACTTGTGGCATAGGCCAAGGTCTGGAATACATCTGCCGCACCCGTTCCAGCTTTTAATGAAATATCGGCTGCCGCTTGAATAATGGGGCCATCCATTACTGGATCGCTATAAGGAAAGCCGATCTCGATGGCATCTACGCCACCATCAACCATTGCTTTGATAACTTCAAAACACTTTTCTTTGCTGGGAAAACCAGATGGGATATAACCAATCAATGCGGCGCGGTCTTGACTCTTCAGAGCCTCGAAAAGATTTTCGAGGGCCGTGCTCATAGTTCAATTCCAAAATATTCGGCTGCCGTTTGAACGTCCTTGTCGCCTCTACCTGAAAGGTTTACCAGGATTACTGAATCTTTCTTGCCTGACTGGGCTAACTCATTTCCCACTTGAATCGCTCCGGCCAATGCATGAGCAGTTTCGATTGCGGGAATTATCCCTTCAGTTCGACACATGATGGCGAATGCAGCCATCGCCTGATCATCGGTGATCGCACGATATTCGGCTCGGCCAATGTCATGAAGATAAGCATGCTCAGGACCGACGCCGGGGTAGTCCAATCCAGCTGAGATGGAATGAGATTCGATCGTTTGTCCATTTGCATCTTGTAAAACATAAGAGCGGGTTCCGTGGAGAACTCCTTTGGTGCCTCCTGTGATGGTGGCAGCATGAAGTCCGGTTTCTACTCCCCGACCGCCAGCTTCCAGACCGATCAACCTGACATCAGCATCATCTATGAACGGGTGGAAAATTCCGATCGCATTTGACCCGCCGCCAACACAAGCCATAACAACATCAGGCAAGTTTCCCGTTAATTCCAAAACTTGGGCTCTGGCTTCGACGCCAATAATGCGATGGAAATCACGGACCATCGTAGGAAACGGGTGTGGACCAGCGACAGTGCCTAAGAGGTAATGCGTGGTTTCTACATTGGTGACCCAATCTCGCATTGCCTCATTGATGGCATCTTTAAGAGTTTTCGAGCCTTGAGTCACGGGGATCACTTCGGCGCCCAGTAACTTCATTCGTGCGACATTAAGTGATTGTCGTTTTGTGTCCTCTTCGCCCATATAAACAACACATTCCAGCCCCATAAGCGCAGCCGCGGTCGCTGAAGCGACCCCATGTTGTCCTGCCCCGGTCTCTGCAATGATGCGTTTTTTGCCCATCCTCTTGGTCAGTAAGGCTTGTCCAAGGACATTGTTGATCTTGTGACTACCTGTGTGATTAAGGTCTTCTCGCTTTAGGAGAATCTGCACCCCGCCAGCGTGCTCAGCAAATCTCGCAGCCTCGGTAACGATGCTCGGTCTGCCGGTGTAGCTTCGGTGAAGTTCCATAAGTTGGGCCTGAAATGCCGGATCGTGTTGAGCCGACAGGTGGGCAGCTTCAAGTTCATCCAGCGCAGAAATTAGCGCTTCGGGAACAAAGCGACCACCAAAGGGGCCAAAGTGTCCCAAAATCTGTTCTGCTTGCGGCGTACTAATACTCATGATCCTCCAAGAAATGTTCCCCTTAGTTTATGGGGTGCGTGACAACTCCGACATTTAGAAAATTTTGAGGGCGCGCTTACCTGCCCATTAACCGCAAGATTCCCTCCTGCGCGTTTCCTGAAGTCACCAGAGATTCACCGACCAAAATGGCATCGCCACCGAGTTTTTCAATCTCGAGCACCTGCTCCCTAGTCGAAATTCCAGACTCTGCCACTCGAAGAATCGATGGCGGAATGAGCGGCAGGAGCCTAGAGAATGCGTTGGGATCGACGGCGAGAGTTTTAAGATTTCGGGAATTAACTCCAATAATTCTTGGCGAGATTGAGAGCGCCCGCTCAATCTCAGCTTCATCGTGAACTTCTACCAGGACATTCATTCCGAGTTCCGTGGCCAATTGGTAGAAATCGCGAAGTTGTGAATCAACCAGACCTGCAACAATCAAAAGGAGTAGATCCGCTCCGAGGACCCGAGTTTCGATGACTTGATACTCGGTGACAATAAAATCTTTTCGAAGCAACGGGATCTGTGCTGATTTTCGAACTGCCTCAAAGTCAGCAATTGAACCCTTAAATCTTCGCGCTTCGGTGAGAACACTAATTACTTGAACCCCACCGGACTCGTACTCTTTTGCCAAAACAACAGGATCTGCAATCTCAGCAAGGGATCCTTTACTTGGGGAGGCACGTTTCACTTCGGCGATAAGGGAAAGTTGATCTCGACCCAGGGCGCTGTAGGCATCTCGTACTGGTACCGCCTCGGACAACTTTTCCCGAAGTGAACTAATGGGGATTTGGCGAGATTCAACATCTTCCAAAACACCTTCGATTATTGATTCTAGGACCGACTTCATAATGTGGGATCTTCACCTTCGTTGAGCACCGACCAAGCTGAACGATGATGCCGGTCGTATTTATGAGATTTCGAGTTTTTCTTGGTTTCTGAATTTCGCTTGAGCGAACGAAAACCTCGACTGATGAAAAAGACTAAAAAAAGTACAACAAAGATAGAAATGACAAGTGCCAGCATCTCAGAGGAGTTCATAACGTTTTCAATTGGTTAGCCTGAGCAATGGCGCCAAGAACCGCGGCTGCCTTATTCAGGCATTCTTGATTCTCGGTCTCTGGAACACTATCGGCGACTATGCCGGCGCCAGCTTGAACTTGAGCAATGCCATCTTTTATTACTGCGGTACGGATAGCAATGCACGTATCGATATTTCCAGCAAAGTCGATGTACCCGATGGTGCCACCATAAATACCGCGTCTCGTAGGCTCTTTATCCTCAATGATTTGCATTGCGCGTGGCTTGGGTGCGCCCGAGAGAGTACCTGCTGGAAAAACCGAAAAAAGTGCGTCGATTGGAGAGCGCTCTTGCGCAAGTTGGCTAGTTACCGTCGAAACGATATGCATAACATGCGAATAACGTTCAATATGCATGAATTCAACGACTTCAACAGATCCGGATGCGCTGACACGACCCAAGTCATTTCGTCCGAGATCGACCAACATTAGGTGCTCGGCTCGCTCCTTGGGATCGGCCAGTAACTCTTCACCGTTTCGTTGGTCAATTTCTGGATCATCTGATCGTGGTCTAGTTCCAGCGATGGGGTGAATCATTATTTCCTTGCCATTGACCTTGACCAAAGCTTCAGGACTTGACCCAACGATCTCCAAACCACCAGAAAATCGAAGTAAATACATATACGGGCTTGGATTATTAAGGCGCAACATTCGATAAACATCCAACGCATCTGCCATGCATTCCATCGTGAATCGCTGCGAGAGCACAACTTGGAAGGCCTCTCCAGATCGAATCTCTTCCTTTATCTCCTCGACGCGAAGTTCATAATCCTGCGAAGTCATATTTCGAGAAAAGGCGGGTTCAATTTTTTCCTGAAGTTCCGAGACCTTAGCAATGTTAGGTTCTGTCAACATTTTTTGCATGACATCTAGTCGGGTCTGGCAGGAATTAAAAGCTTCGTCAATTCGATCGCTGCTGCCATCCCAATTAATGGCATTGGAAATCAAAGTTATGGTTCCATCAAAGTGGTCAAAGACGGCTAAATCCGAAGTCAGCATAAAAGCCAATTCGGGTAGTGCCACATCCGAAATAGCCTGAGGCGTTATTTTTTCCAGTCGTCGAACAACCTCGTAGCCCAGATAGCCAACTAAGCCACCAGTGAGCGGGGGCAAATCATCAATCTTTGGCGAGCGCAAATGTGACGAAGAAATTCGAAGTGCTTCAAGAGGATCGATCCCTTCGGGCGCACCAGCCGGTCGAACGCCTTCCCAACGCGCTTGCCCTTGTACTTCGGTGAGCGTGGCCTCACTGTTGACGCCAATGAAGGAATAGCGCGACCAGACCCCGCCATGTTCAGCCGATTCGAGAAGAAAAGTTCCGGAGCGTTCGCCACAAAGTTTGCGGTAAAGAGTTAGCGGCGTCTCGCTATCGGCGAGAAATTTGCGCCAAACCGGAATCACATTGAAATCGCGCGCGTATTCCCTAAATTGATTGAGATCCATCATGTTGCCCGCCCAGATTCCTCCGAGTTGTTGGCGATGAAGCTCAGTTCAGAGAGAAAACAACTTCGCTCTCCGGTATGACAGGCTGCCCCCATCTGATCTACCTGTAGGAGAATCGCATCGCCATCACAGTCATAAGAAATTTTCTTCACAATTTGATGATGACCAGAACTTTCACCTTTTATCCAAAGTTGGCTACGGCTGCGGCTCCAGTAAGTACCTCGCCCCGTTTCAAGAGTTGCCTCGAGCGCCTGACGATTCATCCACGCCATCATAAGCACTTCACCGTTTTGCCAATCCTGGGCAATCGCCGCAACCAAAGTGCCACTATCAAAATGGTTCGAAATTTCAGCTGGGATTACGGAGGCGGTATCAGAGGAGTTCACGGAGACATTCTGCCTTACTTGGCTTTATTGGCGGACCGAGAATCCTTGTTCGAACAAATACCTTTTAACATCTGAAATCCGATGGATTCCGAAGTGAAAAACGCTAGCCGCTAAGAGGGCATCGGCTCCCGCATTTAGGGCATGCGCAAAATCCTCAATAGACCCGGCTCCCCCGCTGGCAATAATCGGCACCTCTGATATTTCTCGAACCCTTCGAAGCATTTCTAGGTCATAACCTGCCCTGGTGCCATCTGCATCCATCGAATTAAGCAAAATTTCTCCTACACCTCGCGCGATTGCCTCTTCAATCCACGCCAACGCATCAATCTCAGTTCCTTGTCGGCCGCCATGAGTAGTGATTTCAAAACCAGAGGGGGTTCGACCGCGCCGAGCATCTACCGACAGAACAAGAACCTGATTGCCAAAACGATCGGCAATTTCGTTTATTAACTCTGGGCGGGCGATTGCCGCAGTATTGACTGAGACCTTATCTGCGCCACTTCGCAAGAGGACGTTTACATCATCTGCGGATCTGATTCCACCACCGACTGTCAATGGGATAAATACTTGCTCAGCTGTTTGTCGCACAATATCCAACGTGGTTTTTCGATCTTCCACGCTTGCTGAGATGTCGAGGAAAGTTAATTCATCAGCTCCTTCGTCGCCGTAAATCTTGGCTAACTCGACCGGATCTCCAGCGTCCACCAAATTTTTGAAATTAATTCCTTTAACGACTCTGCCGCCAGAAACATCGAGGCAAGGGATTATCCGTTTGGCAAGTGTCATCGCGCACTCACTTCCAATGCGCTCTCTAATGTAAAAGCTCCGGCATATAGTGCTTTACCGACAATCGCACCCTCTACTCCGATGCCAGATAATTCACGAAGTGCACGAAGATCAGCCAAAGTTGAAACCCCGCCACTTGCTACTACGGGACGGTCGGTAACCTCGCACACTGATTTCAAAAGTTCTAAATTGGGGCCAGTAAGAGTTCCATCTTTCGTTACGTCCGTGACGATATAACGAGCACAACCATCGCGGTCCAAACGCTCAAGCGTTTCGAAAAGATCGCCGCCCTCTTTAGTCCAACCTCGCGCTGCCAACACATGTCCTCGAACATCTAAACCAACTGCAATTCGGTCGCCAAACTCGCCAATAACTCGGGCAGTCCATTCCGGATTTTCTAGCGCTGCGGTTCCTAGGTTGACTCGTTTACATCCGGTGGAAAGTGCCCGGCGCAGGGAATCGTCATCCCTGATTCCGCCAGAAAGTTCAACTTTAATATCGACAGAGGCAATGACTTCTGCAAGCAAATCGAAATTACTTCCCAGTCCGAAGGCGGCGTCGAGATCAACCAAGTGAATCCATTCCGCGCCAGCCTTAACGAACTCCTGTGCCACTTCCATAGGAGCCCCATAACGACTCTCTTGGGCTAACTCGCCCTGTACCAATCGAACGGCACGACCATCCTTCACATCGATGGCTGGCAATAATTCAAGGCAGGTAAAGGAACTCATAGCGATTCAACCCAATTCTTAATCAGTTTGGCACCTGCCGCACCACTTTTTTCTGGATGAAACTGTGTCGCGACAACGAGGGGTGTTTCAACTGCGGCCAAGAAATCTTCACCGTAATTGCAGTAGGTATTAGTGGCGTTGGCTACGGGTGCATGGGCCGCATAGCTATGAACGAAGTAAAAAGACTGGTCGGAAATTCCAGCGAAAAGTTTCGACCCTTCACCAGGGGTAACGGTGTTCCAACCTATGTGGGGCAGAATCGGAGCAGCGATTTTGTCCACGCTTCCTGGCCAGATAGCAAGACCTGAGCCTGCGTCTTTTTCACTTCCCAAAGCAAACATAATCTGCATTCCCACGCAGATCCCAAAGACTTTTTTCGCTTGAGCAATACGGGCAGAAATAATTTCATCGCCTTTTATAGCTAAGAGTTGATCCATGCATGCGCCAAATGCCCCTACTCCTGGGACAACTAAACCATCAGCACGCAAGCAAATTTCAGGATCCGATGTAACAACAACGTCAGAAGTAGCGAGGGCAAAGGCCCTCTCGGCCGAGCGAAGATTGCCAGAACCGTAATCTAAAATCGCTATCAAAGAACGCCCTTAGTAGATGGAATTCCGGAAACCCGAGCATCCAGGGAAACTGCCTCACGAAGTGCTCGAGCCACTGCCTTAAATTGCGCTTCAAAAACATGGTGGGCATTTCGACCTTCGAGAACTCGCACATGAAGGGCAATCCGAGCTTCGGCGACAATTGATTCCCAAATATGACGACCCAATGTGGTGTCAAAGGTTCCAATTAATTCCACTATTTCAGGTTGGCGATGAACCAAATATGGCCTACCTGATAGATCAACTGCGGCCTGAACGAGAACTTCATCCAACGGAACCATGGCATCACCAAATCTGCGAATCCCGGCTTTGTCGCCTAACGCCTCGCGTAGCGCCTGGCCAAAAGCCAGAGATGTGTCTTCGACGGTGTGGTGAGAATCGACAGCAACATCACCTTTGGTTACGACTGCAAGATCAAAACCTGCGTGCTTACCGAGCTGAGAGAGCATATGATCAAAAAAAGGAACTCCGGTATCAACCGAAATTGTTCCTGATCCATCCAGATTCAAGTGCACATCAACGGAGGATTCTTTAGTCTCCCGAACCACGCGTGCTGTTCTCATCTCATCTCATTTCTTTAATTGAACGCCGAACGACCCCGATCATCGCCCCACCGCTCATTATTACTTAACCTGGTGCAGGACCGATAAAAAACGGTCATTCTCTTCGGAAGTCCCAATGGTTACCCGTAAATAGCCCTTCAATCCGACATCCCGAATGAGTACTCCGGCATCCAAGAACTTCCGCCATAATTGTTCAGAAGTTGAGGAAAATCCGGTGAATAGTAAAAAGTTGGCACCGCTGGGTAGAACTGTCAGTCCACTCTTTTCCAGTTCAATCGCGACTCGATTTCGCTCCGAAACTAAAGCTCTAACTTCAGCTTGCAGCAATTCTCTGTGTTCGATGGCAACTTCAGCAACGGCTTGAGTCAAGGTGCTCAAGTGATAAGGAAGCCTTGCGATTAACATGGCATTAATGACCTCAGGCCTTGCAACAAGGTAGCCAACGCGAGCTCCCGCAAAAGCAAAAGCCTTAGACATGGTTCGAGTAATGACGATATTTGGATATTTTTCCAAGAGCCTCACTGCCGACGGCTCTTCTGAGAACTCTTGATAAGCCTCATCGACTACTAGTAAAGCCCCATTTTCTAAGGCCACTTTAGCTAAGGCCTCGATGTCGGCAAATTTGGTCACCGTTCCCGAGGGATTATTTGGAGTTGTTATGAAAATAATTTTGGGAAGTTTCCGGCGAACTTGATCGATCGCATCTATAACATCAAGTTCAAAACTATCTCCTCGAAAACCCTCGCTCCAAGGAGTTCGAGTAATGCGGGCGATAAGCGGGTGGACTGAGTAAGAAGGAGTGAATCCCAACGCTTGACTGGATTCACCACCGCAAGCCAAAAGCAAGGTTTGCAAGACTTCATTGCTGCCATTTGCAGCCCAAATATTCACCGATGAGAATTGCGTTCCAGAAAGAGAATTTACATATTCAGCCAACGAAGTTCGCAATCGAACCGCATCTCGATCGGGATAACGATTGAGCGATGAGACAACTTCAGTTACTCGGTGCAGAATTGCCTGCGCAACTTCAGGTGGCAACGAATAAGGATTTTCATTGGTATTGAGGTGAATGACATTCTCAATTTGAGGCGCGCCATAAGGGGAGAGTGATTGCAAATCTTCCCGAATTGGTAGCCACTGAGGCCACGTCGTCATTCTTCAAACCGCGCAGTAATCGCCTCGCCGTGAGCTGGTAAGTCTTCAGCGTTGGCAAGTGTGACAACGTTGGAGGCAATATCGGTAAATGCCCCGTGAGAATAATTAATGAAAGTCAATCCTCGTAGAAAACTTTGTACCGATAAACCACTGGAGTGACAAGCGCACCCACCAGTGGGAAGAACGTGATTTGATCCTGCCGAATAGTCACCTAGCGAGACCGGAGAGAAACGACCTAGGAAGACTGCACCCGCATTGCGAATCGATAGTGACACCTCAACTGGATTAGCCACTAATAGTTCTAAATGCTCAGCTGCATAGGCATTTACTACTTCCAGTCCTTGTGCCAAAGAATCGACGAGAACGATGGCTGATTGCTGGCCGGTCAAGGCAGAGTGAATCCGATCGGAGTGACGAGTACGAGCAATCCGAGTAGCTAACTCGCTACGAACCGCACTAGCAAGTTCCAAAGAATCTGTAACGAGCACTGCTGCCGCAATCGTGTCGTGCTCTGCTTGGCTGATTAAGTCAGCGGCGACATCTCCAGCAATTGCTGTGGCATCTGCAAAAACCATCACTTCAGTTGGGCCAGCCTCAGAATCGATGCCGATTTTTCCGCGGAGTGCACGCTTGGCGGCTGCGACGTAAATATTCCCTGGCCCAGTAACCATGTCGACGCTTTCGCAAACCCCATCGACGCCATAGGCGAACATCGCAATGGCTTGAGCGCCACCAATGGCATAGACCTCGGTGATTCCAAGAAGAGCACACGTTGCCAAAATTGTTGCATTAGGCAAACCATGATTGTCGAGTTGTGGTGGTGATGCGACAGCGATACTTGGCACTCGAGCAATTTGGGCCGGAACGACATTCATAATGACAGAACTTGGATAGACCGCACGACCTCCTGGAACATAAAGCCCCACTCGATCCACCGGTATCCAACGCTGAGTTACTTCACCGCCTGGAACAACCTCGGTAAAGGTCTCCCCACGGACTTGATCGGCATGGACCTTGGTAATTCGCTTAATCGCCTCTTCTAATGCCAAGCGAACTTGAGGGTCCAATTGATCTAAGGCTCGAAGAATTTCAGCTTCTGGCACTCGAATAGATTGCGGGCGAACCCCGTCAAATTCTGAACACAGTTCCAGCAAATCAGATTCAGAGCCGGTTCGAACTCGATTCAGGATTGGTTCAATGGCAAGAACGGCGGCATTTACATCCATCTCGGCACGCGGAAGGGCTGCCTGATACTGGGTCTTGGAGAACTTCTGACCACGAAAATCAACGGTTCGGATGGGGAATTCGCTCACTGCTCAATTCTAGAGGTATGCAAAAGCGCGAGGGGTCCTATTTTTACCCACAAGGTGGGCGGGCTTGGGCAGGTCAGACCAAGCAATCCGGACCGAGAACGGATTTGAGATCAGCGCTCAGGCTTGGAGAGGCTGTTACTCGCAGACCATCATCGAGCTTCATGACCATGCTCTTTGGACCTTCGCTCAATTTGAGATGCACTTCGCGAGGCCCTGGATGGGTGCGTAGAATCTCTTTCATCCGTTCGACAACCGGTGGTGTGCATCGGGCTGTGTCTAGTGAGATAACAAGCGGTCCAGTAGGAACTTGATTTACATCGGGAACCGATAACTCCATGGCAGTGAATCGAACCTGCTCTTCACGTTTATCTATCCGACCACGAAGGAGCACAACACGATCTTCTTGCAGTTGCATGGCAAATTGTTCATAGGTTTTCGAGAAAAAGTTGGCATCAATTGCGCCTTCCAAATCTTCGATGGTGACGATAGCCCAGGATGTACCCTGCTTGGAGACCTTACGTTGAATCTGAGTTATCAAACCACCGATGGTCACAATCTGGTCGTGCGAGACCCCATCATCAGTGAGAGCGCTAATGGGAATATCTACTGCGGCTCGCAAAATATGTTCCACTCCAAAAAGCGGATGGTCCGATACATAGAGCCCTAACATCTCTCGCTCATAACTGAGCAAAAGACTTTTCTCCCACTCCGAATCCGGGACGGTGAGCTCAACTCCAGAAATAGTGGAAGCGGCTTCAACTCCCCCTGAACCAAAGAGATCGAATTGTCCAATCGCCTCGGCGCGCTTGGCTTCAATAACTGAATCCAATGCTTCGAGATAAACCATCATCAAGCCCTTACGCGAATGGTTCAGCGAATCAAAAGCCCCCGCTTTAATTAACGACTCTATAGTTTTCTTATTGCAAACCTGAGCATCAACTTTTGCCAGAAAGTCGCCAAAAGAGGTGTACCTTCCCTTTGCTTTTCGCTGAGCGGTTATCGAGGCGACAACATTCTCACCGATATTTCTAATCGCGGTTAGTCCAAAGCGAATGTCGGCACCAAGTGGTGTGTAATTCGAATCAGATTCATTGACATCCGGGGGCAGCACTTTAATTCCCATTCGTCGCGCCTCATTGAGATAGAGGGCGCTCTTATCTTTATCGTCCCTAACACTGGTGAGGAGAGCAGCCATGTATTCGGTAGGAAAGTTCGCCTTTAGATAAGCGGTCCAATAGGAAACTAATCCATACCCAGCGCTATGAGCTCGGTTAAACGCATAGTCAGAGAACGGAATCAAGGTCTCCCATAATTTATCAATTGCAGCCTTGGAGAAATGATTTGCCTTCATTCCCTCTTCAAAATTCACATACTCTTTATCAAGAATCGCCTTATTCTTTTTTCCCATTGCCTTACGCAATAAGTCTGCGCGACCGAGAGAGAAGCCAGCTACCTTCTGCGCGATAGCCATCACTTGCTCTTGGTAAACGATCAAACCGTAAGTATCACCAAGAATTTCTGCGAGCGGAATCTCTAATTCCGGATGAATAGGTTCAACTTTTTGACGGTTATTTTTTCGATCTGCATAGTCCGTATGTGCATCAACGCCCATGGGGCCAGGTCGATAGAGTGCGATAACCGCGGAGATGTCGGCAAAAGAATCGGGAACCATTTGTCGCAATAGAGCACGCATTGGTCCACCATCAAGTTGGAATACTCCTAGCGTGTCACCGCGGGCAAGAAGTTCGTAGGTCTTTATGTCGTCGAGAGTTAACGTAGAAAGATCCAAATCGACATTTTGATTAGCCTTGATATTCAATAAGCAATCATCGATGACGGATAAGTTTCGCAGGCCCAAGAAATCCATTTTGAGCAAACCAATGGACTCACAAGCTCCCATATCAAATTGGGTGATGATTGCTCCATCAGCTTCTCGGCGATGAATCGGAATTACATCGAGTAAAGGTTCCTTGCTGAGGATTACTCCCGCCGCATGAACTCCCCATTGGCGTTTTAACCCTTCCAAACCTCGTGCGGTGTCGACAATGCGCTTGGCATCTGGTTCGGATTCATAAATACTGCGAAATTCTCCGGCTTCGGAGTACCGATCATTTTGCACATCAAATACTCCGGCGAGTGAAATATCTTTGCCCATAACAGAAGGAGGAAGAGCCTTTGTTAAACGCTCGCCAATCGCATATGGATAACCCAAAACGCGAGTGGAATCTTTCAGCGCCTGTTTTGACTTGATAGTTCCATAGGTGATGATCTGGGCAACTCGATCTTCGCCATACTTTGACGTTGCATACTGAATCATTTCGCTGCGCCTGCGCTCATCGAAATCCAAATCGATATCTGGCATGGAGATACGTTCTGGATTGAGGAAACGTTCGAACAAGAGACCATGCTCGATGGGATCTAACGAAGTTATACCCAAGGCGTAGGAAACCAGAGAGCCAGCGGCAGAGCCTCGACCAGGACCTACCCGAATTCCCACTTCTCTTGCGTGAGCACATAAATCGGCAACAACAAGGAAGTAACCCGGGAAACCCATTTTGAGCATGACATCTAGTTCGTAATTTAGCCTAGTTTGATACTCCTCTGGGATCTCCCCGCCAAGCCGAGATGAAAGGCCAATTTGGGAAAGGCTTCGCAGCCAAGAATCTTCACTCTCTCCCTCGGGAACACTAAATCGCGGAAGCAAGTTTTCGCCTTCTCGCATCGTGGTTTCGCAACGTTCGGCAATCAATAAAGTGTTGTCACAACTCTCTGGAAAATCAGCAAAGAGAGTGCGCATTTGAGCCGCGGTTTTCAGATAGAACTCATCATTATCAAATTTGAATCGCTTTGGATCTGCCAAAGTAGAACCCGATTGAACACAGAGAAGTGCTTCGTGAGCAATGGAATCTTCATGCTTGGTGTAGTGAAGATCATTTGTTGCTAGCAGCGGAAGGTGCATCTCTTTTCCAAGTTTAAGTAAATCGCCACGAACCCGATTTTCAATCTCGATTCCGTGGTCCATAATTTCCAGGAAAAAATTCTCAGCTCCGAAAATATCTCGAAAATCGCTTGCTGCTTGTTTCGCCTCTTTGAAGGCACCCATGCGCAATCTGGTTTGAATTTCACCACCGGGGCAACCTGTCGTGGCAATAATTCCCTTGGAATATTTAGCGAGAAGTTCCCGATCCATTCGAGGCTTGTAGTAATAACCTTCAAGAGAGGCAAGAGATGAGAGCCGAAATAAATTGGCTAGTCCCTCGTTATTTTCCGCGAGTAACGTCATGTGGGTATATGCGCCGCCACCGGATACATCGTCTTCGCCACCGCTGGCCCAGTTCACTCGCTTTTTTACAAAACGTGATTCTGGGGCGACATATGCTTCAATTCCAATAATAGGTTTCACGCCTACTTTTCGCGCTTGCTTGTTGAATTCGAAGGCTCCGAAGACATTTCCGTGATCGGTGATGGCTATGGCTGGCATTTCCTGCCGCGCTACCTCTTTGACTAATTCTTCAACGCGCGCCGCACCATCCAACATGGAATATTCGGTATGAACATGAAGGTGGGCAAAGTTGGCGCTTTTCGAATCAGACACGGTTAGCGAGATTACTACTTAACAATCACCGACGGCGTTCATTGCGGTTTAGCGTCTCCAACGAGCGTGTCAGATCTAGTGGGTAGTCGGCAAAAAAGTCGAGCGCCTCACCCGACACAGGGTGTTTGAATCGCAACTCGCGCGCATGAAGCCATGGACGTGTGATATCGAGGCGTTGAGCAATTGTGGGATCTGCTCCATAGGTGAGATCCCCCACAAGTGGATGATGAAGCGCCGAAAAATGAACTCTGATCTGATGAGTTCGTCCGGTCTCCAATTGAATCTCTAAAAGACTGACTGCTGGGAATAGCTCCATCGTTGTGTAATGAGTGATGCTTGGCTTGCCATCGGCAACTACTGCAAATCGATAGTCCTCACGAGGGTGTCGATCGATAGGAGCATCAATCGTCCCATCGGAGGGATCCATTCGGCCTTGGACCAGAGCGTGATAAACCTTCTCAACCGTTCGGTCGCGGAATTGCTGCTTAAGGCTGCTGTATGAAATTTCATCTTTCGCTACCACCATCAAGCCGGTCGTACCCACATCGAGTCGGTGGACCACGCCTTGGCGTTCGGCCGCCCCACTAGTCGCCACTTTATATCCCGCGCCGATAATCGCACCGATAACAGTCGTTCCGCTCCATCCTGGACTGGGGTGAGCTGCAATCCCTGCTGGCTTGTCGATAACGATGATGTGGTCATCGTTATAAACCACGGATAATCCCTCGATGGGAGTGGAAACGAGAGTCGCAGGTTTTGCTTGCGCTGGCATCAAGATTTCAAGCAGGTCATTTTCGTGAAGTCGATCCGACTTTCCCAAAGCCTTGCCATTTCTGGTTACTTCACCCTCCTCAATAAGGGAGACGATGACCGAACGAGAGAGTCCAAGGAGTCTGGCTAGCGCCGAGTCCACGCGGTCTTGATCGAGACCCTCTGGAATGGCAATAATCTTCAATTCACGTTCTGATTCAAGAGGGCTCATTTACTCTCCACTTCCACTATTGAGTTCAGGGGGCGTGGGTTTGATATTCCGAGCCGCTAAATACATTGTCATGATTGCAGCTATAACAATAGAGGTATCTGCCACATTAAAAGTGGGCCAGTGCGGAATCTCAATCCAATCCACGACTTGACCACGCAAGAAACCTGGTGCCCGGAAAATGCGATCGGCAAGATTGCCGGCAATTCCACCGAAAAGCAGAGCTAGAGCAAAGACCCAACCTTTCTGACTTACCCGGGGAATGTAGATCAGAATGACACCTGCGACCACTACCGCGAAGGCGCTGAGGAAAACTGTCTTATCGGTGGCGAAACTAAATGCGGCCCCCGAATTGAACCTCAAATCCAATCGTAGAAGAGATCCGACGACGTTAATGGGGTGATCTGGAAGTAGGGCTATCGCAAGAGCCTTACTTGAGTCATCAAGGAGAAAAACTACAAATGCTAGAAGAGCAAATCGCTTACGAGAAGCGACCTCTAGCGGCGTTCTTCTTTTTGCTTGCATGACATGCACAAAGTGGCACGTGGGAAAACCTGAAGTCGCTCTTTACCAACCGAGTTACCACATTCTTCGCAACGACCATAGGTTTTATTTTCAATTCGCTCCAGCGCACGTTCGGTCTGCAGGACCATGTCTCGCGCGTTGTAGACCAAGGACATTTCGTGTTCTCGCTCGAAAGTTTTGGTTCCGGCATCTGCTTGATCATCACCGGCGCCAACTCCTGCGGCGCTAATGAGATCTTGCATCTCACTTTCGGCTTCAGCCAATTCTTTCTGCAGCCGGATTAAATCCTTGGCTAGTTCAGCGCGCATTGCCTTCAACTCAGCAGATGTCCATGGATTCTCACCCAGCTGGGCGACCAAAGGGGCCGGTGCAGACTTAATGGGCTTGAGCGTTGACTTCTTTGTTGACTTTGTTGGTCGAGGTGGTGGAGTCATCACCAACCGACGTTCTTCAATGATTGGTTCAGGACCGGAGTTAACTTCATGCGGCGTCACCGTGATCGTGGTGGAATCGCCTGTGGTCGTACTCTGCAATTTTGCTGGGAAGGCTTTTGGTGGGCTTTTCTTTGCAGGTTTAGCAAGAGTTGGTTTAACAATATTTGGCGAGCGCTCTTTAACAGCAGTTTTTGCTGGGGCACTCTCTTTCTTCGCCACTACTTTGGTGGCTGGTGCTTTTAACTTTTCAGAACTTTTGGTCGCGGGACTCTTGGTTGCGGGAATCTTTGTAGCAGGTACAGCTTGTTTCACTGGGACAACTTTCTTTGCAGGTGCCGTTTTCTTGGCAGGAGAGGAAGATTTCTTAGGCGGAACTACTTTCTTGGAGGGTACTGCTTTCTTTACTGATGCTTTTACCGAATTTTCCTTCTTTGTTAGGACAGGAGTGGCTTTCTTTGATGGATTACTCTTTTTTACCGTCGTCGATTTTGGAGCGGCAGATTTGGCCGCGGCCGAAGGAGCTACCTTCTTTGCTGGCTTACTCTTCGCCGGATTAGTGGGTGTCTGCGTCGGTTTCGGCGCGCGCTTGCTAGCGCTTGCAGCTACTTTCTTAGTCACCACGTGAACTCCTCGCGTTTGCGGCGCACAGGCTAGAACCTTTACCCCACTTGCGCCAACTCTTGTGGGCTCAAATATTCCTCGGTACTCAGTTGAGGGACGCTGGATTATCTCCTAAAAGTCCCTACCTGACCTTCAGATTCACTGGTAGAAACGCCTTTTTCCTCGATTTCCTACTAATTCTCATCAATTACTTCGTTCTTGATAAGGTTAAGTCCTTCGCGCAACGGTAATGATGAGGCAATCACCTCGGAACCGCTGGAAGAGTCGAGAAATCGAGGTAGAACCAGCCGCGAAAATGAGAGTGGAATCGCCCAATTGTGGGTGATTCAAGGTGGGTGGTACCGCGGCCGAAAGTCGCCCCTCCAAGGATCCAAATGCGATCGCTACCGGAGGAAAGGACCAAGAGATGACTGTTTTTTCAGCGCTCTCCCCCCATATCGACCTTGCTGCAGCCGAGCATGAGATTCTTAATTTCTGGCAAACCCAGGAAATTTTCCAAAAATCAGTAGCCAATCGCGATGGCGCACCGCGTTGGACGTTCTATGAAGGCCCTCCTACGGCCAATGGAATGCCCGGGACTCATCACATCGAAGCTCGAGTCTTCAAGGATCTCTTCCCGCGCTACCACACGATGAAGGGTTCTCAAGTTATCCGAAAGGCTGGCTGGGACTGCCATGGCTTACCGGTAGAGATTGCCGTCGAAAAAGAGTTGGGATTTAACGGCAAAGGCGACATTGAAAAATATGGCATTGCCGAATTCAATGATCGTTGCCGAGCTTCGGTCCAACGCCATGTGGATGCCTTTGAAACCATGACAAAACGGATGGGCTTTTGGGTCGACTTTGATGAAGCTTACTGGACGATGTCTGGCGAATATGTCGAAAGCGTTTGGTGGTCACTCCAACAAATCTGGAAGAAGGGGTTGCTGGTCCAAGACCACCGAGTAGCTCCATATTGCCCACGTTGTGGCACCGGATTATCGGATCATGAATTAGCCCAAGGGTACGAAACGGTAACCGACCCTTCGGTCTTCGTAAGATTTCCCGTTCTCACTGGGCCTGCGGCGCAATGGGGCGCCTCTTTCTTGGTCTGGACGACAACACCATGGACTTTGGTTTCCAATACCGCCATCGCCGTTAATCCTGAAGTTGAATATCAGGTCATCGAAATCCCGACCGAAACTGGAACTGAACGTCTGGTCGTTGCGAGCAACTTGGCTCAGGTATTAGGCGAGAATCGAACAGTCCTGGCCAGTTTTTCTGGCCGCGATCTCGAACATAGCAAGTACACGCGGCCCTTTGACCTTGTCGAAATTCCTGATTCTCACATCGTGGTTCTTGCGGAATACGTTACCGTCGAAGATGGAACTGGTTTAGTTCACCAAGCCCCGGCATTTGGCGCCGATGATTTACTGACTTGCCGCAAATATGGATTGCCAGTCGTAAACCCAGTCGCACCAGACGGAACTTTTATCAAGAGTTTAAATCTCGTTGGTGGCATGTTCTTTAAAGACGCCGATAAATTACTCATCAGAGATTTACGCAACCGCGAATTACTCTTTCGCCATGTTCAATATGAACACTCTTATCCGCATTGCTGGCGTTGTCATACGGTCTTGATCTATTACGCGCAACCATCTTGGTATATCAAAACTACCGCGATTAAATCTGCACTCCTTCGAGAGAATCAGAAGACAGATTGGCATCCAGAAACCATCAAGTCTGGACGATTTGGCGATTGGCTAAATAACAATATTGACTGGGCAGTTTCGCGTAATCGATATTGGGGTACTCCCCTTCCGATTTGGCGTTGCGAAAACGGACATGATTATTGTGTCGGATCCATGGCGGAATTGGGATCACTTTCTGGCTCTGAACTATCTACAACAGATCCACATCGTCCCTTTGTAGATGACATCACCTTTCTATGCACCGAATGTTCGGCACCCATGGTTCGAGTTCCGGAAGTTATCGACTGTTGGTATGACTCCGGAGCCATGCCATTTGCGCAATGGGGCTATCCACATAAAGAAGGTTCAGTAGAGAAATTTAACGCGGCCTACCCAGCAAACTTCATCGCCGAAGCTATCGACCAGACTCGGGGCTGGTTCTACACCTTGATGACTATTGGTACTTTGGTCTTCGATCAAAGTTCCTTCGAATCAGTTCTTTGTCTGGGACATATTCTGGATAAAGATGGTCGAAAGATGAGTAAGCATTTGGGAAATGTTCTCGAGCCAGTTTCTCTCATGGAACGACATGGTGCTGATGCCGTTCGTTGGTACATGTTGGCTGCCGGATCGCCTTGGAGTGCGCGCAGATTAGGTCATGATGCGATCACGGATGTCGTCCGCAAAACTTTGCTCACTTACTGGAACACCGTTTCCTTCTTCTCTTTATATGCGAGTGCTTCGAATTTTGATCTCCAAAATACTGATTATGAATTAACTACTCTAGATCGTTGGATTCTTTCCGAACTTAACTCGCTCATCGCCGCAGTGGATTCGGCTTACTCAAATTACGATTCCCAAGAAGCCGGAAGCGTTCTGGCACGATTCATTGACGACCTCTCCAATTGGTACGTTCGTCGTTCGCGTAGGCGATTTTGGGATGGGGATAATGCAGCACTTCACACCCTCTTCTTATGCATTAGAGAATTAACTCTCTTGATGGCGCCAATGGTCCCCTTCATAACCGAACATGTCTGGCAAAACTTGATCCGACCAGTCTCGGACGTTGCCGAATCTGTTCACCTCATGGATTTTCCAACATCTGATGCAACAATGGTTGATACTGCTCTCTCCAATTCCGTCGCACTTTCCAGGCGTCTAGTGGAACTTGGTCGGGCAGCTCGAGCTGAATCAAAGGTAAAGATTCGACAACCATTAGCACGCGCCCTTGTTGCTGCTCCTGGTTGGGAGAATATGGATCCAGAGATTCGCTTGCATATTGCAGATGAGCTCAATGTACGTAACCTCGCGAATTTAGCCTCGGCAGGAAGCGACTTGGTGGATGTAAGCATCAAAGCCAATTTCCGCACAATTGGTGCCAGGTTTGGCGGAGAGGTTCAGGCTATTGCCAAAGCAATTACGGCAGCCAATGCAACCGATCTGGTATCGACCATCCGTTCACACGGAAGTTCCACAATCACTTATTTTCGTGGTGATGTAGAGGTTGGCGTTGAGATTCGCGAAGAAGATCTCGTCATCACCGAAACACCTAAAGAAGGTTGGTCCGTAGCCTCTCATTCCGGTGAAAGTCTCGCTCTCGATCTTGCGCTCACACCAGAACTTGTCTCTGCCGGCCTCGTAAGAGAGGTTGTGAGATTTCTTCAAGATGCAAGAAAGAGTTCTGGTTTTGATATCAGCGATCGAATTCGAGTGAGCTGGAATGCACCGACAGAACTTGCCGAGGTTATTCTTCGCGCTGGCGAGGAAATCTCAGCAGAAATTTTGGCGGTTGAACTGGTTCAGGATCCAGAACTTTCCGCTGGTGAGAATGAACTTCAACTTCAGGCAATTCTGATCAAGGAATGAGATAGACCAAACTTGCCAGAATCTTTGCGGCGAAAAAGACCACAATAAAGGAAAGATCGAGATTAACCGCTCCGATGCGAAGGGGCGGTACAAATCTGCGGACAAACTTGAGCGGTGGATCGGTGATGGCAAAAACAAATTCTGCAAAGGCCAGAACGACGCCCCTTGGGCGCCAATTGCGCGCAAACATTCGGACGTAGTCCAGAATTAATCGAGCAAAGAGCACAATAAGGAAGACCTGAATTAAATTGGTAAGGATCGTTCCGATACTAGACATATGTCATAGCGTAGCGAATTAGCTTTGGTTGAAAAAACTAGCCTCAGCGGCAGCCGTTTTATCTTCCACGCTCACCATCACATTAGGTGGAGTCAAGAGAAATACTTTCGAAGTCACTCGTTCGATACTTCCATGGTGTCCGAAAACTAGACCAGAGGCAAAATCGACGAGACGCTTGCGCTCGGCATCGTCCATATCGCTCAAGTTCATAATTACCGGTTGTCCCTCACGGTAATGCTCACCAATAACACGAGCCTCATTGTAAAAGCGTGGATGCAAAGTAATGATGCGATCGATAACTGCAGCCTCGCGAACCTCAACTGGCGCACTCACCCGAACAGCAGGCACCGCGGTCACGCTGGATGATTGAGCCCAGGATGGAATTGCTGAAGGAGCAGGGGTGGCAAGAGGCCTGACACTTCGGCGAGGCTCTTCGACAGGCAGGGGCGTCTCAACTTCCAGCGCCTCTTCATCAACCAAGCCAAGATAATTTGCCATCTTTTTGAACGCATTTGCCATAGTTTCATTTTAGGTTACTAGTCAACGAAGACCGAGGATTGAACTCCCGATTCGAACGAGTGTCGCTCCATGCCTTATGGCACTTTCGAAATCGCCGCTCATTCCTGCAGAGAGCCCCCTGAGATTTAGCCCAGAGTTCGCAAATTGATCCTTCACGCTCCGGTGAATCTCTTCAAGTCTGGCAAAAGATTGCTCTGGTTGCGCATCAAGTGGTGCCACCGCCATCAGTCCTCTTATGGATAGCTTTTTCAAGTTGGCGACCTCTAATACGAATTTTGGCAAATCATCTGGCCAGACACCGCCACGTTCGGATGAATCATCTCTTCGGTCCAGTCGAACTTGTAGGTAGACATCGAGAGATCGACCTTCTGGCAACAGACTTTGGATTTTCTGCGCATGACTAAAATCATCTAAGGAGTGAATGACGTTCGCCCAGGAAAGCAAACTTTTTAATTTGTTGCTCTGAATCTGTCCTTGAAAATGCCAGATAACATCTTTTGGCAACCCACCGACTTTAAACTCGCCATCGGCAATCCGATTCTCCCCAAAATTACGTTCACCAAGTTGATACAAGATCTCCAAATCGGAGATGGGGAAAGTTTTGGTGACAACAACCAAAGTAATTTCCTGAGGATTTCGACCAACATCTAGAGCTGCTTGGGTAATTCGATTATGGATACCAACCAGTCGAGATTCGATTTGGTTATGCCGATCACTCATAATGCGACTACTCCGGCTTGGCGACCTGTGATTGTATTTTTGCGATACGAGAAATGATTCGAGCTTTCTCGTGTGCAAACACTCCAATTTTTTGATGTGATATCTAGGGAGTTCAAAATCGAAGTCACGCCAGAGGGTAAATCAAGGCAATGACGTTCAATTGAAGTGGCACTTGCTGGAACGGAACCAATAACCTCTTGGTACATCGGCAGATCAACTTCATAGCACTTGTCACAGATGGAGGGTCCTAAATCGGCAGATATAGGGGCATCACTATACGTTCGAAATGTGTTGACGACTTTTTCGATGATTCCATTTGTCATGCCTCGTCGCCCGACATGAACTGCTGCGACTGCGTCGATGGAATGGAGCAGCAACGGAATGCAGTCTGCAACTAGGACGGCTAATGCGAGCCCTTTTGTTCTTGTGAAAAGAGCATCGGCATTTGGCGATTCTTGGGTCTCCTCATCAACCACAGCAACCACATTGCTATGAGTTTGATCCATAAAAATGACCCGAGAAACCGAGAATTCACTCTCCAACTTTCTGCGATTCGCTTCGACATCAAGTGGACTATCAGAAACATGAAGCGCAAGATTGAAGGAATCAAAAGGTGGTCGACTAAAACCTCCCGCTTTTGAGGTAAAGAGAATCCGAGCCATGTCCACTACTTCATGAAGTCAGGGATATCGATCTCATCTTCCACATCGAGGTCCTCGAATACTATTTTCCGCCTTGGTGAAGTTGGTGAAGCAGAAACTTTCTCTTCATCTGGTTGGTGGTCAAGTGCCACTGCTAGTGGGTCATTGGCAGCAACCGGGTCTGCATTCCCGCTAATGGCGGCGGTGGAGATGACCGGCATAGAGACATGAGTCGGTTCCCCGCTATCAAAACCTGCGGCAATGACTGTAACTCGAACTTCATCGCCCAACGCATCATCAATAACCGTTCCGAAAATAATATTCGCGTCAGGGTGAGCAGAGTGAGCTACCAGTTCAGCAGCTTCACTCAGTTCAAAGAGTCCGAGGTCGGAACCCCCAGCTATAGAGAGCAATACTCCGCGGGCACCATCAATCGAGGCCTCGAGTAGCGGACTTGCTATTGCCAACTCAGCTGCGCGAGTAGCCCTAGCCTCTCCCCGTGCCGAACCGATTCCCATGAGTGCAGAACCTGCCCCTGACATCACGCTTTTAACATCGGCAAAGTCAAGGTTGATCAAACCAGGAGTTGTGATGAGATCCGTAATTCCCTGCACGCCAGAAAGGAGAACTTGATCAGCACTTCGAAATGCTTCCAACTGACTAATCGATCGATCCGAAATTGCCAGAAGGCGATCATTAGGAATCACGATCAATGTATCTACTTCGGCTCGAAGGAGTGCAATTCCCTCTTCTGCCTGTGAGGAGCGACGCTTACCTTCAAAGGTAAAAGGCTTGGTGACTACTCCAACAGTAAGAGCGCCCAACTCTTTTGAAATTCGAGCAACGATCGGTGCGCCACCAGTACCAGTTCCGCCGCCTTCACCAGCAGTAACAAAAACCATATCTGCACCGCGAAGAACTTCTTCTATTTCCTCCGAGTGATCTTGCGCAGCCTGACGACCAATCTCTGGTGCCGCACCTGCTCCTAAACCTCGAGTTAGTTTTCTGCCAATATCTAACTTCACATCAGCATCACTCATTATTAATTGTTGAGCGTCGGTATTGATCGCAATAAATTCAACGCCTTTAAGGCCAGCCTCAATCATGCGATTCACGGCATTAACTCCGCCGCCACCAATTCCTACAACTTTAATAACTGCTAAATAGTTCTGAGGTGTCGCCACAATAAGCCTCTCTTTATACTCTAAATCTCAAGTAGAGACTTAAAGTTCGCACTTTCTGATTTAGTTAAAGTAAAGCGCGCGGCAACTTCAATCAACGACCGACACGAATTAACAGTGTTTTTTCTTTACTTCACGACAGGTGAATCGGGCGAACTTAAATTAAAGAGCGATGACTTAGCATTTTCTGGCAAAGTCAGCAGTGCACGTAAGACCTTTATCTTGCTTGCGATATCTGTCGCCCCTCCCCATTCGATGGTGAAAATATGCGAGCCGATTTTCGATGTCATTTTTATTGACCGAATTGAAGCCACGGTCATTGCCTGTAGTGAAGAGAGTAAATCGGCCGGAAGTTGCTTAACTAAAGTAGCGACAGATTTTCGAGCCTCAATGTCTGATGTCGTGAAATTTATGATGGGAAGTTTTGGAGTATTTCCAATCGGAATGAACTCCACGCCAGCATCGTCAAAAAAGACCAACTCCCCAGATCGAGGAGAGAATTGCGCGACCGGAATTCGTTCAGTGATATCGATTTCGATTACTCCACGTAACCAGTCTCGGCGAATAGTCGTACTGGAAATCCAAGAAGAATTATTTAACTTTTTCTTGAGAGCTGGAATATTCACTCGAGCAATTGGCTCTCCGAGATACATTCGACTTGCTCCGGTGCCTAACAAAGTCGAGACAACTTCGGTGTGTGCAGTACCAAATATTTCAATGCTCTTAACGGGGAGCACTTTGGACCAACCCAGCGTGTAAGTCGCGCCAACCAAGAGGATGCCGATAGTTATGGCAACCAAGATCCGCTTCATTTTTCTGCGAGTGAAGTCAAAATGACTGGCGCGAGCGCACTAACGTCTCCAGCGCCAAGAGTCACAATCAAATCACCTTCGCGAACTTGAGTGACAACTTCATTTATAAGTTCGATCATGGAAGGTTGAAATTTTGCTTTCTCGGAATCCAGGTTTCTGGTGATTAGCTCGGATGTGACCCCTGGAATTGGAGTTTCGCTTGCGGGATAAATTTCCGTCACAAATACTCTGTCGGCCAGATTTAGTGCGCCTGCGAATTCTGTGGCGAAAGCTTGAGTTCTACTAAAACGATGAGGCTGGAATATGACAAAGACGCGCCCGCCCTGAGCAAAACGACGAGCCGCTTCGAGGGTGACGGCAATCTCGGTCGGGTGATGCCCATAATCATCGACCACGGTAACCCCTTTGACACTGCCTTTAACTTCAAAGCGCCTCTTGGTCCCCGAGAACAGATGAAGTCCGTCGAAGAGATCGTTGGTTGTTGCAGTCAGTAAAGTACCCGCGGCGAGGGCAGCAGTCGCATTGAGTACATTGTGAGCACCTGGGACTGATAGCGCCAATTCGCCGAGCACAACCCCGTTCAGAATAATTCGAGATGTACTTCCCAATGGCCTCAAGTGAGTTCGAGAAATCGACATGTCCGCCGATTGCCCATAGGTCAAAATCTCTAAGTCGGTTCTAGTGATCAATGTAAGCAGTAGGGAAACGCCAGAATCGTCCGTGCATGCAACAAGAAACCCACCTGGTTTTATTGTGTCGGTGAAATCAAGGAAACTTTGTAGCACATCGTTAAATGATGCGAAATGATCAACATGATCCAACTCAATATTGGTCACTATCGCGCCAAAAGGTCGATACTCCAAGAATGATCCATCTGACTCATCAGCTTCAGCAACAAAAATTGAACCTGAACCTAGATGGGCGTTTGTTCCCGAATTATTTATCATCCCGCCAATGGCAAAGGAAGGATCTAATCCAGCTTGTTGGAGTGCAACTGTGAGCATGGAAGTCGTAGTGGTTTTTCCATGCGTGCCTGCGACCGCGACGGCAATACTCTCTGACATCAAAATCGCCAATGCTTGAGCGCGGGTCAAAATCTCGATATTTCGACTTCTAGCTTCTACCAATTCGGGATTCTTCTCATTGATTGCTGATGAGGCGACCACTAAATCTACCTCCGCCACATGTGAAGCTGAATGCCCAACGTAGATCTTTGCTCCGAGAGCTTGGAGTCCTTGCAACACCGAAGAATCTTTGGCATCAGATCCGGAAATCGTAAAGTCCTTGGCCAACATGATTCGTGCAATGCCGCTCATGCCCGCACCGCCTAAGCCGATAAAGTGAATCCGGCGATCGGAAAGATCGGCAATCGTAAGCATTTACTCCGACCTTCCTTTCAGTTTTAATAGAGAAATCCCCGTCAAGCCAATGATTTCTGCAGAATTTACAATCTGGCTGGCATGTGCCCGATGACGGATGTCATTGCCACGTTCAACCATCTCTAAGATATTTTGAATCAACCATTCTTTTGTGAAATTTTGATTCGCAATCACCTCGGCAAATCCTTGCGAAACTAATTCTGCTGCATTCGCTTTTTGCTCGCCATTTCCTATTGGCAAGGGGATAAGTATTGCAAAACGTGGGAAGGCCGCAATCTCGGCACAAGTTACCGCTCCGCTTCGAGCAATAATCACATCAGAGCTCGCATAAAGTTCTGCCATATTATTTAAGTAAGAAAGTGGCAGATAACCTTTTTGAGGACTGGGAAGTTCATTGCCTTTTCCTACGCCATGAATGACTTGCACTCCTAATCTCAATAACTCCGGCAGCGATTCTTTCACCACCTCATTTATGTTTCTGGATCCTTGAGAACCACCAAAAATCGTAACTATTGGAAGAATCGGATCAAATAATATTTGCTCACATAGTGAAAGCCGCGCATTGCTTTGTTCGCTCTGGCTCTGTTGGGCTGCATTTACGATGGATTCGCGAAGCGGCATCCCAACCATTTTCGAGTTGTGCCAGCGACGGTTGGTACGCCGTGCTTGCGGGAAAGCGATTAATACATTTTTCGTTAACCTTGCTCCAAAGCGATTCGCGATTCCAGGTTTGGCATTCTGCTCGTGAATAAGAATGGGAAGGCGATGTAATTTAGCAACCAGATAACAAGGCGCACTCACATACCCGCCGAAACCAATCACTAAATCAGTATGTTCAAGAACTTTCGTGGCCTCATTAAGGACATGGAGAAACTTGAAGGGCAATGCAAGCAAGGCAAAAGAAATTTTTCTCGGCAGTGGCACCTTTGAAATTGTCGCCAGCGCGAAATTATTGGCTGGAACCAACGTGGTCTCCAGCCCTGATGCAGTACCAACAAATTCAATATCGACTTCCGGATAGTTTGTTCTTAACCAATGACCAACAGCAAGAGCAGGCTCAACATGGCCGGCCGTTCCACCACCCACCAAAGAGATTTTCACAGTACTTACTCTCCTCGTGAAATCTGTGAAGCTCGCGTTGGCGAACGCTTGGCAAAGAGAGAAACACCATGATCTCGTGTGGCGATGTTTAAAACAAAGGCAATACCAAGAATATTTGCGATGAGTGAAGAACCTCCATAAGAAATGAAAGGGAGGGTGACGCCAATAACTGGGAAGAGACCAACATCGGAGCCTAAATTAACGGCAACTTGAATCATCAACCAACAAGCGATTCCAGCCGCTGCATAACGAGAAAAAATGTCTCTTGTTTGCAAAGCGACACGGAAAATTCCGAAAATTAGCGTCGCATAAAGTGCAAGTACAAAGAGTGTGCCGAGCAAGCCCATCTCTTCACCAATGACTGAAAAAATAAAATCAGTGTTTGCTTCGGAGAGATTTGCCCATTTCTGCCTGCTTGCCCCTAAACCGACACCAAACCACCCGCCACTGGCTAAACCCATGATGCTATGAGCGGTTTGCCACCCTGCAAATTTATAGTTTTGAGCGGAGAATGGATGCAAAATTGCCGTGAAGCGATGTAACCGATTGGGCTGTGCTACAACGAATGCGCTGGCCATCCCCAATCCTGCAATCATTAAAAGGAAAAATTGCGAGATTTGTAAGCCACTGACAAAAATCATCGCCCCAGCTATGCCCATGACAATTAATGCAGTACCCAAATCCTTACCGACCATGATGAGCGCGAGAACCACCAACACTCCGGGCATAATCATTAACACTGGCTTAAACGAGTTGCTCCTCGCAGTATTTTCTTCATACTGTCGCAGTTGAAGCGCACAAAAGAGAATAAGACCGAACTTTGCAAATTCACTTGGTTGAATCGTGAAAGGTCCAACGCCAATCCAACTGGTATTGCCATTAATGGTCCGCCCTAGTCCAGGCAGAATGGGTAAACACAAAATACCGATGCTCGCCAATAGAGCAATGCGAGCGATTTTGGTCCACAGTGAAATCGATAGTTTGAGTGTGAGAGAGCCGATGCCCAATGCGATGGCGAGAAACAGTAATTGTTTTAAAACGATGGAGTAGGTATTGCCACTTTGTTCATAAGATTTAACCGAAGAGGCAGAGAGAACCATAATAAGGCCCAAGCAAATCATGGCCATCACGGGGACCGTAATCAAATAGATCGCTGAATTGTTTCGACTGAAAAACGCCCCCTTCTTCATTGGTTGACTTCCTCTTTGACCATTTGAGCGAAGAGATCTCCACGTTGGGCATAACTAACAAATTGGTCCATCGACGCACATGCCGGTGCCAAGAGAACCGTATCGCCCGATTCGGCTAGAGACTTGGCAGATTTCACGACTTTTCGCATGAGATCATCCGAACCGATTTCTGAATCAACCCGAAGAATTTCAACATGTGGGGCGTAGCGAGCCAAAGCCGTTGCTATGAGTTCTCGATCTTGACCTATCAGTATCGCGGCTTTCAATCTAGCCGCACTTCGCTGGACTAATGAATCCATCGTCGCGCCTTTAGCCAATCCACCAGCGATCCAGACGACCGAGAAGAAAGAGAGAAGTGAAGCTGCGGCAGCATGAGGATTTGTTGCTTTGGAGTCGTCAATCCAAGAAACGCCACCTACCGTGTCAATAAGTTCCTGGCGATGGCGATCAGTCTTAAAATTTTGCAGCCCCAGTTGAATTTTGGAGTATTCGATATCAAGGGATAAAGCAAGACCGCTGGCGGCAAGGGCATTGGAAACATTATGTGGAACCGTCGGCTTAATATCCCCTAATTCAGCAATAAATTCGGCTTGTGAATGGTCATCGTTAAAAGCCCGATCAACTAATAACTCCTCAACCAACCCCAACTCCCCTGGAGCCGGAGTGTTGAGCGAAAAGTAAATTTTGCGAACTCCATGAGAAAAAGTTCGACTAGCAACTTCAACATCATCGTAATTAAGTACTGCTAACTTCGTCTTATCAAGTAACCGCAATTTCGCATTGGCATAGGAATCAAATGAGCCATGCCAATCAATATGGTCTTGAGCGATATTTAATATCGCAATCGCCTCAAATTCTGGAAGTTGGCTCCACTCAATTTGAAACGACGATAACTCAAGGGCAAGAACATCATATTTTTGATCTCCGCCAAGAACCTCAATAACTGGATTGCCAACGTTCCCACAGGCGATTCCGGCGAGGCTTGCTGCCTGAAAAATCGACTCCACCATCTTGATTGCAGTGGTTTTCCCATTCGTGCCCGTGAGAGCAATCCACTTTTGTTCAGGTGCGATTTCCTCTTTCACCAACCACGCAAAATCTAGTTCGCTAACTATCTCAATCTGGGCGCTACGTAATTGAGAGACAAAAGAGTGATCTCTACGCCACCCGGGCGAAACAATTGCCAAATCAAAAT
>CAIMZW010000060.1 GCA_903846075.1 uncultured Actinomycetes bacterium
CAATATTGCCCTCCAAATCATCGCTCTTATCGTTTCCGCTGTTATTAGTTTGGCTTTCGTAAAACCCTTCGCCAAGAAAGTTCTTTTTAAGAGTTCCCCAATTGGGACCGGTGTTGACCTTCTTATCTCCTCTGATGCCAGAGCATTAAGTGAGATTACTAAAGATGGCGGCACAATCCGGCTGAAAGATGAAACCTGGTCGGCTAAGAGTGCGCTCGGAGTTATCGATGCTGGAACTGAATTAACTGTTCTGGATATTCAAGGTGCGATAGCAATAGTTGTTCCTAAAACTTCTCGAGAGGGAGAGTAACTATGGTTTTAAATATCGTCGGAGGTGTCTTTCTCGTCGTCGCAATCATCATCGTTGTCGGAGCGATAAAGATTATTCCGCAGGCAAATGCCGGAATTATTGAACGACTTGGGAAGTATCACCGAACGCTAACTCCGGGTCTGAACATGATTGTTCCCGGTATCGATCGACTCCGACCACTCGTCGATTTGCGCGAGAAGGTAGTCTCCTTTCCACCACAACCAGTTATTACCGAAGATAACCTCGTAGTAAATATCGACACCGTTATTTATTTTCAAGTGACCGATGCAAAGTCAGCCACATACGAAATTGAGAATTACATCCAAGGTATCGAACAGTTAGTTGTAACAACTCTACGTAACTCAGTAGGTGGCCTTGATCTAGAGAAGGCACTGACTTCCCGCGATCACATCAATGCCATCCTTCGTGGAGTTCTCGACGAAGCCACCAGCAAATGGGGCGTGAGAGTTAATAGAGTGGAAATTAAGGCTATCGAGCCACCTCCCAGTGTTCAGGAATCCATGGAGAAGCAGATGCGGGCCGACCGAGATAAGCGCGCCGCAATTCTCACCGCTGAAGGAGAGAAGCAGAGTCAGATATTGAAGGCGGAAGGTGCCCGGCAGTCAGACATCCTTCGGGCTGAAGGCGAAGCTCAAGCCGCGGTAATCCGCGCCGAGGGCGAAGCAACTGCCATTTCCAAGGTATTTAACGCTATTCATCTTTCTAATCCAGATGAAAAAGTATTGGCGTATAAATATCTTGAACAGTTACCGATTATCGCCAACGGCACGGCGAGCAAGATTTGGATCATTCCGGCAGAACTCTCAGGAGCCGCTGAGTCGATTGCTAAGGCCTTTCGAGCCCCATAAAAAACGACCAGTAAAACTGATTTAGATGGTTGCTTTTCTCTAGCCTTTCTGGGATGCTCACGCTATGAACAGGGTTAGCGCTATAAGCGAGGACATCTCATGAACGAGTGGGAATCCGTCTTCGAGGCGATCAATGTCGAAGATGTTCTCTCGACGACCGTTCAGGCGATTCGCTCCATTTTGGAGGCAGTCTCGCTCAAGGTCGCACCGACCACGGATGAAGTGTTGCGCTACGAGTCATTATTAAAAGAGGTCAAGCGCCACCAGCAACTCACTATCGAATCTGGACGAATTCGATGGCGGCTAGATTCGAATGTCAAAAATTCTGACTACGTCCTTTTACTCGAGAGCGAAGATCTCCTGCTTCATGGTGATGTAGGTCGAATCAAGCGTTGTCCAGGGGATGGTTGCCACATCATTTTTTACGACGGAAGCAAAAATCAGTCAAAGAAGTGGTGTGCGATGGCTCACTGCGGCATGTTGACGAAATCGAAGAAGTTTTATGACACCCATCGGAGAGTGAGCAAATAATGCGCGATGTTAAAGGGGAAGAAATGAATGTCGGACCAATCAAAGTAATTGGCGCGACTTGGTGTCCTGATTGCAAACGAGCTAAGACCTTTCTTGGGCAACATCGAATCTCTTACGAATGGGTTGATATGGAGAGCGATCCAAGCGCCGTCGAAGAGGTCGAGCGTCTTAATGATGGGAAGAGAATTATCCCTACCATTATTTTCCCAGATGGCACGATTCTTACCGAGCCTTCCAATGACGAGCTCGCCGACAAATTGGGCATTATTCGACAAGCCGAGGAGGATAACTACGACCTGGTTATTGCCGGAGGCGGCCCAACTGCGCTGACCACTGCAATTTATGCCGCTCGCGAAAATTTGCGAACTTTGATTATCGAGAAGTCGGCTCTTGGTGGTCAGGCTGGAGTTACCGAGAAACTCGATAACTACCCAGGCTTTCCCGATGGAATTGGTGGCGCCGATTTGGCCGATCGATTTGTTCGCCAAGCAGAACGGTATGGCGTTGAGATGCTTCAGGCCGTCGGTGTGGACTCGGTAAAATCGTTGGCACAGGGAGTCGAGGTACTCACTTCGACAGGTCAGATAATTCATACTCGAGCTTTTTTGATTGCCACAGGTTCGACTTATCGCAGAACTGAAGCAGAGGGTGAAGCCGATCTCATCGGTGCAGGTATTCACTTCTGTGCAACCTGTGATGGTCCTTTTTATCGAGGAGCAGAGGAAGTCGTTGTTCTTGGCGGCGGCAATTCGGGTCTAGAAGAGGGGTTATTCCTTACCCAGTTTGCCAACCATGTAACTGTGATTGAACGAGGCTCGGAACTAAAAGGTTCAAAATACTTGCAAGAAAAAGTTTTGAACCATCCGAAAATGACAGTTCTCTTCAATCATGCAGTGAAGTCATTTGAAGCCACCGAGAACGGAAAACTTGGTGCGATAAATATTGAGAATCTTGGCTCGGGGGAGTTGATTGCGCATAAAGCACAGGGAGTCTTCGTATTTATTGGCCTTGATCCAAATTCCAAGTGGCTTCCTCCTCAAATCGAACTCGATGAGCGGCGATTTGTAAAAACTGATTCAATGTTTGCCACTTCCATGACTGGGGTATTTGCTGCCGGTGATGTTCGGGGTGGATCGACCAAGCAACTGGCTTCGGCGGTTGGCGAAGGCGCCGCCGTAGCAATTCAAATTAGGTACTTCCTCGACCGAGAATCTGAAGGTAAATCATGATCGTCCTCTTAGCAGTTGCCTTCGTTTCCGGGTTACTCACGATTTTGGCTCCTTGCATCTGGCCACTTCTGCCGATCGTACTTTCGGATGTAACTCAGTCGCAGAGCAAGCGCAGACCTTTGGGAATTACCGCTGGAGTAGCGCTCTCATTTACTTTCTTTACCTTGACCATTTCGGTATTGGAGAGCAGCCTCGGTTTAAATGCCAATGTGCTTCGCCTCTTTGCAGTAATCGTTCTAGTAGCTCTTGGCATCTCGATGATCGTGCCACAGGCATCTCAATGGCTTGAGTCTCGAATTAGCCGTTTGAGCGGTCGCTTTGGCCATCTGGGAAAAAATACAAAATCAGATTTTCGAGGCGGATTTCTCACTGGTCTCGCACTCGGAATCGTTTGGGCTCCATGTTCAGGACCGATTCTTGCCTCCATCGCCACACTTGCTGCAACAAACCGGGTCACGTTACAGGTCGTGGTGGTCACCCTTTTTTATGTTGCAGGTGTCTCCATCCCGCTCTTTGGTTTCGCAGTTGGAGGGCAGAAATTATTGGTTCGATCTCGAGTCTTTTCGCGTTACACCGCCAAAATTCAGGTGGGAGCAGGTTTTCTCCTCTTGCTTACCGCTTTAGCGATTTACACAAATTATGACAAGACGATTGAAGCGAAATTGCTCAATGCCATTCCAAGTTATAGCAATGCGTTAACCAAACTGGAATCAACAAAGTCGGTCACGGATCAATTAAAGATTCTCAAGGGTCAATCTACAAAATCCAATACTTTAACTTCCAAAGCTTCGGATCTTTTCAATGCAAAAGACCCAGCACCTGAGTTCACCGGACTCACAAAATGGTTGAACCCCGAGAAACCACTTACTCTTGCTGGACTTAGAGGAAAAGTAGTTCTGGTGGATTTTTGGACATACACCTGTATTAACTGCATCCGAACTTTGCCACATGTCACCACTTGGTATGACAAATACAAAGACAAGGGATTTGTCGTTGTCGGAGTACATACTCCGGAGTTCGCCTTCGAAAAAGAGACTGGCAATGTTTTGGCAGCAATTAAGCGATTCAATATTCATTACCCCGTTGCGCAGGATAATTCGTACAACACCTGGAATGCCTATTCCAATCAATATTGGCCGGCCGAATATTTGATAGATGCAAAGGGAACTATTCGACGCGTCGAATTCGGTGAGGGAAATTACGACAAAACCGAACTCGCCATTCAAACATTATTGAAAGAAGCGGGTAATCAAGTGGTTACCCCGATTGCCACAACCCCAGATTTAACGCCGATAGGTCA
>CAIMZW010000061.1 GCA_903846075.1 uncultured Actinomycetes bacterium
ATTGGTGCTGGTGCAATTGGTGGAACTATCGGCGCTCATATGATTCGAGCCGGACATGATGTAATTTTCTGTGACATTGATGAAGCACACGTCAATGCTATAAATGAACAAGGTCTCACCATTGAGGGACCGGTTGAAAATTTCGCTGTAAAAGCGAAGGCCATTCTCCCTTCACAGCTTCCAGATACATTAAAGAATGTCGCCGTTGCGGTGAAAAGCCACCACACTAAAGATGCAGCCGAATTACTGAGAGGTCGACTTGCTCCAGATGGATTTGTGGTGACGTTGCAAAATGGCTTAACTGCCGATGATCTCTCTGAAGTGGTCGGAGCAGATCAAGTGATAGTCAGTTTTGTAAATTTTGGCGCCGATTATTTGGCACCGGGAAGAATCCTGCAAGGAAATATTGGTACCTTCCGAGTTGGCGAACTCACTCGCAATGAAGTCACGCCGAGAGTACGAGAGTTGGTTGATGCCTTCCCCTACGCAGAGGCCACAGACAATATTTTGGGATTCCTTTGGGGTAAAGAGGCTTATGGCGCCATGTTGTATGCCGGCGCAACTTCAGATCTATCGATAGCCGATCACCTTGATAATCCGAAGTATCGAACACTTATGGTCGCCATCGCCCACGAAGTACTTGCCCAATCGCCAGTAAAACCGGAAGGTTTTGATGGTTTCGACCCTGATGATCTTGATGGATCGCTAGATCGCCTAGCCGCTTTCAATCGCAAATCGGCCAAGACTCATAGCGGTATCTATCGCGACCTCACGATTCGAAAGCGAAAGACTGAAATCGATGACTTACTGCGCGACCTCAAGGGTCCGCTAACAAACTATGTCGGAGAGATCATTCATGCAATCGAACGTGGCGAGCGCATCTGCGAAGTTGCCAACCTCGATCTTCTTGCGGCTGTTGAGCGATCCTTGCGGCTCGGTGGCCCACTGAATGCCATCTCTCGGATAATTGCTGCGCCACAGCGAGCGCAAACAGGTCCCTTGCACGGAGTTCCCATTGCCGTTAAAGACATCATCGATATCAAAGGCTTACCTCGAGGAAATGGCAATCCGTACGATATGCAAGGTTCACCTGCTGTCCAAGATGCGCCAGTCATCCAACAACTTCGCGCCCTCGGCACCGATATCTTCGCCACGACAACGCTTTTGGAATACGCGGCCGGGGCAACACATCCAGATGTTCCAGAAGCAATGAACCCCTTTAATCCTCATCGAACGGCCGGTGGTTCCAGCGGTGGTTCGGCGGCCCTGGTTGGTGCGGGTGTTATCGATGTCGCCATAGGAACTGATACGGGTGGCTCGATTCGGATTCCGGCACATTACTGTGCCACGGTTGGATTCAAACCCAGTTATAACTCGATCTCGTTAACAGGAGTGACGCCGCTTTCACCGAGCTTTGATCATGTTGGTCTTTTAGCCAAAGATCTTGAATCCACTATCAAAGTATTTTCCTTACTCTGTCCAGAGATTGCACCGATTGTGGAAACCAAGATTGACGGTCTGCGAATTGGCATCATCTCGTCGCACTTTGATTTGCCACAATTGGAACAGGAAGTTGCGGACTCTATTCGAGCAGCCATCGCCAAGTTAGTCGCTGCTGGTGCTCATATTATTGAAGTGAACGATCAGATCTTCAAAGATCTCGAAACCACATTCGAAGATATTCTCCTGTATGAGGTCTGGCAGATTCACGGCGATAAGGTGAAATCAGATCCAGATCACTTTGGACCAGAAACCTTGAGGCTCTTCCAAGCTGCTGAGTCAGTAACAAAAGAAGTCTACGAATCGGCCGTTGCTAAACGGGCCGCCTTACTCCCGAACGTGAAGGCACTCTACGAAGGAATTGATGTCCTGCTGACACCTTCTGCTCCATATGTTGCCCCGAGCACTACTCCACCCATTGATACCCCAGAAGGTGCTGTGGAAGGGGCTTACACCGGTATTTTCAACATCACTGGCGACCCAGCAATTTCTCTTCCCTGCGGATTCAACTCCGAAGGTTTGCCGATCGGGTTACAGCTTGCGACTCTTAAGGGAAGTGATTCCACGCTACTTTCGATTGCGACGGCGATTGAGAAAGCCCTGTCCTGATTTAGTGGAGAGCTAACCCAACCAATATTCCATTGGCGATCACGGCCGGGCTTGAGGTTTGGAAAAGTACGGTTCCATCCTGAGGCGCAGTGATGTCGCAGAGGTGGTCACCCCATAAATCCTTCATGGTGCCCAATAATTCGCCTGACTTCACAACCGCACCCGTTGGGTGGGCTGGCTCCCACCACCCTGGCTGCTCGGCTCGAAGCCAATTCCAACCGTCATAGAGAATGGTTTCGCCGACTTCAATGGCTTCACCACTAAGAACTCCAAGGAATCTGGCCATATTTCGAAGCCCGACCAAGTGACGTTCAACTGCAACCGGATCCAGAATCCCATTCTCACCTGACTCGGCAATAATCGCGGGAATTCCAGTCGCGGAGGCCGTGGCTGAGGTGCTTCCTGCCACGACCATTCCTGCCGCACGTTGTCGAACAATGTGCTTTAGCCCAAAAGCCTTGGCCATTGCCAGTGACATCGCCTCAACAGCAGATTCTTCAAAGATAGTGAAAGGTTCGAGAGCTTCCGGAATATCTCCCGCGTGAAGATCTATCAAGTAATCCGAACCTTTAATGATGTTTTCAAAAACGTGAAAGGCATAGATATCGGTGAAAGAACCATCAGGCTTGCCTGGAAAGGCCCGGTTCAGATTTTGCTGATCAACTGGAATGACAAAGGGAGCTCTTGCCCAGAAGGCCAGGACATTCACGATTGGCATTACGGTAATCCGCCCGATCACCTGATTTTCATCCAATTCGGCGACAAACTTTCGAGCCGCGGCAATGGATGAGTACTCGGCACCATGAATACCGGCAATCACAGTTAAGTGTGGACCTGGGTCTGACCCGACGAACTCAAAATAAGGAATAGATATCTGAGTTCCATCTGGAGCAGGAATCGAGAGCACTTTTCTTGTAGGCAATTGACCATCCTTTGAAGGTTTTGAGTTTCAAAGAATAGTGCTGTTAAGGCAATGAGTTGATGGAAATAGTTTTAGTGCGAGCAGGAACATTTGTTATTGCCGGCCGCCATTTCCCAAGCGGACCCTTAGTCAACCCCTTGAGAATTTGGAGTGTTACTAAGCGAGAATCGGTCTGAGTATCCTTGGAAATATTGGGATGCCATGGGCAAATATTGTCAATAGCGCAGGTCCAGCCATTAGTCCCGATACCCATGATTCCCGCTTTGGCGGAGTTAGTGTAATAGGTTGCCATAGTTGTAACTTTCTTGCCGCTGAAAATAATCTTTGCGGTTGCCAAAGCTTCAACGGCAGGACCTGGGGCATAGAGCGGTGAATCCACTTCTCGTCCCACAATATTTGCCAGCACATTTGGATGCCGTTCGGTATTAAATGGCCAACGATCTGGATGAGCAATGAAATAATTCCCATCGACACCGAGACCCACATATTGCGTACCTAGTAACAAAGACTCTGGCTTATTTATAGGTGCGGATCTCCAGACCGTAGTTGCAAGAATTGGATCTAAGCGCGCTGGATCAGACTGCGAACCTCGCCACATCACAACTTCACGAGTCGAGGCAAGATAGCGAGGGCGGTTGTAGAGCTCATTTCCGCCGAAGGAAACTAAGTTAACTCCGCGATCAATTGCAGACTGCAACGACGAACGCATTTGGGTCGTCCAATATTCAGCATGCCCACCAAGAATGATAGAACTGGTATTCGCTAATGAAGAAGCGTTCTTGTTGAGTTCAAGATCGGTTATGTAATTCATATTTATACCGAGTTGCTCGGCTAACTTTAAGAGTGGGTATTCCATGTACCTAAATTGGCCATCCCCGGCGCCATCGTATGGCCGTTTGAATGAAACAATATTTGCTTTGGTGGCGCGAAGACCGTTTGGCCCTTTGTAGAGCGAGTAACCGCCCCATTTGTTATACGCCTGCCACGTCAAGACAGATGAGACTAAAGTGATATCGCTTTTGGCTTGCGGATTCAGAATGGTCAGCGGAACGAAGGAAGAATCGCTGCCGCCATCATCGAGTCTAAAAAGATACTGTCCGGGTTTCGTCCCATTGGTTACTTTAAAATTCCAAGCAATTGGCCAGTTAGTGGTGACTGTTGAGGTAGGCGCAGCAGATACATGAAACTTTAAATTTGCCGAAATTGGTTTTGTTGTAAAAGTCTGAATTAATCTAGCTCCAGCACCTTTGTAATATCCCATTCGGAATACTTTTACGGTAACAGGTTTGCCATTTCCGGTTAGGTGTAGTCCAACAGAATCTCCGCAATTGGCACTGGATGAATCCAACCAGCCATCAACGGATTTGGCTTTAAATGTTTGCCCTGAGGGCAACGGTTCTGCCGCACCAAAATCTCCACTGTATTCCAAGGGAATCCCACTGGCCCACCCGGGAGTGCCGGTTCGTAGGTTCTCCCGTTGCACCCAACCGTTGGAACTATCCCAACCGCAGACGTTGGTTGCCCCACTTTTCTGCATTGCCTCAACAGAAGAGGCAGCGAAAAAGGAGAGGAGAAGAGAATTCACGATGATGGCAACGATTGACACTTTCACTTTATTCAACACTTAAAATCCCAACGTTAGTAAACGAACTCGTTGACAGAGTAGCGGGATATCAGTTTGCGTGACGAGTGGCACCTCTCAGAAGAGTGTGCCGAGCGACACACACTTAGAGTGGGATGAATAATCTTTGAGAACTAATTTTTCTTGAGAACTTTGAATAGTGAAATCCGTTTTGAATATTCGATAGAGCCAAAGCGGAAAAGGTTAATTGCTAACTTAAGAACAATAAATCCAACCAAGAAGAGCTCGGAAACAACGATGATGGATGTTGTCCTGCTGAGTGAACCCAAACCGTTTCTCAGCATCGCAGTGACTGTTGCGGAATATGGGAAATAGGTAAATACCTGAACGATTAGCGAACTCGGATCAGATGCGACCAAAGATATGACCCAAAATGGCGCAAATAACAGTGCCATTACTACACCAAAGACATTACTAGCCTCCTTAGCCGTAGGCATGATTGCACCTATTGCAACAAGAGTCCCAGTAAATAAAATAAATCCACCAATAAGAAGTAAGAGACCGGTAAGCATCGGGGCTAGATGGAAATTAAGGGCCGAAAGATCTAAGTTGGGTAATTTCAGATCTTTTCTAAAGAAGGTGTAGCCGATAAGTACGGGTGAAGCAAAGACAACTATTTGAACGATACCGATAATAAACAAAGAGACTATTTTTCCAAGTATTAATGTCGTGGGATTGAGAGTCGTGAGGATTATTTCGGTTACTCGATTCTCTTTCTCCTCTTGGGTGCTAGTGAGCATTTGATTCCCTAAAAGAAGTAGAACCAAGTAAAAAATAACCAGAAAGAGAAGTGGTGGAATCACATCGCCGAAACTTCCAGACTTATTTCCATTCAAATAGGCGACAGATTTAACCGTGACCTTTCCCGACATTAATGTAGTCAGAGTTTTGTCCCCGACTTTAGATTGAACACTCAGTTCCAACAATTGAGTTGCTACTGCCGAATATTTCCCATTGTCGAAAATGCCCTTATCTACGCCGTAAACAAAAATAGTTTGAGTCGCGGGCTTGGCGGGGTAGTTAAAGAACGCGGCGATCTTGCCACTCTTTACTTTGGCAATACCGGCATTGGCATCAGCTATGGCACTTCCACCAAGTGAGTGTGCCAGCGAAGTGTTTATCAAGCCGGAGGAATCTAAGTACTCAAAAGAAAACTTTGCGTTCTTCTGGACATCGACCTTATTGGCTGTGGTCTTATTGGAGATGATACTCAAACCGAGAATCAAGGCGATGGCAAAGGGTACGGTCAAGGTGCTTAGCCAGAATTTCCTCTTCTTCAATGTGCGGGATACTTCAAAAGAGACCACGGTTCCAAGGTTGCGTCTTGTCATAATCAACCTGCTTCTCGAATGGGTTCATCCCCGTAAATTTGGATGAAAATTTCATCTAGTGAGGTCTTCTTCTCCATGAAGCTCCGAACATGCACGCCTGATTCGACCAACTCTTTAAGAATGGATTCAGCACTGGATACGGGACCAGCCATTATTTCGGCAAAATCTTGATGGGATCGAATCACTTGATAATTTCTCGATGAAGGAATTAGACCCGTTAAACCAACTTCTATTGAGGTGGAACCAAATTCATCCTGTACTTGAGCAACCGTCCCATATGCCCGAGCCTTGCCATTTTTTAGGAGTAGCACCCGATCGCAAAGCCGCTCCACTTCCTCCATTTGGTGGGTAACCATCAAGACGGTTGTTCCTGCATTTCGCTGTTCTTCAATAATCTCCATCAACAACCGCCTATTAACCGGGTCAAATCCTTTTGTTGGTTCGTCAAGAATCAGCAGTAGCGGATCATTCATAATGGTGATCCCCAACTGAACTTTTTGCTGTTCACCACTGGACAGTTTGTCCAACCTAACTTTGGCTCTTGCCCCGATTCCGACGCGGTCGAGAAAGTTCAGAGACCACGCGGTAGCAGTTGATTTTGAAAGACCTTTTAAGCGACCAAAGTAAATCATCACATCTAGGGTGGCTTCCTTTTTGTAGAGTCCGCGTTCTTCTGGAAGATAGCCCAAGCTGATATTTCGCTCGGGCGAGAACGGCTCTCCGCCAATGTAGAGAATTCCTGCAGTAGCCTGATAGATACCTAAAAGCGATCGAATGGTGGTTGTTTTGCCTGACCCATTTGAACCAAGAAACCCAAAAGTCTCGCCTTGATGAACATCAAAGGAGAGGTTCTCAATCACTCGGGTGGAACCAAAACTCATCTGAAAATCTTGGACATGAACAAGTGGCTCGTTTAATCCAGGGTTCATTACGACATCTTATTCGGCAATTTCCACTGGCTTGCGGCCGGTGGATGAATTAATGGTGGCGGGTGAAGGATTTGAACCTTCGAAGGCAGAGCCGGGGGATTTACAGTCCTCCATCTCTGCCACTGGACCCAGGCAATTCCGAAGCTAAATGAGCGTAAATCCACTGATTGTGCGGGTGGATACAAAGTGACTTG
>CAIMZW010000062.1 GCA_903846075.1 uncultured Actinomycetes bacterium
ACCGATTGGATTGCCAGAATTGCTGCAATCATGATCAATGCTGCGCTGGCTAGAAAAAGGCTTTTCGTTGTGCCCAATATCTGAGGCAAACCGTTAATACCGACTTTCCGATCGGCTTCCATATCTTTGAGAACATTGGCAAAGTGAGCAGCAAATCCAAAGAGCGCTCCGGAGATAACTAGCCATAAAGGTGGGGTTTGGTTACTGGCCACATAGGGCATTGACGGAAGCGCAGCAAAAGCCAGTACGTATGGCAAAGGAGACGTTCGGCGAAACTTAAAATATAGATTGTAGGAAAGTCCACATGACAACCCGAGTAGATGGACTAACCCACCGCGAAATCCGAGTGGTCCCGAGAAGGTAACGATTAAACAAAGAATTAGATCAAGAATGAAAGCGCGCTTTAAGAAAGTTTCAGAAAGCTCTCCTTCCACCAGAGGTTTATCCAAGCGATTTTGCAGGCGGTCACTTTCGAGATCAAGAATGTCATTGCTCCATCCGACAGAAAGCTGTCCTAGAAAGATGGCCACGGCAATGAGAGCCGAATTTGGCCAAGTAAAGAAATTGTGCGAAAGCAGGAGGGTTAAAACGGTGACTAAGCAGGTCGGTCCAAAGTGCGAAGCCCGCAGCAGTTTCACCAATAGCACTTTAGAAGGATAACGCCGAAAGTTCGGCTAGACAGAACACGCGCTAACTCCATTTGATTTAGAATCGCGACCATTGAGGTCAGAACTCCACCCAAATCGACCCAGGAAAAATGAGCGAACGGGAAACTATGTCAACGCAATCGATTAATCCGCGCACCGGCCAAGCTTTCGGTCCAATATTCGCAGAGACTAACGCCGCGGAAATCGCCAGCCTTATTGAGAAAGCCCAGGTGGGATTCGAGCTGTGGTCAACGGCAACAGTTGCTCAAAGAGTGGAGGCGCTTCAAGGGATTGCTGATGCACTGGACGCCAATATCGCTGACCTCGTTGAAATTGCAGATCTTGAAACTGGTCTTGGAGTTCCCAGGCTCACGGGTGAAGTTGGCCGCACAACCTTTCAGATCAGAGAATTTGCGCGCGCAATTTCAGAAGGCAGATTCATCTCACCTGAAGTTGACCCCTTTGTCGATGCGCCGTTGCCGGTGGGTCACCCCGAATTTATTCGTACCCTGGCACCCCTCGGAGTCGTTGTGGTCTTCGGCGCCAATAACTTCCCGTTTGCCTTCAGCGTCTTGGGCGGAGACACAGCCTCTGCTCTTGCTGCTGGCTGCGCAGTTATCGCAAAAGCACATCCTTCACATCCGCAAACTTCGACGAAGGTATTTTCACTTGCTAAATCCGTTTTGGAAACACTTGGCTTCCCGGGAGTTCTCTCCTTGATTCATGGAGTGGATGCCGGTGTGACTGTTCTTCAATCCCCAGTTGTCTCTGCCGGAGCCTTTACGGGATCTAAAAAAGGTGGCCGAGCCCTCTTTGATATTGCGCAATCTCGTCCAACCCCAATCCCGTTTTATGGCGAACTGGGCAGCGTTAATCCAGTCGTAGCATTGTCATCTGGTATCTCAGATCCGAAAGCCTTTGCAACTGCCTATTTAGATTCCCTTCTGTTGGGTAACGGACAATTTTGTACCAATCCCAGCATTCTCTTCGTTCCCGAAAATTCTCCGGTATTGAATGAAATTGAGAGCCAAATTTCGGAACGCAAACCTTCGCCATTTCTCAGCTTGGCAACCAAGACCCTCCACGATGAAAATCGCGCGAGACTTTCTCACCTTTTATCATCCCCAGTAATTGCAGGGCAGGAACTTTCCGATGGTGGTTTCTATTCATCGCCTGCAGTCCTCGTCACCGACCTTGCCAAGGTAACGGCTAAACCCGAGACCCTAGAAGTAGAATGTTTTGGACCTACCGGACTCGTTGTGACTTATTCGAATATCGCTCAACTCATACTCGCCATTGCAAACCTGGAGGGCGCGCTCTCTGCCTCCATCTTCGCCGCCGCCAGTGATGGCGATGTAGTTACAGTCTGTTCAGCCCTTAGTCGCAAAGTTGGTCGACTTTCCTGGAATGCCTGGCCAACTGGTGTAGCCGTAACTATTGGCCAACAACATGGCGGTCCCTACCCAGCATCTACTTCATTACTTCACACGTCCGTGGGACTTCACGCAATCACACGTTTCTTGCGACCAGTTGCGTTGCAGAATTTTCCTGCAGAGGTTGCTAGCAAACTTATTTAATCATCCACTAACGATTAAATGTGCGTGAAGGTCGACCCTTCACGCCAGGCTTATAGGAGAAGGTCATTCCCGATTCCTTCGGCAATCCGCTCTTGCCGTCTGTTGCCGAGGTAATGATGAGAGTTTCCAAATCCTTACCACCAAAGGCGCACGACGTTACAAATGGCACAGGTAGTGAGATCCGCTCAGTTAAGTTGAAATTGTTTCGTGAGTCGTATCGCCTGACTTCGGAACCACCCCACAAAGCAACCCAGATTCCACCTTCCGCATCAATGCACATTCCATCAGGCGCACCATCTTCTGGGGCGATCTCAATTACATTACGCATGCCGATTATTTCATCACCATCAACATCGAACGCGCGAATTGCTTGCCATTGACTATCTATGAAATAGAAAGTTTGGCCATCATCGCTCCAGTCCATCCCATTGCTTATAGTTAAATTTGGAAGGGCTACCGAGGGTGTGATTTCTCTGGGAGAAATCCGAAATAGAGTTGAAGTGCCTTGCAACATTTCGTAGCCCATAGTGCCAAGAAATAAATCGCCAGCAGGAGAAACTTTCGCATCGTTCCATCGAATGGAATGGCTCTTACTCTGTGGATCGACATCAGGCAGAGAAAAAAGCTGGCGAATATCACCGTTAGGGTCGCGAAGAATGGGACCGGAGTTGGTACCCAACACAAATCCACCATTTGCTCGACGAACGGCGAAACCGACATGTTCTTTAGTTGAGAATTCGCTCGCCAACCCAGTCTCAAGATTTCGGGTTAAAACTCGAGAACCGAGGATGTCTACCCAGGAAATTTCCGAATGTGTGGATCCAAAGGAAGAGGGACCTTCCCCAAGGATGCACACGCGTTCGTCGAAAAGATCAGCCTTCATTAATTTCCAATCACGAAGGCGATCTTGCCACGTGGAGCCGGAGCGCTCCGTAGTGATTCGATTGCGGTGGCGAAATCAGAGAGAGAAAATCGATGAGTCACCAAGAAAGTTAAATCAAGGTTGCCAGAGTTGAGAAGATCCACAGTTGCCTTCCAAGAAGATCGGGAGTAACCAAAAGAGGAAATTAGACTCAAATCACCATTAACAACGTCGTCGATAAAGATCGGTGTAGCAATATCAGAGCCAGTGAAACCCAAGAGAAGTAATGTGCCACCGCGAACCAAGAATCGAATACTTTCGGAAATTCTCAAACTCGAGCCCGATGCCTCTATGACTAAATCATATTTCTCTACTGGACTAGTCGTCATAAAGAGATCTACGCCGGCCTCTTTTGCCAATTCTTCTTGACCAGCTTTAAGACCGAGCATATGCACTAGATCAGGTGACCAATTGTGAATTAATTTTGCCGCGATCAGTGCAATGGTTCCATCACCGATGATGAGAACTTTCGCTCCTATTCGTGGAGCCACCTTGAGTATTCCTTGTGTGACAACAGCGGTTGGTTCAACTAACGCGGCCGATTCGTGAGAAACGTTGTCATGGATCAGATGAACAAGATGAGCCTTCACCACGATTTGCTGTGCGGCGGCACCTGATCGAGTAAAACCAATTTCATCGTACGTGGTACATCTATTGGTATTGCCCCCCACACACTCAAAGCACTCCCCACAGGGAATGATCCCTTCGGCAACAACTCGATCACCTTGGCTGAACCCAGTCACATCAGAGCCAACTTCTAGGATTCGCCCACACCATTCGTGGCCAATCACGATTGGGTAGTGCACGAAGGCAGGATCAATTTTGCTGCCTATGATTTCCAGATCTGTGCCACAGACTCCGGTCATGATGGGTGCTATGAGTAGTTCATCAGCAGAAATAGTTAAGTTCTGTGATTCAATGATCTCGACACGATCATTTCCATAAGCAAGTAGTGATTTCATATCGCTCTCCGAACTGTTTTTCTGCCGTGAAGTTCCTTCGTTAATTGATCCGCATATCGAATAACCAGTTTGCCCAAATTATTAACTTGTTCTTCGGTTAAATCCGTTTTTACTCCTGTTGCGCTAATCGCCCCGAGGCATCTTCCGAAATGGTCAAAGAAGGCAGCGCCAACACAAAAAATCCCTTGGGCATCTTCTTCGTCGTCCGTGGCAAAGCCAACCTGACGAATGTGGTCGATTTCTTTCTTTAAGCCGGTAAAACTCGTAATTGAATTCTTTGTTCGTGAGACCAAACCGCACTCCTTGGCAACTGACCTAATCTCCTCGTCAGAAAGCTCAGCCAAGATTGCTTTCCCCGCCGAACTTACGTGCGGAAGTTCGCGTACGCCCAGCGGTGTGTAGAAACGTACGAATCCAGGGCCATCCACCCGATCAATAAATATCGGAAAACCATTGTCGTTACGAGCGACTCGAATCGTTAGACCCGATTTCTCGCTCAGTTGAGTGAGGATGGGTCGGGCAACAGCTATGAGCGGATCGTGCGCAGCCGCCAAATCGCCAAGGCGAATCAGCATCATTCCAGGCAGATATTTGGGTCCAGGCTCCACAACTCGTAAATATCCGAAATCCACCAAGGTCCGAAGGGTTGCTAGAACCGCACTCTTTGAACCGCCGACCGCCTTAGCAATCTCAGATAGCGCCATGCCTTCTGTGCTGCCACCGACGACCAGTTCGACTAGTTCCAAGGCTCTGGCAACGCTACCCACTTGAGTCGGGGCAACCTCAGCCATATTTCCTCCTTGAAACTAGTGAAATCTTTGCCATTCTGATTGACAATTTCCGGTACTAGGCAATACTAAAGTGCCGAACGGTGTTCGGCAATACCGAACGGATATGAAATGTTGGCTGATGCACTTTTGGGTTCATTTCCCACCGAGCAGGTGCCCCCTTCGAGCTCGATTAAGTTCCCTGATGGCGCAGATTTTCGAATAGAGATCCCCTCCGTTGAGGGACCGAAGGTTCTGGCTGCAGTTGTAAAAGAGGCCGAACATTACGGAGTTACCGTCAACCGAGTCTCGCAAGGCAGTGGTGCCATGTTGCACACTGAGTCAGAATTAAAAGAGATGTCCAGAATTGCCTCAGATGCGGGGCTTGAAATCTCACTCTTTATTGGACCTCGCGAAGAATGGGGCGTTAGCGCCATGTCACGCGGTCCAGAGGGTGCAGCTTTAGGCGGATCAGTTCGGGGAATGCGTCAACTTCGCTATGCGGTTGAAGATTCGTTACGTGCGATCGAATGCGGTATTCGTGGTCTACTAATTGCAGACTTGGGGTTGCTACAAATTCTGCAAGATGCTCGAAATGCGGGAAATATCCCGGCCGATGTCGTTTTCAAAGTTTCGGTACTGAAAGCTCCATCCAATCCGGCAACTCTCAAAGTATTAGAAGCCTTAGGCGGCGACACCGTTAATCTGCCGACAGATTTAACATTGAATGAACTTCATGAGATGCGTTCTGTAACAAACTTGCCTTTGGATCTCTATGTGGAGGCACCAGATAATTTGGGTGGAGTTGTACGAGGCAATGAAATCGCGGATCTCGTCGCGGCCGCCTCTCCCCTTTATGTGAAATTTGGATTGCGTAACTCTCGCGGTCTTTACCCATCTGGCTTACACCTCGACGCTGAAGCCACAATTATTGCCCGCGAAAAAGTTCGTCGCGCCAGTATTGCATTGGAATGGCTCAAGCGTGATGGCCGCGAACTCGTTCAATCTATGCCAGGTGCTGAAGGTCTTGGTATTCCTCAACTATGACCAATCAACCGAAGTTCACATCTCAAACTCAGCGCGGAAACTTTCGCAGCAGTGAGTGGTTTGCCGGCGACGATGAAGTCGCTCTGGCACATCGAGTTGTGATGGCTTCGGTTGGGCATGAAATCGATGCGCAGAATTCCAAGCCAATCATCGGAATTGCGGATTCATCCAGCGATCTCAATCCCTGTAATTTGCCGCTTCGCGATTTTCTTCCCGCTATAAAGCAAGGAATTATCGATGCTGGCGGAATCCCTATGTTTTTTCCTGTCATGTCATTGGGTGAAGACTTGATGAAACCAAGCGCGATGCTCTATCGAAATATGTTGTCCATGGAGGTCGAAGAATATTTACGTTCTTATCCATTGGATGGCGTGGTTCTCTTGGCTAATTGCGATAAGAGCGTTCCTGGTGCATTGATGGGTGCGTTAAGTGCCGATCTTCCGACTCTGATGTTTACCGCCGGAGCACGACCAGCCGCACTTTTTCAAGGCCGACGAGTCGGAACCGGAACCGAACTATGGCGAATGTGGTCGGATTTTCGTTCAAAGAAAATTACTGAATCAGAATGGAAAGAGTTCGAGGGTTGTTTGAACTGCGGCTTAGGTTCGTGTAACACCATGGGAACGGCTTCGTCAGTAGCGATGATGGTTGAAGCATTGGGGCTGACTTTGCCTGGCACTTCAACCCACCCAGAAAATACTCAAGAACGAAAAGATGCGGCTTATGCGACCGGCAAAGCGATTGTGGAGATGACCTTTGAAGGTCGCACGCCTTCGAAAATTCTTACATCTGGTTCGTTTCGTAATGCAGTCCGAGTTCTGCAATCATGCGGCGGTTCGACAAACGCAATTATTCATTTAATCGCACTCTCTGGCCGAGCAGAGGGTAACTTAACGATGGATCAAATTAGTTCCCTTGGCGAAGGTTTATCCGTCATCGTCGATGTGGAGCCTTCTGGTCGCGAACTCATTCAAGAATTCGATATTGCAGGCGGACTCCCAGCATTAATAAATCAATTGGGCGAGAGATTCGAACTTGATGAATTGACTTCTCTAGGAACACCATGGCGAAGCAATTTAGCCAATCCCGTCTCCGGTTCTGTAATTAAGAGCCTCGACATTCCCATTTATCCCAAAGCCGCGTTTGGCGTTCTCTTTGGAAATCTTGCCCCTAAAGGAGCGCTCATCAAAGTATCCGCAGCCTCCGAACATCTCTTGATTCACTCTGGAAAAGCAATCGTTTTTAATGGCTATGAAGATATGCGAACCAGAATTGATGATCCCGAACTTGAGGTATCCAAGGACTCTGTTTTGATCCTCAAAGATTGTGGACCTGTTGGAGTTCCAGGCATGCCCGAGTGGGGAATGATTCCCATTCCTAAGAAACTTATCGCGCAAGGCGTGACAGATATGGTTCGAATTTCCGATGCACGTATGAGTGGCACTTCATTTGGCACCTGCATCCTGCATGTATCGCCAGAATCAGCGGTCGGGGGGCCGCTGGGTCTGGTCGAAGATGGCGACATGATTGAGATCGATATTCCAGCGGGCAAGATCGATCTCAGGGTTGATGAATCCGAATTGGAACGAAGGAGCCGCGATTGGGTTGCCCCCAAAAGTGCCCACCTTCGCGGCTGGCCAGCGCTCTATCAACTACATGTTCTTCAATCAGATGAAGGATGCGATCTAGATTTCCTACGCCCTACCTCACCCGAGATGCGTAGGTTTGTTCCACCAGTGGTAGGCAGGTCCTAATGACAAGTGCTACCGGCGAAACAAAGTTAGAAAATGCACGACGAACAAAGCAAGTTCATCAACTGCTAATAAACGGAGGAAGAATGCGTAGAAAAGGAATCCTCGTTGGCGCTCTAGCTTTTGCTTTAGCGTTTGCGGGAATCGGCATTAACGCGTCAAGCGCCCAAGCAAGCGGAACCGTCATCACCATTTGGCATAACTTGGGTGATACCCAAAACGCAACCGCAGTTAAGGGTCTTACCGATGCCTATACCAAGTTGCACCCCGATGTAACTTTTAAACTCGTCAGCCAACCCGCTGATAACTACTTCGCACTTTTGCAAGCTGCCGCAATCTCCAAGAAGGGTCCAGATATGGCCCTGATGTGGACCGGTCTCTTTGCCCTGCAATATAAGAGTTACCTACAAAATCTCAAAGGCGTTGTGCCAGCATCAGCCCTTGCAAAAGAAGGCTCATTGAACTGGTCATCACCAAACTTTGACGCTGCAAACGGCCCATACGTTATGCCGTTCGATCGTCAGTTCTATATTGGTTTCTACAATAAGGCCGCCTTCAAGAAGGCTGGAGTTGCTGCAGTTCCATCCAACTGGAATGAACTCTATGCAGCATGTTCCAAGTTGAAGTCTGCCGGTTACACACCAATCGTTTACGGTAACGGTGGCCAAAGCCTCGGTGCTCTCTACTACCCATGGTATGACGCCAGTTATATCGCCATCGGCGAGAACGCAACGACTGGTATCCATGACCTCTACAGTGGCAAGAACCAATGGAACTCGGCTGCGAACGTTGCTGCGTACACCAAGTACGCCGCACTCAAGACCAAGGGTTGCACCAACTCCGATGTTCTCACCAAGACAAATAACTTGGATGACTTCCTCGGCGGCAAAGCTGCAATGATCATTGATGGAACATGGGACACCAAGAAGTTCACCGACAAAATGGGAACCAATGTTGCTGCCTTCGTTCCACCATTCTCTGATTCACCAATCAAAGGTGTCGTTGAATTTGCTGGCCAAGGCTTGAGCCTCACCAGCTACTCAAAGAACAAGACTGCTGTCGCTGCCTTCATGGCATTCATGGCAACACCGGCTGCGGCAAAGGTCGTTGATGGTGCAGGTCTTATCTCCAACGTCATCGGTTCTACTACCTCTAACCCAGTCAACCAACAAATGTTGGACTTCGCTGCAAAGGGTGGATACTCCCGATTCCCAATGCTCGACAACGTTCTTCAAGGAGATGTCGTCGACGCTGGAAACAAGATCTTGCCTTCCATCTTGGGTGGTAAGACCTCAGTTGCCGGTGGCTTAAAGCAGATGGCTCAGGTCTGGGCCAACCTTGCTCCTGCCAAGCGAGGCAATTCCTACCAGTAATCACTCACTTCCTCACCTAGCCACGAATGGCTATCGCAGTTGATTGCGAGAGAGCAAAGTTTCGGCTTTGCTCTCTCGTTTAACTCATAAATCGAGGAAAAACTTCTCTCTCAATTCCAATGAATTCCGACAAGATTGATTAGGTGAAATGAAAGTTATTAAGCGCGATCTGGGCCACCAGCGCAGAAGGGTCGGCATCATCTTCATGGCGCCCGCCCTGATTCTGGTTAGCGCTTTCCTGGGCATTCCAATCATTCAGGCGGTCTACTACTCATTCACCCAATGGGATGGATTGACCGCAGTCTGGACCGGAATCAGCACCTACACCCACGAACTTCGCGACCCAATCTTCTGGCGAGTGCTGGAAAACAACGGACTACTTCTCATCGGAATTCCCGTCGCCATGCTCCTACCCATGGGCATCGCATTTTTACTCAACGAAAAAGTCCCGGGCTGGAAAGTCTTTCGCACGATCTACTTCTTGCCGACGGCAATCTCCTGGGTTGTCATCGGAATGGTTGCGTTGCGATTCTTTGCCCAAGAAGGCTTGCTCAACGGTCTCCTAAAAGGATTTGGCTTGAGTTTCATTCATACCGATCTCCTCTCCTCGGAGAAAGGAGCTCTCTTCGCAGTATCCCTTACCTTCATCTGGTCGATGGTTGGCACGAACACCATCATCTTCCTCACCGGAATGGCCACTCTCGATAATTCGTTAAACGAAGCCGCCCGCATGGATGGCGCAAGCAACCTACGAATATTTCGCAGTATTACCCTCCCCCAATTGCGCCGATTTATTCAGTTCTCTTTCATCATCACTGTCATTAGCGCCTTCACGGCGCTCTTTAGTTTGATCTTCGTAATGACAGGTGGTGGACCCGGATTTGGAACCACGACTTTAGAATTCTTTATCTATCAGAACGCTTTCTCGCGCGGTGATTTCGGAACTGGCGCGATGCTGGGCGTAATCCTCTTTTTGATGATGGCTGTTCTTGGCATCGGACAACTAGCCATCATGAGAAGTAAGGACGAATAGTCATGAAACTAAAAATGAAACGAAAAGAAGCAATCATCTTCGTTGTCATGACGTTATTTGCTGTCGTCATGATTTATCCCTTCTATTTCATGATCAATACTTCCTTTAAGTCGAATGCTCAATTCCTTGGTGCCAAGGGACACTCAATGTTGTCCTGGCACAAGTTGTTCCAGGCACTTCCTGTTGGTCGTCAACTTCTCAACTCGACCGTGGTCTGCGCCGGCTCCATTGCCATCATTTTGGTCGTCAGCACCATGGCCGGTTACTCCCTCTCCAAACTTCGATCCAAGCTCTCTTGGCTTTTCTTCCTAGGCATTGTCGGAGCAATGTTGATTCCTCTGCAATCCATCATCATCCCTGCCTATATCAACGCCAGCCATTTAAATCTTCTGACCGGATATTGGGGCGCAATCTTTATCTATGCAGCCCTCGGAACGCCCTTCGCAACCTTCTTAATGACCTCCTACTTCCGCGGCCTACCAGATGATTTAATCGAGGCCGCTATTTGTGATGGTCTGAGTTACCGTCGAATCTTCTCCAAAATCGCAATCCCGTTAGCGATACCGGCAATCGTGACGATCATCGTTCTGCAATTCATTCAGATTTGGGATGACCTTCTCGTCGGACTTCTCTTCATTCAAGATCCCAACTATCGAACCATCACGGTCGGACTAGGCGCTCTCTCGGCAGGTCGAACGACTGATATCCCGGTGTTGATGGCGGGATCATTGTTGAGTGCAATTCCCGCCGTTGCGGTATATCTTATTTTCCAACGCCAACTAGTTAACGGACTGACGGCAGGTATAGGAAAGTAAGATGCAAAGAATTTCGAACGAGAAGATTACGGTCGAAGTTGATCTTGCCCATGGTGGACGTATTAGTTCGTTGAAGTGGAAAGAATTCGAGTTCGTAGTACAACGTCGTGACCATCCTATGGAATGGGGCTGGTTCGGAATGGTTCCTTGGGCTGGCCGAGTAAATAGTGGGTTGATTAAAGATATTGATGGAACCGAATATTCTCTTCCGACCGATTGGGATCCACCACACGCCGAACACGGGTTTGGATTTGTCTCCGAATGGGAAGTCACCGGACCCAATAGTTCTGCGTTAGTCCTGCCCGATCCGTACTTTCCTGGCATCGCCGAACAGCGGATCGACCTCGATGGCAATAGCCTGACCTGGACGCTGAATTACATTGCCAATGGAAACACTCTTCCAGCTTGGGTCGGTTTTCATCCCTGGTTTCCCAAGCACTTAAATGGAGGGAACGAGGTTGAACTCATCTTCGAACCAGAAAAGATGTTGATTCGAGGTCCCAACTATTTGCCCACCGGAGAGTATGTAGCAATTCCACCAAAACCTTGGGACGATGCATTTTCTGGTGTAAAACAAGACCCAATTCTTCGCTGGGAAAACCAAGCTCAGATTCGGATTACCTCCAACGTGCCATGGTGGGTCGTTTACACCGAAGATCCAATGGGAATCTGCGTTGAACCACAAACTGCCCCACCTGACGCGGCGAACCTAGGCATTGAAGGTGCTCACAGCATCACCGCAACGTTCACATTCTCGGATTGAGTGATTCCAACCCGCAAGAACGCCAATGGGTTTTCACAAAGAATCCACACGATCGAGGTCAATCATTTCTTGTAGGGCAACTAAGCCCCAGAATTTCAAGGAGTGAGAGAAATGCGATCGAAGAAACTGGTAGCAGCAGCACTGCTAACCTCAGGATTACTTATCGGAACAACTACTTCGGCTCTGGCTGACACTACGCCCGCACCGACGACAACTTCATCTTCATATCAAAGTCAATTGGCCGCCTACAGGGCAGCTCTAGCGCAATACAAATTAGATCTCGCACAATACAAAGTCGCAACGATTCAATACCGCGTCGCACTTGTTATCAATGAAATTAATTACCGCGCCACCATGAACAAGTACCAAGCAGACTGGGCCGCCGCAAATCAGACATACGGTGCCACTTGGCAAGCCACACTTGCGACCTTCCAAGCCGCAAACACTGCCTACCAGGCAAAACTTGATCCAATTCAAGCTGCTCGTAAGAGCGCAATCGCCGCTGCAGATGCTGCCTTCCTTTCAGCAACTTCCGGCACACCAACTAGCGTTGCCCTTGATGCAGCCCTCGCCGCTCACGCCAGCGCTACCAAAATTGCGAACACAGCGTTCACCGCCGCAGAAACTGCTCTCGGTGCCGCACCAGTCCGACCAGTTAAACCAGCTGCATTGGTTAAGCCACCAGTACCTGTAAAACCAGTCGCTCCCGCAAAGCCGGTAGCTCCTGTTAAGCCAGTAGCACCAGTTAAGAAGTAAATACCTGTAACACAGAAATAGAAGGAGCCTCCCAATTCACCGATTGGGAGGCTCTCTCATGTGTGGGGTCTGAATTAGGAAAGACCCAAATAATTATTGATACTGAGCGCTGGCCTTTCGAGTTACTTTCCGAGCCATGTATCCATGCTTCT
>CAIMZW010000063.1 GCA_903846075.1 uncultured Actinomycetes bacterium
AAGAACGGGGTTCAAAGATACGGTGAATAGATTAGGCCTTGCTCCATGTGAACCACCTGAGAACGTTCGGTATCTCAGCCTGCACGTAGGTATAACTATGGCCGCCTGAAAGTTTTGTGTTCACCGTAAAAGTGGCCTTAAAATCCTCCAAGTGTGGGTTCGACCCCCACTCGGGGCACAATTCATTTCGAGGAAATCTTTATTACTTGTTGGAGATTTGGGACGAGTACCGGGATTTGGCCAAAATGGGCAGAAGACCAATCATCAGAAAACTGTGGCAAGAGTGATCATGCGAGTCAATTGGTAGTTCACCTAATGTTCACGTAAATGCGGAACAAAATTAAGTGTCAGCGGGTTCACATAACATTACCTATTCGTGAATTGGACGGTGATTAGTGGACGGTGACGAAAAAGATTTGTGGGCCACATTCGAATCCTCTGAGGGGGAAGATAAGGCTAAGGCACTCGTTAATTTAAGCTACATTTCGGCTCAACGCGGTGACCACAGGGAATCGTTAGCACTGTGCGAAACTGCTCGAGATATTTGTGAATTTTCTAGTCCGATTGAAAACAAATCATTTTTAGCTCACATCTACTTTGGTATTGGCTACTCCCTTCGGGGTTTAAAACGTTTTTCCGATGCCGCACTCGCCTTAGAGAAATCAGTGCTCATCTACCAAGAAATTGGATCTGAAGATGCGAATCATATTCTCTGCGAAGAGGGTGATGCGTGGATGGAGGCCAAAGAATACCTAAAGGCATACGAGGCTTATCGACGTGTCATCGAAACTTTTAATCCCGATACTTGTGACATTATCCTGGCGAGAAATTATTCAGGCGCGGGCATGGCGCTTCAGAGGCTTGAAGAGTGGGAAATGGCTCTCGATCACTACTTAGAAGCTCGCAAAATTTACAAAACGCTTAGAGAGCCTTGGCGAATCGTTCATTGCGATGAGGAGATCTCACTCTGCTATTTCCGGCTCAATGACGGAGTGAACGCCTTGCACTATGCCGAATTGGCTTTGGATTTTGCTGTAACTGCCCAAGATGAATTCCATATATTGTGGGCAAAAACAAGACTAGCTTTGGCAAAAAAACTTTTGGGTGAACACGAAATAGCCCTTGAATTATTTATTGAGGCAAAGTCAATAATGCTCCGTCTTGAATGCCCTGACTGGAGATCCGTCATCAAAACCGAACATCAGATTGCCGAGCTGCTCGACTTACTGGGTAGGAACGACGAATCCTCTGAGGTTTTGCGAAGGATAAAAGTCTTGGAAGAGATAATTTTCGACGGTGAAGATGATTTCAGCGTTGCCTTTTAAAGTAATTGCGATGTTCGGCGCACCTCTTGAATATGTAACTATGATTTTGGAATGACCTTTAAAGGAAATTTGACGTTAATCGATTTCGAAGCGACGGAAAGGGATCCGTTGTTGGCTCGAGCCACGGAAATCGGCTTGATTGCTCTCGATGATGACCTCAACGAAGTTGCCCGTTACTCGACGGTCATTCAGCCTCCGGTCAAGATGCATTCCAAAGCTCAGGAGATTTCGAAAATCTCTGATGCTGATATCGCCAGAGCGCATCCCTTTGAAGATTATTGGCCGGATATCCACCCCTTCCTGGATGAGCGGATTTTGGTGGCACACAATGCTAAATATGACATGGGCGTTTTAGCTAGCGAATTTCGAGCGATGTCTCTTGATTATCAAATTCCTGCTTTGTGCACCTATGAAATGTCGCAACGTACATTGAAGGGGATAACCAAAAATTTACAACTTGGCACTATTTGTGCTCATTTTGGCATTGAATTTAACGCGCATCAGGCGCTGGATGATGCGCTCGCCGCTGGATCCATCTTGCGAAAAATGTTGGAGATGAGACCTAGCGAAAAGGAGTTAATTGATTATTTAGATAATAATAGAGTTTCAATACCCGCTCCCATCGGTCGAGCCATGTCCGCTACGCCCAGGGATCTTGATAATCCATTCGTACCAATCCCTATCCCGATCAATGTAGTTAATGTTGGCCCTCGCTCTCTTTCTGATTCAGAAGTAATTGCAGCAGCGACAAGAATTCGAAACACTGGTCGCAAACAAGTTTGCCTCACCGGAGAGCCATCTATGGGCAAGGAGGTTTTTTCGAGCGAACTTCTACAAGTCGGATTTGAATATGCCATTGGACCGATCCGCAAGACGATGACGGCATTTTTAGTCATCGGAACGAGCGAAATTGGTCAATCAAAAATTAATGATGCCCGGCAACACGGGATACCAATATTTTCCAACGCCGACTTCTTATTTTTCTTGGAAAACTTTTGAGGTTAACTTTCTATTTTCAACTTAAGAGACCTTGACTGGTCATCCAAGGAATTCAATGACAACGTTTAGGGTGACATCTTCGCTGCTTGGCACTTAAAATCAACTATGCCCCCTCGCATCTGGCCAGAGAACCCCGTATTCGTTAATGAAGCTGAACGGGTAACTTTTGAACATCTTTATGCAGGGCTGGGCGATAAGGCGGTTATTTTCACTAATCTCAAATTTTATGACTCTCAAGAAGGCGATATTGAAATTGATCTAGTTGCGCTCATTGAAGGTCTTGGCGCATTAGTGATAGAAACCAAAGGTGGTTCGGTTTCGTACAATGGGCAAAAGTGGTTGCAAGCTTCTAAAGAAGGTTCGCACGAAATCGAACCTCACGCCCAAGTAATTAAGAATATGTACGCATTTAGAAATTTTCTTCGTAACCGCTGGCGATATGGAAATCTTAAGGTCGAATGGTTAATTGCACTCCCTGAGAGCCTCGTGGGCCGGATTCACATTCCCAATGTTGATCGGGAAAGAATCCTCGATCGTGCCGAAATAGCCGAGGTGGCGACGCGAGCATGCAAGGTATTAAGCGCCAGAGAGAATAGTCATCAACCACGAGAACGAGATTGGGTAGAGAAGGCGTTCGATGCGGTTCGAGGGCACGCAACCGCAGAAACCGATCGGGACGCTTTCCTGGATAGTAATTATCTATATGTAAAACAAATTACTCACGAGCGAAAAATGATCTTGGATTTAGTCCAAGATAACCAGCGTATTTATGTTCATGGACCTGCTGGCTCTGGAAAATCTTGGCTCGCCTTTGAACAAGCGGTTCGCTGGCGGGATCAGGGATTGAGAGTGGGAATTGCAGTTTTTAACCGCGGACTCGCAAGTTACATGAAGCGCAAAGCGGATGAGATTGATGGAGAAATCAAATTTGGATTCGTTGGCACCATTCATGAACTAGCGGGGCAATTGGGCTCAACTCAAGGAGATATGGACGGTTTTTACAAGGACTACCAGGCATTCAAACCACTAATCCAAGCAGGAATTGATGCGCTGGATGTGCGAGAGAAGTTTGATGCATGGGTAGTAGATGAAGTTCAAGATTTTAACGATGAACTTTGGCACCTGATTTATTCGACTTTAAAGAATCCTGACTCGAGCCGGATTGCTATTTATGGTGATCCTGATCAAGCAATTTATTCTGGGCGAGAGATTCCAACAGAAGGTTTTGCTCAAATTCGGCTCAATGAGAATTTGCGTAATAGTCAAGAAATTTCCCTGGTAGTGGACCAAATTGTTGGTCACTCAACTCCTTCTCGAGGTCCTCATGGTTTTGATGTTGAATTCGTGACGGCTCCTTCGGCGGATCAAGTTCTAGATTTTGCCGACGATGTTGTTGAACGGCTCACTGACCAAGAAGTCTGGAATCCAGGGGAGATTGCTCTTCTTACGACTAAATATCGCCATCCTGTTCATGAAGATCAATCGATGGATTCAGAGAAGTATTGGAAAGATTTCTGGAATGCACCTGACGTCTTTTATGGAACAGTCCAAGGATTTAAGGGACTAGAGCGTTCGGTCGTGGTTTTAGCCATTAATGGCATACATGATTCTGTAACCTTAAAAGATGTCATGTATGTAGGAATGACGCGCGCCAGAGATCGATTAGTTATTGTTGGAACTGCAGAGACTCTGGGCAAAATTCAAATAACTCCATGAATTGGGTTCGGAGAAAAGCGATTTTCAACTCTCTTTAAATACTTTAATTAATTCATTGATTTGATAGGTGGCTTCGGCTGGATGGCGAAAGTTCATCTCGTCGTTGATCCGATATTCATTCCGACGGCCATTTTTAACGATTTCGAGATATCCGTCAGCGTTGAGGTCGGCAATAATCGCTCGAACTGACCTTTCAGTAATTCCAATTACATCTACCAGATCTCGAATCCGGAGCGTGGGATTCTTACTGAGAGCGATCAAAACGTGGCCATGGTTAGAAAGGAAGGTCCACTTTCCCGTTGTCATTTTCTAACTATACGGCATATTTTGACAGGTAATAAAATACAGGTAATAATTTACCTATGTTGAATTATCGAGTAAGCCAAGGTCTAGCCGCCATTGTTGGAGTTGCAGCGTGGTGGGCACTTTTTACCTCTTCGAGCGCGGATCTTTTCGGATTTCGAATGGCGATGCTGCTCTACAGCTCGATATTGATCTTTACGATTTCCTATTTCGCCCAACGGAACCTCGTGGGCCAACGCAGATATGGACGTTTTGGGGCGCTCTTACTGCTCACCTCAATCGGCATCTATCTCACTTTTCTGAGCAAAAACCTCATAGTTATGGGAATCGGCTGGTCAATAAGTGGGATAGGAGCAGCCCTCTTGGTGAACCACGCCAATCTGAAGCGGTCACGCCGGGCATCGTTGACTATCGGTCTCAATTTTCTGATTTCAGATTTTTCTTTCTGGTCGGCGATCGCACTTTCCGAGATCAACAAAGTGAATCCGTTCGCATCCCGGGCGGGGGAAGGAGAGCACGGTTCGCTATTGCTGAATTCGATAGCACTGCTTTTTGCAGTTTCGGGGATTATTCGTTCGGGACTTTTTCCCGCCATGCGATGGCTCATTCTCACCCTCGAAGCCCCGACTCCTCTCTCCGCGCTTTTACACGCAGGAATTGTGAACGGATTTGGTTATTTGTTAGTGGTTTTTCCGATTATTCAGAATGTTCGAATTTTCATTGTCGGTGTCGGCTTACTCACGATCTTGGTCGCTCTCGCCGTTATGCGACATCGTCATGACGAGAAAGGCAAGTTAGCCAACGGAACCAGCATGCAGATGGCCTTTATGGCGCTAGAAGGAATTCTGGGAATTCCTGGAATTGTTTTACTTCATATCGTGGGTCACGGGAGTTACAAAAGTTGGAGTTTTCTGCGTGCTGGTGGGGCGCCGTTGCGGAGAAAAAATGCCATTCCAATTTCATTTCAGGTGAGACCAAAGTTTGCTTCCGTTCCGTTGGCGATAACTTATTTATCGAGCCTAGGAATTGCCGGATGGTGGCTTGGAGACAAGTTGATCTTGAACCTTACTGTTGGCGCAATCGCACTTGCTAGCGCATTAATCTTCTCGCATCGTTTGCCGATCAATTTAATGATTCCAAGCATTGTGCTTTCTGAAGTCTCTTTCTTTCTCTATTTAGCGATTGTGCGAGCATTTTCTCAAATCTTCTCGCCTCATGGAGAACCCGCGCGGTCGTTGATTGTGTTCATAGCCTTTGCAATTATTCTTATTACAATTCTCATTCGATTGACTCCTCGAACCTGGACTTTGCGACTTTCCTCTCGTCTCTATAGGTACAGCTCTTCCCGAAATAAGGTAGAAAGAAAAGAAAAGTTGCTCGGAGACGGTTCGGATATTTCCAAAGAAAGTCTCGTTGAAATTATCGAGGTTGCTTCCTCGCCTTTTGCTGGTGGTGGACCGCTCTCAGAAATCGTTGCGCAAGATCCGCTTGTTGGATTGCACAATATCGACTTTGCAAGTGCCGCCAAAATTTCCAGCGAATATGGAATTTCCTTATATTCTTCAAACCAGCAGTACTTAAAGTGGCTAGAAAACGGGCAGATTAGTCGCGAAGCCCTTGGTCAATGTTTAAGAGAAATAACCGAAGCGATTACGTTAGATCAATTGATTGCTCAGACCAAAGCAGATGTATCGCAAAATAACGGCGACCTAAATTCGCGGGAAATAGAAAAAATTATTTCGCAATCGAATTGGTGGGCGGCCCAGGCTTGGTTTGATGGAAAAGATCAACACCTCGGTGGCGCGTATGGACTCTGGCGGGCAGATCTTGGCAGTAAGAAAATTGATTTGTTGCCTGCGCAACCAATGGTTGCTCTTATTCGGTTATTGCCCGCAATCATCACAAGGTATTCGAAAAACCGTGAGGTAACTCTTGCCAAAACGATGTTGCTGGTTCAAAAACTGATTGCGATTGATATCTCCTGGTTTCTTTTCGCTAAAGGTTTAGGAAAGGATGCGGAAATCTCGCTCTTGGCTCTTAGAGCAGCTTTGGTATTTAGTTCAGACGTAAAACTGGTAATAAATAAGCCGAGCCAGACAGTTCATGCAGAAATATGGCAAAAAGCTCTGGAAGTAAGTTTTGCATCAAAGTTCACAGAATCGCTCACCTTGCCAGTTGCTCAATTTTCTCCAGAGAACGAGGTCGCCCTGGTGACTTGCATTGACGTCCGAAGTGACATTTTGCGTCAACGTGCCGAAGAGTTGGCCGGTGTATGCACTTTTGGCATGGCTGGATTTTTCGGCGTCGACATCTCCGTCCAGCAAATCAGTGGGATCGCCAAAAAACCGCAGAATTACGCCCCGATAATTGTGCAGCCTTCCATAGAAATATCAGACGGCAGAGAACAAAAATTTCTTTGGATGCTTCCAGCTCTCTGGAAAAGTGCGACAAGTGGAACCGGAGCTCTCGCCATTGCGGAAGGGTTCGGTCTACTGAATGGGATTCTGAACATATTAAATACTTTCTTTGCACCAATGGCTCGCCATCTAAATCGCTACTTTGATGCTCCTCGCTGGCAAGGTAAGACTGGAACGGATATTTCTTCTCTTTCCTTGGAAAGAAAACTCACCCTTGCTGCTGGCATTGTGGCCGCAGTCCCGATTCAAGGTTTGAGAGAAGTGGTTTTTGTCGGGCATGGCGCCGATGCTTCTAATACCCCTTTTCGCAGCATGTTCGAATGTGGCGCCTGCGGGGGCAATAACGGATCACTCAATGCTCGATTTGCTGCAGCCCTGATGAATGATAGAGACGTACAACTCTTTCTCTCGGACAAATATGGCGCAGAAGAGGTGCGGTTTTACGCCGCTGCGCACAACACCACTTTAGGCACTTTGGAATTCGATCCCGCCGCACTCGGCAACGCGGAGGAAGGATCTGATGTTTTGCGAACCTTGGATTCGAAACTGTCGAATCTTCCTTCTCGAACTTTTCCTGGTTCGCAAAAATTGTCTGCGCCTGCAAAATATTCAGCAAGCGCCTGGTGGCAGGTTTTTCCAGAATGGGGATTAAGCGCGAACGCAGCCTGTGTTATCGGTCCTCGTCAATTGACCAAGAAAGTGAACTTAGGCTCACGCGTCTTTCTCCATGATTACAACTGGGTGGAAGATCAGGATGGTCAGATCCTGGCCTCAATTTTCTCCGGACCTGGCGTCGTAATGCAGATGATCAACTCCGCTTACAACATGGCAGTAACGGACCCGAAGAATTTTAGTAGTGGCGATAAAACTCGTCACAATGTTTTAGGAGAGGCCGGAGTTATTCTGGGAAGTGAAGGTCCGCTCTATCGAGGATTGCCTTGGCAGTCGATTGCAACTGATGCAAACTTTGAAAATGAAATGGTTGAGGGTCATATCCCCATCAGACTTCAAATTTTTGTGGTGGCTCCTAAGAAGTTGATTGATCTGGCTCTAGAAACTTCAGAACTGAGTTCTTTAGTACATGGGGGATGGATAGCAGTTCACTCAATTACTCCGGATAACCATTAATAATCGCATGGTGAAGTGATACAAGAAATGCACCCGTATGCCAATCGCGAAGCAGTTCTGACGAGCAAACATCAGAAATTGCGCCTCATCGATTCAAGTTTCAGGCAAACCGTTGGCCTTGAAATCATTGAAGTTGCCCTCGACACTGATCAGTTCGGAACTTTTTCTGGGGAGATCGAACGTACTTTGGCCCCGCTAGAGGCTGCGGTGGCTAAAGCGCGCATGGGGATTAATGAAACAGGGATACCGATTGGGATCGCCTCGGAAGGAAGCATTGGTCCCGATCCATTGATTCCGTTTCTGACCTCCGATATCGAACACATTGTTTTAGTGGATGAGGAGAGCGGGATTCAAATTTCGGAGGTTTATCGCTCGTTCGACATTGTCGCTGCTCGAATCCGTTGTGTTCCCAATCAGGACTTGACCGATTTTTTGCAACGAGCCGATTTCCCACACCATCAATTGATTGTGAAGACCGAAGGGTATTTCTCTCCTTTGGCAGTAAAAGGAATTTCCGATTTGGATGAACTGTATGCAGCCGTGCAGAAATGTTTTTTGGAATCTGAGGCCGGATCCGTGGTAATCGAGTCGGATTTACGCGCTAATCGCTCGCCCTCGAGAGCACAAAATATCGTTCAGGCTGGACAGTTGCTCTCGAAGCGCTTGGGTCAACTTTGTCCTCATTGTCGAACTCCAGGTTGGGGCAGAGTTGATTATGAACGAGGAGCTCTATGCGGCTCTTGCAGTGGGTACCTTGAAACCGCAATTCGAGCCGAAATCAATGGTTGTGTTCAATGTGATTTCCGAGAAGTCGGAAGAGCGATATTAACCCGTGTGGAACCGGCTCAATGCCCATGGTGCAACCCTTAAATTTATTTGAGCAACCCATAATTAATTGGACATCGTAGGATTATGGCGTGCATGCAAAAGTAAAGAATGGTTTTGAACCCAAAATCTGCGTCACATGTGGACGACCTTTTGAATGGCGAAAGAAATGGACACGCGATTGGGAGCAGGTTAAATATTGTTCAGAGGCTTGTAAAAAATAATATGAGTCAACTGAGATACGTTCCTTTTGATCAACTTCATCGGGAGTTTGGCATTATCAAAGATGCTAATAAGTCGACCGATGTAATTCTTTTGATTGAGAGTCAAGCGATGCTGAACTCCTCGAACTGGCATCCAGAGCGGTTATTTTTCTTGATTTCTAGCGCAAGACATTTTGCCAATGAACTTCGCTTTGAAGGTTTTAATGTTCTCTACCTCAAAGCTGAAAATACTTCCGTAGGCCTAAACATGGCAGCCGCGAAGTTCCCGACTTCAACACTTACATGTGTCGAGCAATCCTCGTATCGGCTCTCGAAAAAACTCAGCGAGGCTGGAGCGAAAGTACTCCCTAATGACTTCTTTTTAACTTCGCGGGAGTTATTTGCTTCTTGGGCGAGCAGTCAGAAGTCATTTCTTATGGAGAATTTCTATCGAAAGCAACGGGTTCGCCTGGATATTCTCATGGAGGGGAATTCGCCAATCGGAGGTTCATGGAACTTTGATAAAGAGAATAGGTTGCCGCCACCTAAGAATTATGTGTGGCCAGAGTATCTAGAACACGAGAGAGATGAGATCGATTCTCAGGTCGCAACTGAACTCAACATGACCCCAACGAACTTCTGGGCCACCACGAGAAAAGGTGCGCTAAATCAGTTGCGGCATTTTGTTGACAACCATTTACCTTATTTCGGACCGTACGAGGATGCCATGGCGCTGGATAGTTGGTCCCTGCACCATTCGCTATTGAGTCCTTATCTAAATAATGGATTACTTCACCCACATGAAGTGCTAACTGAAGTTCTGCAAGCCTTTAATAATGGATCTGTCCCCATCGCTTCTGCCGAAGCTTTTGTTCGTCAACTTATTGGCTGGCGCGAGTATGTAAATGGAATGTATTGGTATCTTGGTGAAAACTATCGCGACCACAATCAACTCGGTGCAACCAGGAAATTGTTACCACTTTTTCTCGATGCCGAGAAAACCAAAATGAATTGTATGAAAAATACCATTTCGGATCTTCAAGAAAGAGCCTGGGTTCATCACATTCCTCGCCTGATGTTATTGAGCAACTTAGCCCTCCTGTCAGGTGTTAATCCGCAAGAGTTTCTTACCTGGATGCGTGAGCAATTTATTGACGCTGCTGATTGGGTAATGGTTCCCAATGTCATTGGAATGGGAATGCATGCTGATGGCGGCCTGATGATGACGAAACCTTACGTGTCAGGCGGTGCCTACATTTCAAAAATGAGTAATTACTGCAAGGGGTGCATCTACGATCCAAAACTGCGGGTCGGTCCTCAGGCATGCCCGTTTACGACTCTTTATTGGGATTTTCTGAATCGCCATAAGGATCACTTCGCTGAGAATCACCGAATGAAACAACAATATTTTGGTCTGAACCGTTTGGCAGATAGGGCCGACTTGAGTGAACGGGCGGCACAGGTACTTCTCGGATTAGACCAAGGCAAAATTTGAGGTTTGATATCCAGATCCCGATTTTTTAAGAGGATTCACAGTTATCCACGCTCAATATTTCACCCACAACCAGCTAATCCACTCAGTTACGGAATGGTTTACCACCTAAACTTGTTACCACTAACACGCCTATTTAGATCAAATAGGTACTCGAACTAATATGGATCCAAAAGGAGAAGTAATGCAAAGTTCCAACCCAGTCTTTGGCCGGGTAGTAGGCAACCGTCCTGGTTATGCCGCTATGGACACCTCTGTAATCACTACTGCTGCACCTGCTCAAACCTTGGAAGAGATTTACAACGCCCCATCCGCATCTTCCCTTCAAACCGGGCGCATGACGATTGATGATGTTGTAACTCGGACCGGATTGCTCTTCGCAATTCTGGTCACCGCCGGTGGATTCGCCTGGTATTCCAACTTCGGAACACCCGTGATGTTTATCGGGATGATCGGCGCATTTATTTTGGGCATGGTCAATACCTTCAGCAAAAGAGTCCAACCCGTTCTGGTCATGGCATATGCCGGACTTGAGGGTCTTGCCCTTGGCGTGCTCAGCCATGTTTACGAGAGCACGTACCCTGGCATTGTTTCTCAAGCACTTATTGGAACTATCGCAGCTTTTGTGGGTGTATTGATCGCCTACAAGAGTGGCAAGGTTCGAGTCACTCCACGATTTACCAAGGTCATGATGGGTGCCCTCGTTGGCTATATGGTTCTTGGATTAGGCAGCATGATTGCAGCCCTTGCTGGTGTCGGACATGGTTACGGTCTCTACGGAGTTTCTGGTCTTGGACTTCTTCTCGCAGTGGGTGGCGTTGCGATTGCGAGCTTCTTCCTGATTCTTGATTTTGATCAAGTTGAGAAGATGATCAAGGCAGGTGTTCCACACAATGAGGCATGGCGCGCCGGTTTTGGACTTATGGTGACTGTCGTGTGGTTGTATCTTGAAATCTTGCGACTGCTTTCCATTCTTCGTCGCGACTAATTTCTGACTGGATTAATTTCCAGTTAAAGAGCGTCAGGTCCCATGGACTTGGCGCTCTTTCGCGTTTCCGGAAGGGAGAGAGCCAAGAGAAGGGCAATGGAAAATACGCCGGCGGTAACAATAAAGGCGACGCGGAAAGAGATGAGATCTGTAAGCACGCCAAGTGCAATCGGCCCAACAATCATTCCTGCATCACCTGCCATTTGCCAGAGAGCGATGACTTGGCCACCTTTACCGCCAAATAAATCTCCGACCATGCTGGCAGGGGCGGTTCCCATAAATGCCCCACCGAGGCCAAAGAGCACCATCGCAAGGAAGAAATACCAAGGATGAATTGCGATGATCAGAACTCCAAGAGCGGCCATGAGAAACGAAATACCGACCAACATCGCAGCCTTGCGACCATTCCGATCTGAGACTCTTCCTGCCTTTACCAACAACAGACCTTGGGCTATTGCTGATGCAGTAAAGCCAAAGCCAACGATTGTTGCAGTTGAATGAAGTTGATCCGTCACAAAGAGCGGCAGAATTGAAGCCCGCAGTCCAAAGAGCACCCAGTTTGTCACGAAGGCAACCACCAAAGCAACGCGATAGGGATAGATTTTGAGAGCATCTCGAATGCTTACTCGTTGGCTCGGATCTTGAAGATTTGCGATTGATTTTCCAAGCCGTTTCTCATGCAAAAAATATGTGGCGGTGAAGGATGCGAGCAATAAGGTACCTGCATAAACAAAAAATGGAGAGCGAAGCGAAATCGCGCTGAGGATGCCGCCGAAGGCAGGTCCCGCAATTCCTCCAAGGAGAAAGCCGCTGTTGTAAAAGGATTGTGCTTGTCCGCGTTGGAGGTCACTAACCGATCTCATCAGGAGCGCCCCAGCCGAGACGGAGAACATCGAAGATCCAAGGCCACCCGCAGCGCGAAAAGAGAGCAATTGCCAATAGTTTTGAGCCAGTCCGCTGGCTAGTGATGAAATCGCAACCATTAATAGCCCGACAGAGAGAACCATGCGCTCACCGAACTTGTCTACAAACTTTCCGGAGAAGAGTCCGGAGCCGAATCTAGCCATCGCAAATGAGGAGACGATAAAACCGATGGCTGTTTTATTTACCCCGAACGACTTCGCGAAAATTGGTATGGCAGGAACAATTAGCCCATATCCAACTGCAACAAAAAAACCAACTGCCGAAAGAACAATTACCTCTTTCGGCAGATTGGTTTTCAACAACTTTTTGATTTAGGCGAAAGCCTCTCCCGCAGCTTCTTCTTTAGCGGCATGATGTTCAGCTCCGGTGCGAAGCGGAGTCTCACGCAAGAAGAGTGCGAGGATGAAACCAATAAAGGTGACTGGTGCTGCGGCCAAGAAGACCACATGGAAGGACTGCACGAAAGAGTGCAGGACCGTGCTGCGCAAAGCTGGTGAGAAAGTCTTTAACACTGCAGTGTTGTTCTGAAGTGCCGCAAACTTTGCTGGTGATGCGCCCGCGAGCGCTGAAGGATTTGATGCGCCAAGTTTTGTTATACCAAGAGGCAGGTAGTGAGCTAATCGATTTGCATAGATCGTTCCGAACATCGCGACACCAATAGTGCTTCCGATGGATCGGAAGAAGGTGTTGGCGCTGGTGGCGACACCCATATCTTTGAAGTCGACCGCGTTCTGAAGTGCGATAACAATTGTCTGCATGGAGAGACCCAGCCCTGCGCCAATAGCGATTGCATAGATCGACAATTGCCAGAACGGGGTGTTCTCCTTAAGAGTCGAGAGTGCCAAAATACCCAGAGTCATGATCATTAATCCGGCAATGGGGAAGCGTTTGTAATGACCGTGCTTGCTAATCAATTTTCCGCTCGTGATAGACATCGAAACAATTCCCAACATAAATGGAATCAGTTTGAGCCCTGAGATTGTGGCCGAATTGCCCTTAACGACCTGAAGATAGAGCGGCAACATAACAATCGCACCGAACATGCCAGCACCGATGACAAAACCAAGAATCGAGGTCAAGCTGACGGTGTGGTTCTTGAAAAGTGTCAGAGGCAGAATTGGTTCCGGTGCCCGATTTTCGTGCAAGAGGAAGACGACAAGTAGCGCAATGGCGATTCCAAAAGCGATCAAGGTCTTAGGACTGGTCCAGCCAAAATCGTTGAGGTTTACCCCAGCTTTTACTAAGCCATTGGCGCCTAGTGGTGCACGTTCTGGTCCATAGACGGAAACTGCAAGAAGGAGGGAAGAAACTCCTGCAACCATAAGAATGGCGCCCAAGTAATCGATCTTGTGTTCACGCGTGACCTTAGGAATGTGAAGCGACGCTGTAGTGATGACCAATGCAGCAATTCCGAAAGGTAAGTTGATGTAGAAAATCCAGCGCCAGCCAACGATTCCAAGAATGTGGGCGTGGTCCGAGAAAAATCCGCCAAGTAGTGGACCTGCAACCGAAGAGAGTCCCCATACGCCACCGAAGTAGCCTTGATATTTTCCTCGTTCGCGAGGAGAGACGATGTCACCGATGATGACGAAGGTGAGCGCCATGAGTCCGCCGGCACCCAATCCTTGAATGGCACGGAAAATAATAAGTTGGGTCATGCTCTGTGCTGCACCAGCGGCGAAGGAGCCAATAAGGAAGGTAATAATCGCGAACTGGAAGACCGGACGTCGTCCGTAGAGATCGGAAATCTTTCCGTAAAGTGGGGTGGAGGCGGTTGAGGTCAACAAATAAGCAGTGACAACCCAGGTGTAATGGGTAAGTCCATTGAAATCTTCCACTATTCGTTTTAGTGCAGTGGAAACGATTGTCTGATCGAGAGCAGCCAGCAACATTCCGACCATAAGGCCGCTCAGTACCGCCATAATTTCTTTGTGGCTTAATTGTCCTGATGCTTGTTCAGCTTTAGTTTTCGACATGAGTACCCCTCATCAACCTGCTTGTGTGAATTCTGAAACAATCTGGCTACGGATTTAATTTCCGCATTGAGTGAAGAGGCAAGGTTACTACGCCAGCTCTCTCATCTCGCGCCGAATACGTTCAAATAGGGGAAACTTCACTTACGCCTCACTTTGTCCTCACTTATCTAAATTATGGACTCTGCGTCGGCTCCGACTAATAGAGTGGTATTTATGAAAAGCGTGATCGCTGAAGAACTAACAAAGAGTTACCGAAAAGGCGCAGTCAAAGCCCTCGATGGGTTGAGCCTGGATGTCGAGGAGGGGACCGTCTTGGCAGTCCTCGGTCCAAATGGTGCGGGAAAGACGACCACAGTTCGAATCCTTGCGACGTTACTTACTCCCGACTCTGGTCACGCCAGTGTTGGCGGGATTGATGTCGTGAAGCACCCAGATGCGGTTCGACAGATGATTGGACTGTCTGGGCAATATGCGGCTCTTGATGAGACTTTAACCGGATGGGATAACCTCAATCTCTTTGGCAGGCTCTATCACCTCAATGCGAAAGCGGCCAGAGCGCGAGCCAATGAACTGCTGGAAAAATTTTCGCTTACTGATTCGGCTAAGAGACCGATTCGCACCTATTCGGGCGGCATGCGAAGAAGATTGGATTTGGCCGCTTCGCTCATCATCAAACCCAAAGTTCTTTTTCTCGACGAACCGACCACAGGTCTAGACCCGCGCGGTCGTCAAGAGATGTGGGGAGTTATCGATGAATTGGTCACCGGCGGTGTGACACTTTTATTGACGACACAATATTTGGAAGAAGCTGACCAGTTGGCCGATGACATTGCAGTTATCGACACTGGAAAAGTCATTGCTCGCGGAACATCCGATGCTCTCAAGAGCCAAGTTGGTGGCGAACGCCTAGAACTCGTGGTCGAACAAGGTGATCTCGCTCGGGCAACTGAGTTAATTTCCGCGGCACTTGAGATTAAACCAACCGTGGATCAAGGAATGCGTAGCATCTCGGCACCTGTCAGAGATGGAACTGCCGCTCTAGTACGTGCGCTTCGCGCTCTTGATGATTCTAAAATCCATCCCTTAGATATAGCGCTGAAACGGCCCTCCTTGGATGACGTCTTTATTGCATTGACTGGCCACGCTGCAGAGATTGCAACGGAAGAAAAGATTGCTGGGGGTGCAAAATGATGCGATTGATGACCGATGCGCTGATGATTACAAAGCGACAAGTTTTGCAATTAATCCGAGTACCAGAAGTTTTGATCTTTGCCACTATCCAACCGGCGATGTTCGTCTTGCTCTTCCGTTATGTTTTTGGTGGCGCGATCTCGGCCGGGGTTAAAGGTGGTTATGTCCAACTCTTGATGCCAGGAATTTTTGTTCAGACCGTTGCCTTCACTCTCGCGGGTACTGCAGTTGGCTTGGCCGAAGATATGCAAAAAGGCCTCATAGATCGATTTCGTTCCTTGCCGATCGCTCGTTCGGCAGTTGTCATCGGACGAACAGTCGGAGATGCCGCTCAAAACGTGGTCACCTTAATTGTCATGGCTCTGGTTGGCTTTGCAGTTGGCTGGCGTCCAAGTTCCGGAATCACCAAAGTTCTACTGGCGTTCCTCTTTCTTCTAGCCTTCGCCTTTTCGATGTCGTGGATCGGCGTTCTCATCGGACTCTCGGTTCGGGAAGCTCGCGTGGCTCAGAACCTAGTCTTCATTTCAGTCTTCCCCTTGACATTCCTCTCCAATGCATTCGCCCCAACCACAGGAATGCCAAAGGTGCTGCAATATTTTGCAGAGTGGAATCCAGTTTCAACAATGGTGGCAGCCTGTCGCCAATTATTTGGCGTTGCCAATCACTTCGGCGCGACAGCAAATTCGTGGCCAAGTCAACATCCGCTCTGGATGTCACTGATTTACATGGTCCTCATCATCGGAGTCTTTTTTCCATTGAGTGTCCGTAAGTACAAGAACACGAGTTCTAAGTAAGTACTTCGTTAAGCGAAGAAAGCGGCTTCTAGAATGGCAACGCTGATGCTCTTGCCATTCGGGGCGGTGTAACTGACGGTTTCGCCCACCTTTGCGCCAAGCACTGCAGCACCAAGTGGTGACTTTTCGCTATAAACATCGATACCGGAAGAACCGATTTCACGAGATCCCAAGAGGAATTTCATCTCATCGCCCATGATGTCGACAGTGACCAACATGCCGAGTCCAACAATTCCGGACTCACTTGCCGGCGGGGTTCCAATATGGGCATTTTCCAGCATGTGCTTTAACTGGCGAATCCGTCCTTCAATTTTGCCTTGTTCTTCACGGGCTGCGTGGTAGCCACCATTCTCCTTGAGATCGCCCTCTGCCCTAGCAGCCTCAATCTTCTTGATGATGTCGGCTCGGCGCGGACCCTCAAGGTCGGCAAGTTCAGCCCTCAGGCGATCAGCCGCCTCTTGCGTAAGCCAAGTCTGGGTAGTCATAGGTGTTAAGGTTACTCGAATAACGCTCGCGCGATACGCAGGGCTAAGGGGAACAGCGATCGATCGCAGCATTAACGCCCGCTACTCGGGTGGGGATCAGAACCTCTCGACTTTGATGCGTCACCCCGGCGGGAAAGGTGTCGGTGACCTCGCCAACTACATTGGCTGAAAAATCTCGGGCAATCAGGAGACACTTGTGGGCGATCGAATTGGTGCGGAAGGTAACCGAGTACCTAATACTTATAGATTGGTCATTCACCACCCGAAATGAGATGAGCTCGGCACGGGTTTCTGGCTTTGAGTAATGATTTGCGCTCCACCCAAGCCATCCGCCTCCGAGGAGGGCAGTGATAACGGCTGGGGTAACCCATGCCGGCCATTTTTGATTCTTAATTCCATACCGTTCTTTGAGGAAGGGATCGGTGAAATCAGATTGGCTCACCTTCAACAGTCTACGCAGAGTTCAGATTGGCTGCGATTTCTCAACTCAAAAATTGGGGGGATACTTATCCCATGGATCAGAACAACATCGATTTAGGAATTGCGGGCTCACTCACGATGATCGTTCTGACTATATCTATTGGTCTTTTGCTGTGGAGTTTTTATCGCCGATACAAAAGGCTTGAGAAATCACAGAGTCCATCAGCGAGTTCCGAAAATAACTCAACTGGTCAATCGCCTGACGTGGTTGATGAAAAGTAAGTCTGCAATCGCCTATTTCTTCTTGGGATTAGTCGCAGTAGGGACATTCTTCGAACTGGGCCTCTGGCAATTACATCGGGCGCAAGAGGTAACGCGATTGGCGAAACCAGTTGCGGATGCTCCGGCGGTAGCCTTGGAAAGTATCGCCAAAGCTGCCGAAAATTTGAAGGACGCTGCGATAAATCGAATCGTTACAACCTCTGGAAAGTATGTAGCGATTTACACCGCCCCTAATCAAGAGATTTCGATGGGACAGGTCAGGCAGACCTCTACTTTGGAAGTGGGCTTGCTTCAAATACGAGGGAGTAAGAGCGCGATCTTGGTCGTTCGAGGAATTGTCGGTTCATTCAAAGGGCCAGTTCCAACATCACTTGGCGAGGTCGATCTCGCGGGTCGCTTGGTCCCACATCAAAGTTCTGACCATTGGAATTCCACGGTTTCGCAACCGGGCGGGACCGAACTTGGCCGGATCGATCCTTCTTTGATTGCTGGAGTAAAAGGTTTGGCACTTTTCGACGGTTACATCATCGCCAGGAGTGAGAGCGCTGCCGGGAGCAATCTCGTGGCCACTCGTGTGCCATCGCTACCGGCCAAATCAGGAATTCCCGGTTTTTATTGGCAGCACATTTCTTACGTGATTATTTGGTGGTTAATGGCGCTCTTGGTCGTAGGGGCTCCCATTTATTCCAGGTATGAGGCGAATAAAACTAGAAGCTAAAAACAAGAAGGTAGAGTTGGGCAATGGCAAAGAATTCTCCGTTTAGCAGTGGTTTAGAAGGCGCGATGGCGCGCTATCGCATCATGGCGATTTGGGCAGGCGTTATGTCGCTGCTGCTTTGGTTTGTTCAAGTGCCAATTCACACTTTTTCCCATAACACTTCACTTCAAAATAAATTGGTGTGGATAGCCTTGGTACACGGTTATACCTACCCAATCTATGTTCTTACCGCATTTCAGTACTGCGTAAAATCCCGAAAAAGTTTTACAACGACAATTGTTTTTATTTTGGCTGGCACCTTGCCGATTGCCTCTTTCATTGCCGAACGTCGAGCCGTGCGCGACTATGAAACGTTAACTTCGCGACGGAATTCTGCCTCCGAGTAATTCAGTCACATTATGAAGCGAACTTTGGTTAAAGGATTTATTAAGCCAGCCATAAAGTCCGTTCTCTACCCGCTCTACGAGCGACGATTGCTGCGTCAATTAGATTTTGCCCAAACTCCGCATCATGTCGGAGTAATGCTGGATGGAAATCGCCGGTGGTCGAAGGAAAATCCATCCTTAAGTGGGGATACCTCTCCAGCCCGTGGTCACAAGGCGGGGGCTGAGAAAATTATTGAATTGTTGGAATGGTGCGAACAGACTCAAGTCAAAGTTGTGACCTTGTGGATGCTCTCCAACCAAAATCTAAACCGTCCTGCTGAAGAGTTAGAACCGCTACTCAAGATCATCGGCGCAACGATTGACGATCTCTGTGATCGAGGGCGTTGGGAAATTCGCTTAGTTGGTTCCAAAGAGTTACTGCCCCAGTGGCTTCGAGAGCGCCTTGAGATTGCAGAGGTCACTACTCGGAAACTTAAAGAGAGCGCAGTAATCGTCAATGTTGCCATCGGTTATGGGGGACGGTTGGAAATCGCAGAGGCAGTCAAAGCCTTGATCCAGGAAGAGGGAAAGCTAGGTAAAACACCAGCCGAAATTGCCGAGTCGGTGACAGTGGATGAGATAGGTCGCTATCTCTATACCGCCGGACAGCCGGATCCAGAATTGGTCATCAGGACTTCCGGTGAGCAGAGGTTGGGCGGGTTCTTGCTTTGGCAAAGTGCATATTCAGAGTTTTACTTCTGTGAGGCCTACTGGCCAGATTTTCGCCGTGTCGACTTTCTTCGAGCCTTGCGGGCCTATTCCCAACGGCACAAGCGCTTCGGCCTTTAACTAGTCAGATTGAGTGCGACACCAGAATTTAACTTTTATGGTGCGCGTGTTGCCAAAGGAATTAACGCGGAAGGTTCTACTTTTAATAGGTCCTGATCCCTCGAGTACAACTCAAAAGATTGGCAGGCTCGCGCGAATTGGTTAGGTGTCGCTAGCAGTGGCTAAGAACCATAAGAGTCGAAAGACCTATGTGCTGGATACCAGCGTTCTGCTGGCGGACCCGGCCGCCCTTGGGCGTTTTGCCGAGCATGAAGTTATAATTCCAATCACCGTTATCGGTGAATTAGAGACCAAACGTGATCACCCTGAGCTCGGTTATTTTGCCCGTGCCGCTCTTCGAACATTGGATGATTTACGGGTTTCGCATGGTCGCCTCGATGAAGCGATCGAAATTAACAATCTTGGTGGAACCGTAAAAGTTGAACTCAATCATTCGGATCCAACGTCTCTGCCAGCCGGATTTCTCAGAGACGGCTCCAATGATTCGCGGATTTTGGCAATCGCTCGTAACTTGATGGCCGAGAGTCGTCAGGTGGTCTTAGTGACCAAAGATTTGCCATTGCGAGTAAAGGCTTCCTCGGTCGGCGTGGAGTCCGAGGAATATCGGGCTGAACTTGCCTCGACAAGTGGCTGGACCGGCATGGTTGAAGTAAATGTCGGTGGCTCGGTCATTGACAGCCTGTACGAGAACGAAAAGTTTGTTCATTCTTTGGGGAGCGAATATCCCTGCCATACCGGGATTGTCCTTCATTCCGAGAAGGGCAGCGCTCTTGCTCGAGTCACCCCAGATAAATCGATCCAATTAGTTCGCGGCGATCGATCTGCCTTTGGACTACATGGCCGAAGTGCGGAGCAACGAATTGCACTCGACCTGTTGATGGATAACGAGATCGGCATCGTCTCCCTCGGTGGGCGAGCCGGAACCGGCAAGAGCGCGCTGGCGCTCTGCGCGGGCCTTGATGCCGTTTTGGAGCGACGCCACCATAAGAAAGTCGTCATCTTTAGACCTCTCTACGCCGTCGGTGGTCAGGAACTTGGCTATCTCCCAGGCTCGGAGAATGAGAAAATGTCTCCGTGGGCTCAGGCGGTTTTTGACACGTTAGGGGCTCTAGTCAGCGAGCATGTTATTGATGAAATTGTGGATCGCGGATTGATAGAAGTATTACCACTCACTCACATCAGAGGTCGATCGCTGCATGACTCCTTCGTGATTGTTGATGAGGCGCAGTCTCTGGAACGAGGAGTTTTGCTCACCGTACTCTCTAGAATTGGACAGGGATCGCGAGTCGTTCTGACTCATGACGTCGCCCAACGCGACAACCTCAGGGTTGGTCGCCACGACGGGGTCGTGGCAGTTGTGGAGTCACTCAAGGGCCATCCGCTCTTTGCCCACGTCACTTTAACTCGGAGCGAACGCTCTCCGATTGCTGCTTTAGTCACGGAAATGCTGGAAGAGCCGGTCAACTTTCTCGGCTAATTAGCCCAAAAAGTGGGGCGAGGCGACAAAACGGATATATAGGACTTTTCCGTGTGCCACCTGCTCTTTTAAATTTCCCCAATCCTGTGAAAAAAATAAAATTTCGCCACTACGCGAGGAATAATTTGCCCATCGTTTGCCTGGGTGTCACTCTTTAAGCCTCCCCGTTAACTATTAACCCTGAATAAGGGTCGATATTTCGCGGGTATGCAAGGCCCGGAATCTTCGGATTCACCAATGAAGTACGACGGAACGAAAGAGGAGGCGAAAAGTGTTCAAGTTAAATCATCTTCGTAAAAGCCATCTAGCAATTGCAGCCGTAGTTCTCATCAGCGTTATCTCTTCAGCAGACGCAACTTTTGCTCAAGTTACTTATAAGAATTTAGTGACCGTGCCAGATCCAGTTCCAAGCGACGGATCCAACCCACCGGATTCACCAGCCTCTCCAGCTCCAACCGCATCACCAGCCTCCCCGGGTTCACATTCGAGCCCAACCCCAACCGCTAGCGGATTTGTGGACTTCAGTGGAGTTGCTTCGGTCAATGCAAAAGAAATTGCCTTGGTCTCCTTAGTCTCCCGCCAAGTCGAGCTAGCCAAGACTCCGCGTGGGGCAAAGGCCGTGGCTAAAGTTTTAGTCGCTCAGACCTATCACTGGTCGGCCCATCAAATAAGTTGTCTCAATGTCCTGTGGGATGGCGAGAGCAATTGGAATTTCCAATCCACAAATAAATACAGCGGTGCTCATGGAATTGCTCAGGCAAACCCGGCTTCCAAAATGGAGAGTGTGGCCTCGGATTGGCGAACCAATCCCGTGACCCAAATCAAATGGGGCTTGGGCTACATCCACGATCGCTATGGCACACCGTGCAATGCGCTCGCAAAGAAGCACTGGTTGGGTTACTACTAGAGCTGGTGAAGAGCTGGTTAAGTTCAAGAACCTGCTGGACGAACTCCGATAGACATTGGCTTGGAAGTTTCCGCAAAGAAGTCATTTCCCTTGTCATCAACGACAATGAAGGCGGGGAAGTCCTCGACTTCAATCTTGAAAATCGCTTCCATGCCCAGTTCTGGATAATCGAGAACTTCCACCTTCTTAATGCAATCTTGGGCAAGTCTGGCCGCAGGGCCGCCAATCGAACCTAGATAAAACCCGCCATGGGATTTGCAGGCATCGGTGACCGCTTTCGATCGATTGCCCTTGGCCAACATAACCATCGACCCGCCAGCACTTTGGAATCGGTCAACATAGGAATCCATTCGGCCAGCGGTAGTTGGTCCAAAGGATCCTGAGGCATAGCCAACTGGAGTTTTGGCAGGACCAGCGTAATAGACGGCATGGTTTTTGAAATATTGGGGTATTGGTTGACCAGCATCGAGAAGATCTCGAATCTTTGCGTGGGCAAGGTCTCTGGCGACGATGAGAGTTCCCGAAAGCGAAAGCCGAGTCTTGATTGGGTATTTGGAGAGCTCTGCTAAGACATCAGCCATCGGTTGGTTGAGATCGATCCTTACGACATTGTCATCTAAATGAGTGTCAGTGGTTTCGGGGAGGAAGTGGGCTGGTTCGCGCTCCAACTTTTCGATAAAGATTCCTGCCTTGGTAATTTTGCCTTTTGCTTGGCGATCGGCAGAACAAGAGACGGCAATTGCGATAGGAAGTGAAGCTCCATGCCGTGGGAGTCGAACAACTCGGACATCGTGGCAGAAGTACTTGCCACCAAATTGAGCACCAATACCCAAAGTGCGTGTCAGCTTCAAAACTTCTTCTTCTAGTTCTATATCTCGGAATCCATGGCCAGTCGCGGCATCACCAGAGGTGGGCAGTGAATCTAAATATTTAGTGCTGGCTAATTTCGCCGTTTTCAAGGTGTATTCGGCGCTGGTGCCACCAATGACAATCGCCAAGTGATACGGCGGGCAGGCCGAAGTTCCTAAGGAGCGGAGTTTTTCATCCAACCAATTCATAAATGATTTTGGATTGAGGATCGCCTTAGTCTCTTGGTAGAGATATGACTTATTCGCACTTCCTCCGCCTTTAGCGATAAAGAGGAAGTTGTATTCGTCCGCATGATCAGTATCTGAATAAATTTCCACTTGAGCTGGCAAATTATTTCCCGTGTTCTTCTCATCCCACGTTGTAGTTGGTGCCATTTGGGAGTAGCGCAGGTTGAGGTTGGTGTAGGCGTCATAGACACCGCGGGAAATCGACATTTCATCTTTCTCGGTAGTGAGAACTCGCTGACCTTTTTTACCAACGACGAGAGCAGTCCCGGTGTCTTGGCACATAGGCAGAACGCCACCTGCAGCGATATTTGCATTCTTCAAAAGATCGAGAGCAACAAAACGATCGTTCGGGGAGCTTTCACTGTCAGTCAAAATATTGCTTAATTGTTGGAGATGGGCTGGACGTAAGTAATGGTTGATGTCGTGAATTGCTTCAGCGGTGAGTTGTTCTATCGCAGATGCATCGACTCGTAGAAATTCCATTCCATTCGCGGTGAAGGTTGAAACGCCTTCGGTGGAGAGCAATCGATATTCAGTGGAATCCGGACCGATCGGTAGCAGGTCTCGATAAGCAAACTCTGGCATGTGACTACTCCTCAATCGTTGGCCGAGCAGCGGCCAGTTGTTCTTTTGCGCCATCGAGCCATTCTTGGCAAATTTTGGCTAACTCTTCGCCGCGTTCCCAAAGTTTCAGTGAATCCTCCAGAGTTGCTTGGCCACTTTCCAGTTGTGAGACCACTTGGGCCAATTCATCACGCGCCGCTTCATACGAAATATTCTTGGAAACCATATTCGTAATCTACTCCGAGATAACGACCAATTCGCCTTCGGCTAATCGGACTTTCAACTCTTGGCCCGAAGTGGTCTGAGACACAGATCGGATGACTGCGTTATCCATGTTTCGCATGACTGCGTAGCCTCGATCGAGAGTTGCTTGTGGTGAGAGAGTGCGAACTTGAATAGAGAGGTTTGTAATTTCTTCATAGGCCAAGGCGATTCGGTGTCCCATGGTGCGATAGGCGCGATCAGATAGGTCAGTGATCACTTGAGCGCGGGTCGAAATAATCGTGCCCGGTTCCCGCATGATTGGGCGGTCGATAAGAGAGGCAATACGTGCTGATTCGAAATCAATTCGCGAAGAGATGTAACGCAGCGCTCGTTGTTGAAGGAGATTGATCGTTGCTAACTCCTCTGACATATCGGGAACGACACGTTTACCTGCATCTGTCGGCGTAGAAGCACGCCAATCCGCGACCAAATCCAAAAGGGGGGAGTCCTTTTCGTGGCCAATGGCACTCACGACGGGTGTGCGGGCGCCAGCGACGAGTCGTAGCAAACCCTCATCACTGAAGGGGAGTAAATCCTCGAAGGATCCACCGCCGCGGGTAATAACAATGACTTCGACATCTTCTAGTGCATCCAGTTCGACTAGGGCTGCGCTTACCTCAACAACGGCGGTCGAGCCTTGGACCGCAACCTCTCGAATTTCGAATCGAACTGAGGGCCAACGTCGTTTGGCATTTTCCACGACATCTTTTTCGGCATCGCTATTTCGTCCGCAAATGAGACCGACCGCCTTGGGTAGAAAAGGGAGGGCTTTTTTGCGGCTTAGTTCGAAGAGACCTTCCGCATCCAGTACGCCTTTGAGATGTTCTAATCGGGCGAGTAATTCGCCAACGCCAACCTTTCGAATCTCTTTAACGCTCATCGAGATTGAGCCATTTTTCGCATACCAAGAGACCTTTGAGTGCATCACCACCCGAGCATTTTGAGGCAGGGGTGAGACCGCCTCGTAAACGGATTTGTGGCACATAATGGACAGACTCATATCGGCGCTGCTATCTCGAAGTCTCATGAAGACCATAGGAGAACCTGGTCGAACTGTGACCTCAGAGAGTTCGCCTTCTATCCAAACTGGTCCAAGTTTGCTCAGATATTGTCCAATTGACTCGGAAATCACCCTTACTGGGACCGGAGCATCAATTGAAGTTTCGAGCATGGATCGATCCTAATAGGATTACGGACATGTCTGAGGCAGTGACGAAAAGAGTTTTGCTCGCAGCACCCCGCGGTTATTGCGCAGGGGTTGATCGAGCTGTCGTAACAGTGGAGAAGTCTCTCGATCTCTACGGTGCCCCGGTTTACGTTCGCAAGCAAATCGTGCACAACAAGCATGTTGTCGCCACCTTGGAGGCACGTGGCGCGATTTTTGTCGATGAAACGGATGAGGTTCCAGAAGGCGCGATCGTGGTCTTCTCTGCACATGGCGTTTCGCCGGCAGTTCATGCGGATGCTGCCGCTAGGTCGCTAAAAACTATTGATGCCACCTGCCCACTAGTGACAAAAGTGCATCATGAGGTGAAGCGGTTTGCCAGCGAAGATTTAGACATTATTTTGATTGGCCATGAAGGCCACGAAGAGGTCGAAGGAACTGCCGGTGAGGCGCCTTCGAATGTCATCGTTGTTGACGGAATTGATGCGGTAAATCGAGTTCAAGTTCGGGATGAGAATCGAGTGGCGTGGCTATCGCAGACAACGTTGAGTGTCGATGAAACCTTGGCGACAGTCGCGGCACTTCGTGAACGTTTTCCTAATCTCATCGATCCGCCAAGTGATGATATTTGTTATGCAACTCAGAATCGACAAGTGGCGATTAAGCAGATTGCTCCAGAGGCGGATTTAGTTCTGATTGTTGGGTCGACCAATTCTTCAAATTCTGTTCGTCTCGTTGAAGTTGCAAAAGAGTACGGTGCCAAAAATGCCTACCTGATCGATTTCGCTGCCGAAG
>CAIMZW010000064.1 GCA_903846075.1 uncultured Actinomycetes bacterium
CCACCATCAACTGGAATCGCAACGCCAGTGACAAAATCCGATGCAGAGCTCGCCAGAAATACAGCAGTGCCTTCCAGATCTTCTGCTTTGCCCCATCTGCCCGCTGGGGTTCTCTCGAGGACCATTTCGGTAAGGCCCGACAAAGAGCGAGTTTGCACTGTCATTTCAGTCTCTATCCAACCAGGCAATATGGAATTAACTTGAATATTATCTTGACCCCAAGCAACGGCGAGACTCTTCGACAATTGAACTACGGCCGCCTTGCTTGCAGCGTATGCCGGAGAAATTCCAAAACCAAATATTGTTGTTAACGAACCAACCGTGATGATCTTTCCGCCACCCCTTGCCTTCATGTGAGGATAGAAGAGTTTGCACGTTTCAAAGACGGAAGTGACATTTATATCTTGAGTGAAATTCCATTCGGCTTCAGATAAATCTTCAGGACGTTTCCTAATGTTTACCCCCGCATTCGCCACCAAAATTTCGATAGTGTCAAAATCCTGAAGCGTCGCCAGATAAGCCTCGTTACGTTCTTGCGCGTTCGTGACATCAACTTGATAAAACCTTGCTTCGACACCCAAACTTTCTATTACAGATATCGCGCCTCTCGCCTTGGCATCGTTTCGAGCCCAAATTGCAATATTTGCACCTGATTTAGCTAAACCTTCAGCGATACCCAGCCCAATTCCACCATTTCCGCCGGTGACAACCGCAGTCTTGCCTGTAAGGTCGAACGAACTTGAAGGCATGGATTTCTATTCTCCGTTTTCTAAAGACTTTACATAAGTTTCTATTCTTGGGTCCGGCACTACCCAAATAATCGCGACAATTACATACGCCAGAAGTGAAAGTCCCACCAGAAATGGCGCCGCGACTATTCCTCCCGCATAAAGCGCAAGAGAAGTTTTGCCTTTGAAATCTCGACCCAAAGCTTCTTTGAGTTTGGAACCCTCGCCTTGGTTACGAATGATTAATCCTTGCAAAATAAAATACGAAATTGCCGCTCCAAGAAGATCGCAGCCATAGAGAAAAGTGGGAACCTTCGCAAAGTGCGACAGGCCAATCCATCCCGTGAAAAATGGGAATAGCGAGAGCCAAAAGAGAACATGTAGATTTCCCCAAAGGATTGCCCCGTTTACTTTTTCGGCAACTGCCAGCAAATGGTGGTGGTTATTCCAATAAATTCCCAAATAAATGAAACTCAAAATGTACGTAGTGAATGTTGGTACTAAAGGTTTTAGGTCTGCAATGGAATGTCCATGGGGAACCTGCAACCCCAGGACCATAATCGTGATGATGATGGCTATGACACCATCGCTGAATGCCTCTAAGCGTTTGGTATTCATCGAGTCAAATTCCTAACCTTTTCATCAAGGAGTCTGAAATAGTATCGAGTTCGACTTGTCCTGTCTGTGCGTCAAATGTCGGTCGATCTTTATTACCTGTCAAGATTTGCCGTCTCATCTCAAAATACTCTGTTGCGATTATAAGAATACGGTCCCGTTCGAGGCCCGCCACTTCGGAGGAATAACTTCGCGATGCGGGATGGTGAATCACGAAACTTCGATCTTGCACATTAAGCAAATCCATCATTTCGACCGCGTAGGCAATAAGAACGGACATGCCCCAACCGACTTGGACGGAAAATGTCTCTGGATGACTGCGGAAGAATCGAAAAAATCCCAACAATTCCTCGACAACTTCCCGACGCAAAAACACACATATTGCATCGGTGTACTTCGCACAGACCAAATCTCCTCGAGCTGATCGGAGGAGTTCGGTTCCACCATAGTTATAGAGGTCATACGTTAAGGCGGGACAATAGGAGCCCACCTTGTCATGGGCGATGACATCCTCCGCGCGATCGAAAAAACCGCTCCAGTCACTGGAGGCAATGTCTGCCGTAAAAAAGAGCATGAATTCTTCCAAGCCAGCAAACTCTTGGCAGGCAAATTCAAACTGATCAAAGAAACTGATTCTCGGGAAGGAGATGAATTCTGGATTAGGTTCATCAGTTGTATTTATGACATTCAAAGTTCGACCTAGTGCACGGAACGAACCCAGAGTCGACATAAGAGATTTCTCGGTTTTAAACCAATGTGAGGCAAAAGAGGTAAACGCCTTTTTGTTTTCGTCGCCTACTTCGTTCCCGGATGGTTTCTGAATATCAAAGTGATGACCGAAGATAAGAGATTCTTCACTCTTCATCTTCTCCGTAGCAGCATAAAGTGCAGAAAAAACCGAGGGTGAGTGTTTCAAATCCTGGCGAATCAGTGAAGTCTTCAGGTATTTGGAATCAAAGAAAAGATTCCCGAAACTGCAGGTGAATCCAGTTCTTCCCATTTGCAAATATTTTTCGGCTCCATCTCGGGTAAATAAATAGGAGATTGGATCGTGGCGAACTAGTTCTTGCACAAGTAGGTCTTGATGAGGTACCGATTCCTCTGATTTCTGGCGAAGGAATTCCGGAAGATAAAGCGAAAGTACGTCTACCTCTTGAGGTATTTGTGCGAGCAGGACATCGAAATACGCCTGAATTCCTGGCCCATCGGGAAACCACATAATGGAATCAATAATGACCAAATAATCACATGGGCTAGCAAGAAATTTCTCGATCACATGCGTTAACCAATATAGCTGTAGGACTTCGCTTATTGTGAACTGCGAAGATGAATCAAGAAGGTTTCCATATTTGCTGTGGGTAATTTGGTTAACCTCAGTTGCAAAGATTCGAGGGCTATCAATTCTGGGATAGAGCGAACTGAAACGATCAAATAGCGATGACCTGTTTATTAGTTGTCCAGATTCCTCTGGATGAGCAATGGGGCCGTCATAAACGGCAAAAGTTAGAGACCCGGTCAAGAAGTTCTCCTCGCAAAATTTCCATCTCTCCTTGATTCCCACTCATCCTGCAAAATCGCATAGACATAGGTGCTAGTCCATTCACCTTTGAAGAATTCTTCTTCGATGAAATGTGCTTCTTGCCGCAAACCCAATTTCTCAACAAGTCCTTTGGATGCCAAATTTCGATCATCCAGATGCGCAATCACCCGATGCAAGTTGACTGTGTTAAAAGCGAAATCAATTACAGCACGAGAGGCTTCCAGCGAATAGCCTTGTCTTGCAAAATCAGGATGGATGACATATCCAAATTCACCGCAGGCATCTGACTTGCTCATGATGCTTAAATTTGATTGCCCAATAACTTGACCTGTGGTCTTCAATTGCCAACCCAATAGCATTGCATCATTTTGTTCTTCCAGCCTGGTGTTTCCCGAGTACTTAATCAGTGCTTCACGAACCTGCTCTCTTGTTCGGGCCGGCCAAGGAATGTATCGAACGACATCAGGCAAGGATTGATAGAGGTAGAGATCATCCTCATCGGCCAAGGTCAATTGCCGAAGGTAAAGCCGTTCTGTTTCCAGCAAGAGACTTTCCTCCTCGGCCGCTGAGCATTTCTTGAGATCTACATGAATGAGATAAGCCTAACTAAGTATCCGATTGTGCTGTATGCAGGGTGGGCTAAGGAAGATTGACTAATATCAGAACATGAACTTAGAGCCCTCTCAGCTACAAGTTTTGAAGCAAGACTGGAATCAGATTTTGGATGCGGTACTGCTTCGTAATCGAATCGCTTGGCTCGCCTTCTTTGACGCGAGATTAATCAGCCTAGAGGCTGGTACTTTGATTATTGGATTCGATGACAGCAAGAAATTTTCCGGAGACCACGATTTCTCCCAAGCGCGAAATCCCGAGCACACCGCTCTCCTCGTTGATTGCATTAAAGAAATCTCTGGTTTCACGATATCGGTCGCTGAGAGATGAAACGAGCTTTCCTTGTTCTTACATTGATATTTACTCTGATAACTAACCAAGTTGAAGCAGCTACTCCGCTAAAACTTGCAACCAAGGGTCCAGGTAATCGAATCCACGGGATGGATATCAGCCATTGGCAACATCCAAATGGCGCCGTTATTGACTTCAGAAAGATGTATCACGCGGGAATTCGATTTGTCATGATCAAAGGCGCAGATACCCAAGATGGCGCTGATGCTCTTGCTTTTAAGTATTTGAAGATCGACCGTCCTGCGGCTCAGGCGGTGGGGATTTACACTGGCTTTTACTATTACGCAACCTTGCCAGACACTACCGATACCCTAGAAATCCAAGTCGATGCCTTTGCGCAAGCTCAAAAAGCGATCTGGCGCCTCTCCTCCATCGGTGGCTACACCACTAGAGATCTACCCATCTCCTTGGACCTTGAAGATAACTGCGTGCGCCACGACTCCGGCGGAACATGTCTTAAATACATGAATCCAAAATATGTAACCTTGTGGGCAACCACTTGGTTAAAAGAAGTCACTTCAAAGACTGGACGAATACCGTTTATTTACTCGTATCAAACTTTTCTACAAAATGCGATGGTTAGGTCGACCGAGTTAGCGAACTATCCACTTTGGATTGCGCAGTACAACATTGACCCAGCAACTCACGCCTCCCAATTGGGCGCAAATGTTTCTGGTTGTTATGCCCATTCATGGACTAATAATGACTGCACGATGAACTGGCAATTCTGGCAGTACACATCCTGCGGAATTGCTTCAAAGTATGGCGTACCTGGTACGAGAGTGGACCTCAATGTTTTTTCTGGTGATACAGACACTTTCTACGCCTTAACTGCCGGGGTCTGGGCACCACAAGCGACTCAGATGTTGCCCGTTAATGAGCCGACTTCAATAAACATCATCTCCACGACAATCACGACAAAAGATCCGATTCAATTTACTGTGGATGTGCTGCGTCCAAATGGGACACCGGTAGTGACTGGGACGGTTGATTTCAAGTCACTGGACTCAACCCTGACCAATGGAGTTCAAAAGGTTGTTCGTTCAGCAAGCGGGCGATACACATTATCGATTTCGAAATTGACCAAAACTCACTACCTCGGATTAATTGAATTTATCGATGCCACAGGAACGCATGCGCCCAGTAGCACCCCGGTTCAGTTCGACGTGTTACGCGGCCCCTCCCCGACGCCAATTCCTACCCCTGGATCTAGCACAACAGTTTCGCCATCGCCAACGAATTCACCCTCTCCAAGCGCAACCGTTACCAGCAGTGCCTCGCCTTCGCAATCACCTACGCCAACGGTGAAACCAAAACCATCCACGAGCGCTACGACCTCGAACTACTGCGCAGCGCAAATCCGTAACTGATTTACTAGAGGCGAGTGATTCCGATAAGGATGGCATTTTCTGGAGCCAAAATTGGTGGCCGAACCCCAATCTTTGCCAGCGCAGCACCAGTCATCTTGACCCCTTTAAGCCATGGCGGATTCTTGATTTGAAGCGCGCGCGGTTTTCCAACTTCGGATCGAACTTTCACTTCATACAGTGCCTGGGGATCAAGTCCAGGAAGTAGCGCCATCGCCGGGAACGTTGATTCATTCATACGATGCTGAACATATGCGAAGAGCGCCTCTGATTTGTCGGTAGCAACGACGCCGTAGAGAAAAGCGCTTTGGTCTGGATGATCAACGCGAACTGTTCGACCTGAATGAAGAATAGATCGCTTCTCTTTGTAAAGGGAGACCCAAGAACGAAGAATTTTTAACTCATCCTCGTTTGCCTCCGTGATATCCCATTCAATTCCGGCATGACCGAAGAGCGCATTGACGGCGCGGAAACTGATTTCATGAGTTCTGGCGGTTTGGTGACCGTGTGTTGGTCCGATATGAGTACCTAGAAGTTCGGGCGGCATAACGAGTGAGGTCCAACGCTGGATGGTCTGACGTTCGAGAGCATCATTGTTATCGCTAGTCCAGAAACGATCAACCAAGTCGACTACTCCCAGATCGACCCTCGCACCGCCTGAGGCGCAGCTTTCAATCTCTAACTTGGGATGGCGTCGTTTTAATTCGGAGAACAAACGATAAATTGCCAAAG
>CAIMZW010000065.1 GCA_903846075.1 uncultured Actinomycetes bacterium
GGGTTCGGCGTTGGTCCTTGTTCGCAATTGAGGCTTCGAGCCATGATTCGAGCACTAGAGGTCTTGCCGCAGCCACGAGGGCCAGAGAATAGATAAGCGTGATGAACTTTGCCGGAGGTTAAGGCATTGGAGAGCGGCTCGGTGACATGTTCCTGGCCGATAACCTCACTGAAGGAAGATGGCCGATATTTACGATAGAGCGCTAACGACATCCGCACACCCCCTCACCACTGAAAAGGACCCTCCGCACACCCATCAGAGCGTACCTACCCTTGCTGCATTCCTGCCCTGGGGGAGTTCAGCACGGTAATGCCATGCGGAGGATCTGTGGGTAATACTAATGTTTAGAACCGATAAGGTTCTCCACTGGGGGATTCGTCCCCTGCTGGAGGATTCGCATAGCGGCCGAGTGCGCACGCTTGGAAAGCGTGTATAGGGAAACCTATCGAGGGTTCAAATCCCTCATCCTCCGCAGAAAGTTGATTATTACACCGAGTTACCCCTGTGGACGTATTCGGGAAGCAATTCGAATTTGACGCAATTCTGCGCCATGGTCAATTTTCGCCATTGGGCGCTGCCAATATTGTTCGGCGCTATAACCATTACAAGTCTTGCCCAAAGAGAAGCCATGCAGACCGACCCAGTAAAGCCTCCTTGCCGCCTGGTTGTACAGAACGCTCACATTTCAACGACCATTCTGAAGCATCGCAAATTTGATGCCATAAAAGTCAATCATAAAAGTCAATGTGGATTCGATATGCAACTTTCGACAATCCGAAGTTTTAATAACTCTAGAGATTCATAAGAAGGGTGCATTGGGAGATCACGTTTATGGCCCATTTAAGAACGACCAATCACCACAACATAATTCTGGATTTAAGGTGAGCCTGCAAGATAAATACGTGCAATGTACTAATACCAAACCAACAATTTGGTTTGGTATTGCTTACTCAAAAGCTATTATTAATGGAAAATGGCAATACGCTGGACGAACACAATCTGAAAAACCCGAGAGCATCAAATGTGGCACTTGAGTTAAAATTGAGATATGGCAAGATATAAAATGCAACCACTTGCTCAGTACTCAAGTTATGTCATGGAAGAGGTGGTGACGTCTCCAGAGGCGGCTCCCGAAGTACAAGAATATTACGGGGTCTTTTTTCCCCATCGTGATGCCAATGAAGAGCGGCTCAAAAAACAAGCATCTGAACTTCTAAAACGTGGTGAATTGAGCACGGTAGTCAACGGTGTTCAACTCAACTTTCGAATTTCGAAAAATAATGTAATTTGCGAGCAAGTTCCCCCTTTCGAAAAGCAACTTGGCTATCAACTTTCGGATCTACCTCTGGGATGGCGCCCTTGGGTGAACAAGATAATCCTGATTGACAAACTCGCTCAGTTTGAAGCCAAAACCATCTTGAAATATTCGGTCAAACAATGATTTGCCACACACTTTGGGCAATATAGATTTTCGCGCAAATATATTCGCCTGTTGAATGTCAGACCTCGGTAGTACCTTTAAAGAGCTCAAGAAGATGCTCTTACGCCTTATTGCTAACTAATTCTTAGCAGAGCATCTACCAACCGTTCGCTCGCGAAACGGTGGTCTAAAGGCACGAGCCGCTCGAGTAAATCACTCGAGAAATATGCGAGGAGTTGGCATGGCCAAGAAATCAAATCAAACCTCAAAGAAAATCTACTTCGCTCTGCCTGAACAGATATCGGATTTCACCGATGAGCAGATTGAAGAGTTCGCATCGAACGTCATGGCCCAACTATTGGCAAATCGAAAGGAAGAAAATGACCAAAACGACTAAACCACATGTAATTCTCACTGATCGCTTCTTTAAAGCTCTCGAATACGCTGCCGATGCTCATGAAATGCAGGTACGAAAATCAACGAATATTGCATACATAAGCCACCCACTTGGCGTCGCTGCCCTGATTTTGGAAGCGGGCGGGGATGAAGATCAAGCTATTGCCGGGTTACTGCATGATGTCGCCGAAGATTGCGGTGGCGAAGTACAAATCGACAAAATACGTCATCGATTCGGTGACCGTGTCGCCAATATTGTACTCGGTTGTAGCGATTCTTTAGTCTCAAACGAAGCGGAAAAAGAAGAATGGTCGATACGTAAGGCGAAACATCTTGAGCACCTAAAAGTTTCGGACGCTGACGTTCTGTTGGTAACCGCGGCTGACAAAACTCATAACGCCAGAGCCATCGTGACAGATTTACAAAATATCGGAGATCAGGTCTGGGAAAGGTTTAATAAACAAACCAATCGAGAGAGGATCATCAAGTACTACCTGGCCATTTACGAAGTTCTGGCAGAAAAGCAGGTAACGCCCAACCTTTTAAAACCGCTCTACACCGCCATAGAAATCATGTCGGCGTCGAGTTGAAGAGTGATACCAGGGTGGTATCATAATTCTCATGGCTATGACACTACGTCTTTCAGCAGAACAAAGCGCTTCGCTTCGTAGGACTGCAGAGAACGAAGGAATTTCGATGCACGAAGTCGCCTTGACGGCTATTGATGAATACATTTCAAAGCGAGCGCTTCGACTAAAGGAGGCAATTGCCCGGATTGCGGTTGAGGATAAAGAGTTGCTCGAGCGTTTGGCTCAGTAGGGGTGGCAATTGACTACTTGGAAATCCACGATCTTTTAGAAATTGGAAATTCCTTGATTCCCGATTTTCGAGTCAGGGAGATCGGCCTCCTCGAAGCTGCTGCGGCCAGACCGCAAACCTTGGTCTTTGGAAATGATGCCTACGATACTTTTCCTCTTAAAGCCGCAGCGTTGATGCATTCAATAGCTCGAAACCACCTTTTGGTAGATGGGAATAAACGGCTTGCTTGGGCCGCAACTCGAACTTTTTGCATCCTAAATGGGTACGACATTTTTAACGACGTCGACTCTGCGGAAATAGTCGTCCTAGGCGTCGCTAGCGGGACACTAGATGTTGCGTCAATTGCCAGCGCACTTAAAATTAGACCAACGTCTAAATAGCCACCCCGATGTACTTGGTCTCCAAGAATTCATGAATTCCAGCAAAGCCACCTTCACGGCCGATTCCACTTTGCTTGACGCCACCGAATGGAGCGGCAGGGTCAGAGAGTAAGCCTCGGTTGATCGCAATCATTCCGGCTTCTAGAGCCTCTGCCGTGCGAATGGCGCGACCAAGTTCTCCGGAATAAACGTAGGCAATCAAGCCATATTCGGTGTTATTAGCCATCGCAATTGCTTCTTCGTCGGTGTCGAAGATGACGACAGGAGCAACGGGTCCAAAAATCTCTTGGGTAAGGATGGAGTTGCTTGGTTCAACCGTGAGAACTGTGGCTGGATAGAAAGCACCTTCACCATCTGGAATGGATCCGCCAGTTTCGATCTTTCCACCTTCACTCACCGCTGCATCTACAATTTCGGCAATCTTGTTGCGCTCTTTCAAGGAAACACTGGCACCGAGTTGGGCACCCTCTTCAAGTCCTGGCGCCAATTTCAATGCAGACATTGCGGCGCTGAACTTAGTGGTGAATTCCGCAGCAACGCTGCGGGCAACATACATCCGGTTGGCCGCGGTACATGCCGCACCACCGTTACGCATCTTTGCCAGCATTGCGCCTTTAACGGCCTCATCAATATCAGCATCATCAAGAACGAGGAATGGCGCATTGCCACCAAGTTCCATTGATGTGCGAACCACATTGTCGGATGCTTCGCGAAGCAGGATTCGTCCTACTTCAGTTGATCCAGTGAAGGAAAGATTTCGAACGCGTGGATCGTGCAACATCTTGGAAATCATCGCGCCAGTTTTTTGTGGCAGAACAAAATTAACAACGCCCTTAGGTACTCCAGCACGATCGAGGATGTCGATGATCCAGAGTGCGGTCAATGGAGTTTCGGTGGCTGGCTTTAAAATCACGGTGCAACCAGCGGCGAGCGCAGGGCCAATCTTTCGCGTTGCCATACCGGCTGGGAAGTTCCATGGCGTAATAAGAAGTGAGACACCGATGGGTTGATGGGTGACCAAGATTCGCTTGTCGCCGCTTGGCGCCATACGAAAATCACCTGGAGTGCGAACGGCTTCTTCCGAGAACCAGCGGAAAAATTCGGCGGCGTAGGCAACTTCACCCTTTGCATCGGAGAAGACTTTGCCGTTCTCCATGGAGATGATCTTGGCGATGTGATCAGACTCTGCAACCATAATTTCAAAGGCCTTGCGCAGGATCTCAGCGCGAACTCGAGGGGCAGTCTTTGCCCAACCTAGGAAGGCTCGGTGGGCGGCATCTACTGCGGCATCACACTGAGCTTCACTGGCGGTTCCAACCTCTGCAATGACTTCACCGGTGCTGGGGTCGATAACTGGAACAGATCCGTCGCCTTTTACCCAGGCGCCATCAATATATA
>CAIMZW010000066.1 GCA_903846075.1 uncultured Actinomycetes bacterium
GACTCCGAAACCAAGAAAAGAGGCTACGGAAAGAACCGACATAACGATGACACCGCGACGGCGGCGGCGTTCGGCTACTGAGAGATTTTCCATTTAGCCATTCCATCCTTTGGAGACAATTCCGCCTGAAACTTTCAAACCCTTAAATCGGAAGATCGCACGAACCAAAGTTGGCGCCGCGATGAAGAGAACAACGAGAGCCTGGATCACGAGGACAATATCGATCGGCGTCGAAGTATTTGCCTGCATCGTCAGACCACCGGCTCGTAGTGCACCGAAGAGAAGTGATGCAAACACGGTTCCTACTGGTTGAGCCCGTCCAAGAAGAGCAACTGTGATGGCATCAAAGCCAAAGTTTCCTGCGGTACCCGCCGTCAGTGAGTAGTCCGAACCTAAAACGTGAACTGCGCCGCCAAGACCTGCCAGCGCGCCACAGATAACCATTGCCGAGGTCATAACAAAGGGAACGGAGATACCTGCGGTTTGAGCCGCGGCGGTATTGGCCCCAACCGCCCTGAACCGAAATCCCCAGGTGCTTCTAGAGAGTAGCCACCAGACAAAAAATGCCGCAGCGAGCGCTATCAATATTCCAGCATTTACTCGCATGTTATTTCCAGCTAAGTGTGGCAAACGAGAATTGTCACCAACGGGCGGTGCAATTGGATCTCGTCTTCCCTTCTGCAGAAATGCTGTGGTACTCAGTAGCCAGAGCAGAAAATACGAAGCCACATAGTTGAGCATGATGGTCACGATTACTTCGTGCGCGCCAGTTCGTGCCTTCAGCAATCCAACCAGTCCACCCCAGAGCCCGGCTAGGACGACGCCAGCGATAATCGCCGCAATAACTCCAACAACGATGGGAAGGTGATAATGAAAACCCACATATGAAGCTCCGATAGCGCCAAATATAAATTGGCCTTGAGCACCAATGTTAAATAGCCCAGCGCGGAAAGCGAGTGCGACAGAGAGTCCGGTAAGAATCAACGGCGCAGCCGAAACGAGAGTCTCGGAAAATGGATAGAAACCCTGAAGCGCACCATGTGCTTTGGCCAGATTTGGATCGTAGACAGAGCCTTGGAAGAGTGCGAGATAGGCATTTCCTGCCGAAGCCAGACCAGCCTTAATCATTTTTACCGGCGACTTCGCCAATTTCAACACAGTGGAATCGGAAAAAGCGATTAAGAGACCACCGAAGAACAAGGCAAGAACAAAAGCAAGCAGTGGCAATGCGACAGGTTGTAATAATGACTTTACTTTTTTCATTATGCGATTGCCTTTCCTTCGCTGACAACGCCAGCCATAAGCAGACCTAGCTCTTCGCGAGAAACTGTACTGGGAACAATCGAAATGATTTCACCGCGATACATAACTGCAATTCGATCTGCCAGAGCAAGGACTTCATCTAGTTCGGTACTAAACAGAAGTACCGCCCGACCAGCATCTCGCTCTGACAAAATTCTTTCGTGAACAAATTCAATAGATCCCACGTCAAGTCCACGAGTAGGTTGCGAGGCTACGACAACTTTTACTGGCCTCGACAACTCGCGTGCCAGAACCACCTTCTGCTTGTTTCCACCGCTGAGTGAGGAAACCGGGTCGCTGATGGATTGGATGCGAATATCAAATTCACTAACTCGTTCTACCGCTTTCTCATTCACCACTTTAGGAAATAGTTGAACACCTCGCGCATAAGGATCAAGATCGTGAACATCAAGAATGAGGTTTTCGGCAATGGAAAACGAACCAATTAGGCCATCTAACTCCCGAGACTCTGGGACAAACGCGATTCCATGATGCAAAGCTTGACGAACACTTTCGCCGATGATCTCTTCGCCGACGAGTTTTATCGAACCTTCGATGTGAGGTTCTAAGTTGACCATGGCTCGGGCCAATTCAGACTGCCCATTGCCTTGAACTCCAGCGATAGCCACTACTTCCCCGGCATGCACTTGAATGGAAACATTTTTTACCAGCGAACGTCCCGTCGTGTCTTTGATGGTAAGGCCAGCGATATCAAGGACCACCTCGCCCACGGAGTGAGCAGATTTATCGGGGTTCAACTGAACCGGTCGGCCCACCATCGCCGATGCCAATTCTTCTTGACTGGCGGTGGGTTCGGCAGTTCCCACCACTTTACCCCGACGAATAATTGTGATGCGGTCAGCCGCCGCTTGGACTTCGCGCAATTTATGGGTGATAAAGATTATGGAGGTGCCTTTTGCCTTCAGGTTTTTCATAATATTGAGCAATTCATCGGTCTCTTGCGGCGTCAAAACTGCCGAAGGTTCATCCAAAATCAAGACCTTTGCGTCATAAATTAGCGCCCGGATGATCTCTACCCGTTGTTGCACTCCGACTGGCAAATCTTCGACTCGAGCATCTGGATCGACTTCGAAATTAAACTCATCAGAAACTTTTTTGATGGCAATTCTTGCCTGATCTAAATCTAGAAATCCCAAGGGGTTTATTTTTTCATGACCAAGCACAATGTTTTCGGCGACCGTGAAGACGGGGACCAACATGAAGTGCTGGTGGACCATTCCAATCCCAGCTGCAAGAGCATCGCTAGGTTGCCGGATTACCTTTACTTGACCATCCACCAAAATTTCACCAGAGTCAGGAGCCACTAGCCCATAGACAATGTTCATCAAAGTAGATTTTCCGGCACCATTTTCACCAAGAATTGCGTGGATTTCGCCGGTCTCTACTTTTAGGTCTATCGAGTCATTAGCAACTAATGCGCCAAAACTTTTTGTGATTCCTCGTAATTCAAGCGACACGATTTCCTCTCCGATCAATACGAAGTATCTTAATCGGAAACTGGCATAAAAAAACTGGGAGAGCCATTTAGGCTCCCCCAGTTTCCTTAAATCAACTTACTTTGTTACGTCAACAGTTCCAGCCTGAATTGCAGCACCAAGAGCGCGCACTTCACGTTGTAGAACTGCGTTTACCTTGGAGGCCAATGAGTGGTAACCAGCAAGGCCGGTTCCCTTGTTAGCCAAAGTTCCAACATATGTGGTGTTAGAGAACTTGCCAGAAGCAGTGTCCTTGATAACCGAAGTAACAGAAGCGCCAACGCCCTTGACCACTGAGGTCAAAAGAACTGATGCGTATTGTGGGGTTTGAACGAAGGCATCAGAGTCGACTCCGATGACAACAGACTTGTGTGAGCTCATGGAGTTTCCAGCAGTAGCGCCACCGAGGCCACCAGCCACTGGGAAGATCACGTCTGCGCCTTGTTGTTCGAAGTTCTTGGAAATCTGAAGAGCCTTAGCCTGATCGGAGAAGCCACCAACGAAGGTTCCGTCTTGCTTAGCGGTATCCCAGCCGAGAACAACGACTTTCTTGCCCTTAACTTTGTTGTAGTAAGCAACGCCACGAGCGAAGCCATCCATGTAGATGGAGACTGGTGGAATGTTGATTCCGCCGTAAGTTGCAACCTTGCCAGACTTGGTGAAACCAGCTGCGAGGTAACCAGCTTGGAAAGCAGATTGGTTAGTTCCGAAAGTCAAACCCTTGAGGTTTGCAATTGCGGATCCTGGATAGACGCTTCCATCTGCGCCGTGATCCAAACCATCTTGGTCAACGATTGCGAACTTAGTTCCTGGATTTGCCTTAGCAGCAGAAACAATTGCTCCGTTGATCAAGAAGCCGACGCCAACGATGATGTCGCACTTTGAATCAACGAGCTTCTTAATATTTGGCGCATAGTCAGCATCGCTAGTTGCGGCCAAGTAAGAAACATTGGCGACGCTTGAAGTTGCCTGAGCTCCTGCCCATGCTGATGCGTTAAATGATTTGTCGTCTACGCCACCGGTATCGAGAGCGAGACAAGCCTTGATCTTTGCCTTCGAAGCGGCTGATGATGATGGCGCAACCGCGACGGCAGCTACCATTGAAACAGCAGCAACCAAGGTGATTACTTTAAATGACTTCTTCAAGATTCCTCCCGAGGGTCCCCTATATGTGGGGGTTGTAAGTAGCCCATACTTTATAGGTATTTCTTACATTTACTTACATCGGTAGCGCGTTCGTTCTATTAAAAACGTGTAACTTTTAACTCGCCCACTAGGTGAAAAACTCTCAACCTGAACTCTAAGGTTTGCATCTCAAGCAGGCAATTTAATCTTCCCCGAAAGAATCAGAGCGATTGCTTTTTTCTGCACTCCCTCTGCAATTGTTGTTGCACTTTCGTGCGGAAATTCAATTGCTTTCTCAGCCAATCCATATCTATGTCCATAGATTCCAATATTTGAATCCAAAATGTCGGAGAGAGTTCGACCAGTAAGCGCAGTTTTAACAAGATCAAGAACTGCTACTGGAACATTCTTATCGACAGTTGTTAAAAGATATTTTGAACCTATAAACGAATTCAAAAAGTATTGGTCGGGCAGGACGCCAATCATTCGAACTTTTAGGCTTTTGTGATCGGCTAGAACAATGCCTTGAATAATTTCATGTGTAACAGACCAGGTGGAATAAATAATGTCAGCTTTTGCAATAACTAAGTCCGAAACAAATTCTGTTGGATACTTTCCAATGTTGGCTGGAATGACTTTGACTGACGGTTTGGCGAATTTCGCTCCAGCAACATAGCTGGCCAAATTTCTTGCATTGTTGAGGGAATTCGGATTTGCGACGAAACCAATTCTGCCGGTCTTGCTAACGAGAGCCGCAGTTATGCCTGCTAGATAAGCACCTTGATTCTCGGCAAAGACCACCGATGAAACGTTCACTAACGGGACAGATTGATCATTTATAACTGCAAATTGGGAATTGGGGAATTCTTGGCCAACGGTCTGAAGCGCTTGAGAAAAAGCACTTCCTACAACGATGATGAGGTTATAGCCAGCCTTCGCTAGAAAACGTAGCCGGCTCTCACGATCGGATTCAGAGCCATCGGTGACCATCTCTCGAAGATCAAGAGCAGAGAGTTGAAATTTTGCTTTAGCGGCATCAATCCCAGCGGCGGTAGCGTCATTAATAGATCTATCGCCGCGACCACCAATGTCATAAATAATGGCAATTCTGGGCCGAACCGCCTGCGAAAAAGTTGAGCCGAAAAAAACAAGAGCAACGGAAAGAAGACCAATCCAGAAGACTCGGAACTTAGTCACGTGGAACAAGCCCCAAAGCTTCATAGGTTTGCTTAAGGGTTTGATTCGCAACCACCTCTGCTTTTTCTGCGCCTAGTTTTAAGACCGAGTGCAGGTAGGCCGGTTCGGCAAGCAATTCATTAACTCGAACTCGAACCGGGTTTAAGAAATCAACGACGACCTCTGCCACCGATGATTTCAAATCGCCATAACCTTTTCCAGAAAAATATTCCTCTAACTCGGGAATCGATTGCCCAGAAATGGTGCTGTGGATGGTCAAGAGATTCGAGACGCCTGGCTTACTCACTTCGTCGAAAATTACTTCCCTACCAGTATCTGTGACCGCAGACTTAATCTTCTTGGCATTAACTTCCGGCGTATCCAGAATATTAATGACGCCCGTTTGCGAAGGACTTGATTTACTCATCTTCGAAGTCGGCTCTTGGAGATCATTAATCTTCGCACCGGCTTTCATAATGTACGGGGCCGGAATCTGAAATGTTTGACCATATTTACTATTAAAGCGTTGACCAAGATCTCGAGTTAATTCAATATGTTGTCGTTGATCTTCCCCTACCGGAACAAAATCGGCCTGGTACAACAAAATATCCGCAGCCATCAGCATGGGATAGGTAAAGAGTCCAACTACAGTTCTGTCGGCACCATTTTTTGAAGATTTGTCTTTAAATTGCGTCATCCGTCCTGCTTCACCAAAGCCCGTCATGCATTCCATGATCCAGGCAAGTTGATTATGGGCTGGGACTTGTGACTGCAAAAACAAGGTGCACTTTGCTGGATCTAATCCCAAGGCTAAAAGTTGGGCAACGGAAACCATACTTCGATTGCGCAAAACTTTGGGATCTGTTTCGACGGTTAAGGAATGAAGATCCACTACACAGTAAAAAGAGTCGTTCTCATCCTGCATGGCGACCCAGTTCTTTACTGCGCCAAGGTGATTGCCAAGGTGAAAGGAGTCATGAGTTGGCTGAATCCCCGAGAGCACTCGTTTACGTGAATTATTCATGCGCCGTATCTTTCCATTCCTTAGGTTCTGCATGGGTGATCAATATTTGCCCCGCCCGCTTACCTTCGATGGACAACACCTCTAAACGAAGTCCATCCGTTTCAACGATATCGCCGGGAACTGGTAATCGACCGAGAGAATGCATAACAAAGCCACCGACAGTCTCGTATGGACCTTCCGGAACAATCATTCCCGTCTCATCACGTAAATCCTCAAGGGAAATTAATCCATCAATCTCAAAGTCCCCTACTCGAGCTTGTGGAGTCACCTCGCTATCTTCGAAGTCATATTCATCTTGAATATCACCGATGAGGCGTTCAACTAAATCTTCGAGAGTGATAATTCCATCTGTTCCACCGTACTCGTCGAGAACGATCGCGATATGAGCGCGTTTTCCGCGCATTTCCGTTAGCGCTGGTAGCACCCCTTTGGTGCCGGGCAAGAAGAGAACTGGACGCATGACATCCATCAGGGTGAAATGTTGGGCAGTGGCATTTACTTGCGAGATTAATAAGTCGCGCACATGGACAAAACCCACTACTTCATCGCTGCTGCCCCGTACTACTGGATAACGAGAATGGGAATGATCGATGGATTTTCTTATCGCCTCAGTGATTGTCAGATTCGCATCTAGAAATTCAACCTCGGTGCGTGGAACCATAATTTCATGTAATGAAAGTTCGCTGGCATTGAAAACTTCTTCAACGATTTCCCGTTCCTCAGCCGTGAGAGCGGTATGACCAGTAACGAGATCAACGAGTTCCGCTTCGGAGATCTCGCTGCGAGATTCACTCGAATTCAACCCGAATATTCGAACTACAAAATCAGTTGATTTCGAGAGCAGCCAAATGATGGGGCGGAAAATCCGAGCTATCCGATCGATCGTAGCTGCTGAGGCAAGAGCAATGGTCTCCGTGCGATAGAGCGCCAATCGTTTCGGAACCAGTTCTCCAAAAACAAGGGAGAAGTAGGAAATGGCGATGGTGAGTGCAATCAGCGAGACAGTAGTGCTCAGATTTGGCGATAACCCCCACTTACGAAGTGTTGGAATGACATATTTACCCAGCCGCTGTGAGCCCAGAGCGGCTGAGAGAAACCCACAGAAGGTGACCCCGACTTGGGCGGCTGCCAGAAATCGATTGGGGTTTGCGGCCAAGGCTGCTACCCGAGCTCCACGCTTGCCTTGCCCTTCCAATTGGCGAATTTGGGACTCCCGAAGTGAGATGAGCGCTATCTCAGCGGCTACAAAGAGCCCAGCCAAGGCAATAAAGAGCAAGACC
>CAIMZW010000067.1 GCA_903846075.1 uncultured Actinomycetes bacterium
CCAATTGCTATATTTATCAGCAGCGCTATGAAAAAGAAAAGCAGGTATTTCAAATTTAAGGGCTGTCCTAAAATTCCTTCTCGGAATAACGAGAGGATCCAATTGAACGGGTTGTAGTCAGTGATTTTCCGAATCGCGTGACTTTTCACGGTGACAATGTCCCACCACACAGGAGTGACGAACATAAAGAACGGCAGCACGGTGCTGATCAATGGGGCAATATCCGCAAACCGGTTAGCTCCAATTCCGAGCCACAGGGAGATAGCAAAGAACATACATAACATCAAGAAAATCCATACCGGGATTAAGAGAAAACCTAAAAAGTGGAATTTCATCCCAGGCCAGATGAAAAGAATTGGGAAAAGAATTACTAAGTGAAGAAAGTTGATGAGTTCTACAAAAAGGAACCTGTAAATTCCAACAGATATGGGCAAGTTAGTGCCTTGCATATAGGAGAGATTTGCCTTAAATGCGCTACTCGCGCTGACGAATAGGTGCTGCTGGAAAGTAAAAACTATCATTCCAATTGAGATGTAAGGAACTATGTCTGATTTTACGCCGCCTTGAAAAACAATTCCTCGGACAACAGAGAAGGCAATGATCATTAATAGAGCCTGCATGGTGATCCAAAATGGTCCAAGAAAAGTACGCTTGTACTTATTGCTAATGATCAATCGGCCTTCCATCAGCCAGAGGTCACGGAATTTCCAGCCCTCTTTGATATCGGTTAGTGCACGTCGACGTTGAATTGATTTCACATTGGAATTAGACAACTGGATTTTCCCTTACCCATTCCTGATGTCGACGAGCAATTTCTTCATACAAGGAAATTGCTTCTTCGAGTTCACCTTCAAAAACCATGCGCCCTTTATCGAGCAGGATTGCATTTGTGCAAAATTTACGGAGCAGATCTAGGGAGTGACTTGCAATAACTAACGAAGCGGTTTGAGTAAAGAAGTTCTTCAGTCGATCGGCTGCCTTATCTTGGAAGGTGATATCTCCGGCTCCGATTCCTTCATCGATCACAAGGAGAGGAGAAGGAATTGCCGTGTTAATGGCGAATGCCAGTCTGGCGGTCATGCCACTGGAATATGAAGTGACAGGTTGCTTCATTCGATGGCCCAATTCGGTCCACGTCGAAATTTCGCTAACGAGGTCTGCCATCTGGGCTTTGGTATTTCCGAGAGTCATTCCGCGCAAGATGACGTTTTGCTCCCCAGTTAGGTTGCTATCCATGCCCAAACTTGAGTTCAAGATGGTGGAGGCTTTGATATTGATCTCTGCGGTACCAGAACTTGGGTGGTAAATATCTGAAATGACTTTAAGAAGTGTCGTTTTGCCGGCGCCGTTTAAGCCAATAATTGCCAATTTTTCACCTGGGTTGACCTCCAAGGTGATGTTGTCCAAGGCACGGTTATATTCGATGGTTTCGTGAAGGCGGGGGAAAAGAAAGCCAAAAAGGGCTCCTCGGACATTCTGGGAGGCCGTGGAAAATACGGGTCTATCTAACGTGACGTTAGTAAGCCGTACCAGTGGACCTGACATTCGCTAAACTCCTAGAGGGCTTTTTGGTGTGAAGGTAGGATCATACCGTTCACCCTTCCGCCTTTCTTAAGTCCCTCGGAGCGATGGAGCTGGAAATATCTTATGAATAAGAAAAATCCTGAGGTTCAGATCTCGCAAGTCGATTTCGATGCGACCATCGCGAGCATCATCGCAATCCTCGAAAATCAGATCAAAGGCAAGCCAGAGCCGATTCGCGACCTTGTGATTTCTCTCTTGGCCCGGGGACATGTGCTCATCGAGGACGTTCCTGGAACTGGTAAGACTTCCTTGGCTAAGGCGCTCTCCCAGGCGATTGGCGGGGAATCGAGAAGAATCCAGTTCACCCCAGATCTTCTACCCTCTGACATCTCCGGCGTGAGCGTTTTTGATCAAAGCAATGGCACCTTCCGATTTCAGCCTGGACCGATATTTAGCAATATCGTCCTAGCCGATGAGATAAATCGAGCCTCCCCGAGAACTCAGTCCGCACTCCTTCAGGCGATGGAAGAATCCATGGTGACCTCTGACGGGGTGGATATGAAACTTCCCTCCCCTTTTATGGTGATTGCGACGCAAAATCCGATCGAGCATTACGGAACTTTCCCACTGCCAGAAGCGCAATTGGATCGATTCCTCATGAAAACTGGAATCGGATATCCGGATCTAGAAACTGAAATTGAGATTCTCAACCGAGTTAGTTCGCAGATAACTCTGGAATCTGAATTGCAACCAGTCTCTTTGAAACAAACAGAAGCAGCGATCAACTTTGCCCAAAATGTTTACCATTCGAAATATCTCTCCGAATACATCGCAACTTTGGTTGCCCTGACTCGAGATTCAAAAGATTTCTTGATTGGTGCGAGTACTCGTGCCTCCATCGCTCTGCTACGCGCATCAAAAGCTCATGCCGCATTGAGTTCACGAGAATACGTAGGTCCCATCGATGTTCAGTATGTTTTTTCGAAAGTGCTGGCACACAGAATCACTTTGGCAAAAGGTGGAAGCGACTCGGAAAAATATGCCCATCTGGCCGACATACTCAGTCGAGTTACCCCGCCAGAGCGGCTGGAAGATGAATGACCCGAAAAGGGATCGTTAACGGTTTATTTGCAATTGGAATTTGGCTTTTTGGTTATGCAATAAATGATTTTGCCGTTTTAGCCATCGGCGCATTTTTAACAATTGTGCTCTTCGGGATTCAAATCTATTTAACACTTCCTCGAAAGATTGAAATTTTGGATTCCGTTGTTTTAGGAGAAATTCAATCGGGAGATGTAGCCACCCTATTTTTACGAACAAAATCACCGAGAAAGTTACATTGGATTTTCGCGAGGATTTTCAGCAATGACTCAGAGGTAGCGAGGGCTGATCTATCCTATTCAACCCCGGTGCAATCACGCGAAATTTCTATCGATAGAACTATGCGCGGATATTTCGAGAACGATCGAATAGAGATTTCGATGGAAGACCCTTGGTTCATCGGAAAAAAACGATTGCAAACCTGTTCCATCAGCCCTTACTGGGTATATCCGAAACCGATCGTGGTTCGAGCCTCTCATCTTGCGCTGCGTAAAACACAGATTTCCGATGGAAGCACAACAAAAGCCGGAGACGATATTTTTGCCACTGTTCGGGAATATGCAGTAGGCGATGAGATCCGAAAAATCCATTGGAAGTCTTCCGCAAAATTGGGAAAACTCATCGTCAGAGAGAGCGTGACATCGGCAGGGAACGAAATCCTGATTTTCCTCGATACCAATTTGGCCTCTTACCCGGCAAAGCCCGGAACTGGAGTCCTCTTTGATGAAACGCTCTTCGAGCGCGCCGTCTCTATTACGGCTGGTCTGGTCGTGGAAGCTTTTAGAACTGGGACTCCAATCTCGCTCTATTCTCAAAGCGGCGGGCTCTTGGAATTCACCAGCAGCCTAAGTAGCCGTGAATACATGAAGTATCTAGCTTTGGTCAAAACCTCGAAACCTGTCGCATTCAATGAAACAACGGAATTCGCGCATCATTTTCAGGCACTGGATCTCAGCCAGGCAATTCTCGTAAGTTATCAACCAAGCAGCGCTGACCTTGCCCGAATATCGGTCGAGAGCAATCGAATCGGACATTTCCAATTCTTGGATGCCAGCCATGAATAGATTATTTAAGTCGCCCATTCTTGGATTCTCGATTCTCTATTGGATATCGATCTGGCCAACTCATTCATTTATTTCAATGTCTTCGTTTATTGAGTTTTTACTCGTCGTACCGTTTTTGATTCATTTTATTCAAAACAAAATTTCTTCAAAGTTTGGCAAGTTTCTCTTCGGTTCCATCGCAACTCTCATTTGGTCAGAGATAGCGAATATCACTACCGGGAACTCAAATGGGCCAGTTGCAAGAGTGGTGTTCTTCTCAGGACTGGCATGCACAATTACTTTCCTCTCTCTCAGTGCAAAGAGTTTCATGCCACCTTTTGTTCTGATGGTTCTCAATCTTTTGCTTGTGACCTTTTACGGAGTCGTTTCCAAGCATGAAGTAGAGGCAATACTTGTTATCGGATTTATTTATTTACTTTTCTTCCAACTTTTTAAGGACAAACCCGCCCCTCTTATTTTTGAATTACAAAACCGGTCGAAGGTCATAGTCATCGCGCTGATTCTTCTCTTCTGGCTAATTTCTACTCATGTGTTTACCGCCGCACTCTCTCAAAGCGATACCCCTCTACTTACTCGCGTTCAAAATTGGGCTCATACATTTCAATCAAATCCCACGCCCACCCCAACGCCTCTGCCCACCTCTTCGTTTCGTCCCACACCCAAAACTTCGCCAACAAAAGAGATTGCTCCCACACCCAGGCAAACCACCGATATGGCTACGCCAACTCCGACTACCCCTTCCGCGACAGCCGGTTCAACGAAAATTTCGCATCCAAGCCAGTCTCCAAGTTCTATCTCTTCCTCAACAACGGCTTCACCAACCCCAATAGTCACCGCAAGTTCCGAATCAGTTGCTCCGACGTCCAGCCCAACGCCTACTCGTAGCAAGGTGACGAAGAGGCCAACCCCGACTCCCAGCCATAGCGAGGTGACGAAGAAGCCAACGCCCAGCCCAACTCCGACTCATAGCCAGGTTACTAAGAAGCCGACACCCAAGCCGACACCCAATTCAACGCCTAGCCATAGCAAGGTGACGAAGCGGCCAACTCCTAAGCCAACGCCGAGCCCCAGCAAGAGTGAGAAGGCCAAACCACTTATTAAAAAGAGTAATTTGTCGAAGCTAACGCAAATCATCTTGGATCTCTCACTCAGCCTGCTTTTGCTTCTGTTTCTCTTCTTGTTATATCAGGCGCTCAGAAGGCGGATAAAGAAGTTCTTGATTCGCAGGGGCAACGCACTCAATCGAATTAATGGATCTTGGCTCTACTACTTGACTGAACAGGCTCGACTAAGTTCTGACGACGATTCGGCCCTTCGATTGCCTCTTTCGTCGGGCACTAGTGCCGCCTCTCAACTTGCAGCAGCTAATGAAAAGGCACTTTATGCCCTTCAAAGAGGGGAGGATGCGGATCCAAAGCAGATAGATGAAATCTTGAACAAGGCGCTCCGCGAATTGCGGGACCAAACCTCGCTTCGACGACGGATTAAGGCTAGTTTCCGTCCGTGATAAAAATTGGAAAGTTCAGCTTCTCTAGGAAATGGCTCTGGTCGATTCTTGGTGTAGTTGGCGCGTCCATCGCAATCAACCTCTTTGCCTTCATCTTCTTAGTAAGTTCCTTGTCGATAAAAGATCAGGTTCCCACCATTAAACCCACTTTTGGACGAATAAGTAGCACGCTTTTCTGGGTCAATAAATTCACTCCGACAACGCTGGTGAGTTCGATCCTCTTTCCCCACACATTATTGACCGATGGAAACAAGATCGGCCATATATTGGCTCAAGTGGAATCTGACTATTTATCCAACGTTCGCCCGCAGATTAAGCCTGGATCGAAAGCATCCACCTTATTAACTAAGAATTTTTCAAATGCGATATCGGCTTTTGGCGGCAGAACAGCAGAACGACTAGAAAACATCCAAAGCACGATCGCCTCCGATGGATCGCTCGGCTCGTTGATAAACCGACGAGTTCCATCTTTGCTTAATCACTTGCAGGATGGGATCAATCTGACCAACCTGGCTTCTGTAGTTGACCACATCAGCGGATGTACCACCCAAAAACGATTCGTAATTTTTCTCCTTTCATCGGCAGAACAACGAGCCGTCGGTGGATTAATTGGGCAGTACATTCAGGTTCAGATTAAGTGTGGAAAGATCACGATTGAAAAAATCGGAGCCAATACCGATTTGAAAGACACTGATATTTTTCTTCAGCTCTATGCAAAGCACCCAGATCTCTTCCAAGCCGGTGACCCGAGCTGGGTCGATTCGAACACAATTATTGATGGCCCGGCTTTGGGAAATGAATGGGTCAGTGCATACGAGAAACAGATGAATATCAAGATCAATGGCACTCTTGCGATCGACGTCAGAGTTCTCGCCGAATTGGTGCCCTTATCGGGTTCGATAACTACTGGCGATGGAAAGGTGTTAAGCACCCCGGCCGAAATTGAGGCGTATCTCCTCAACGGTGTCTATTTTCAGTTTACTACTGACCAGGTAGCCCGCAAGGCGCATCAAGTTGCGATCACTCAGGAAATGGCCAAATCATTGAGCGCGGACAAAATGTTCTCTTCGTCTGCACTCCAAGTTTTTTATCGCTCCATGCAAAACAATCGATTCTTTCTTTACTTTAAAGATCCTGCAGTGGAGAAGGCGATTTTAAAGAGTTCCTATTCCTATTCTGTAGGTACCGACCCAAATACCGTTTATTTGGGAATAAACAATTACTCAGGCAGCAAATTCGATTTTTACTCGAGTTATTCCACTGAGTTAGCAGATTGCGGAAAAGGCGATTACGTCCTCCATCTCACCATTTCTAACTCAGCCGACCCCCACGGCACCTATCCAGATTACGTTGCGAGGCGATTGGACAATTTGGCGACGCCGTTAATTGGGGTTGCCGATCAGCTCTTGATCGAAATTCCCAAAGCGATTACCTACCTAGCTGGCCACCTCCCGGCCACTGCCGATGGTGGGCAACTGGCAAATAAGGATGGATCCACCACCGCAAATATCGTGAATTTCATTGAAGCCGGCTCAAAATCTGAATACCTGCTCAAAATTCACTCGGAGATTAGACCAAAAGTACAAGTTTGGAACTCTCCCCTCATTAGACCTACCAATATGGGGTTGCAAGGATGCCAAATTCCTAAATAACCACTATCTTATGGTCAAGTTTCAGGGGACTAGATCGCTACAGTGGATGAATCGGCACAGGAGCCGCCATAGGGCGACCAATTTGAAAGGCACATTATGCGCAAGGGACTTTCCTCAACCATCGTAAGTGGCCTCGTTCTGGCGTCATTTGCACTAACTTCTTCCTCGGCTTTTGCCTACCCGCCACAACCTCTCATCAGTGGCCAGGCTTCCCCTATTGAGGGTGAAAAGAAAGTCACGAAATTAAATCAGTTTGTTCCTCCAACGAGCCAAATAAAGGTCACCGTACCCAAGGGAACCGTGAAGACCGTCTTCGTTCTTAACGGTATTACGATCGTAGCTCCAGTCGATGTCAATGGAAACGCAAAGCTGCCCGTAACAGTGGGCCCGAAGGATAAGCTCGTAGTCAAATTTGTTGATTCAAAGAAACAAACAACAACAAAAAAACTAGTTGTTATCGCGGCGCCAATTGTTCTTGCCAACGTTAATTTCGCGTCTACATCCCATGATTTATCTCCCGAAGCAAAATCTATTCTGAACATAGTTATTAAAACGATTAGGGATCACGGTTACACCAATGTCTTCCTGACTGGATACACGGATAACGAAGGTGACAAGACTGGTTTTGATAACTCAACGCTTTCCAATCAGCGATCACAGGCCGTTCAAGATTATCTCCAACCTAAATTGCCTGACGCGAACTTCAATATCTCGTACAAGGGTTCAGCAAATCCAATCGGGGACAATAAAACCGAAGCTGGTCGTGCAGCTAACCGTCGTACCGAGGTCAGCGTTTCCTAGTACATGCTAAACAACTTCTTAATTCGAGCCGTCGTTAACTGGCCCCAAAGCCAGTTACAACGGCTCGAATTGTTTTAAAGATAATTTGTAGATCCATTATTAAACTCCAGTGATCGACATAGTAATTATCTAATCCATCAGCTTGATTTGGCGCGATATGGTTGCGGCCGGAAATTTGCCAGAGTCCCGTTATTCCAGGCTTTGCTCTCATTTTCCGTAACGTCGAATGTCTTTCATCGACTTCCTCTTGAAGGCGTGGTCGAGGTCCTACGATCGACATCTCACCCTTCATAACATTCAACAACTGTGGAAACTCATCAATGGACCACCGCCGCAAAAAGGCGCCACCAGGTAAAAGTTGAGATGGATCGGGCTTGGCCCGCCACGCCCTTGCTGTAGGCATTTCAAAGTTTTCAACGAGTTCATAGGTGGTACTCGATTTGACGGTACGAAGTTTATAGATCTCAAAAGTTTTGCCATCTTTACCTATTCGAGACTGCTTAAAAATCACATTCTCTCCGGCAGCATTTCGTTTGAAGAGGAATCGGTAAAGGATAAATATTGGAGATAGTAAAAGTAGGCCGATGATTGAGAGTGTCAGATCCAAGGATCTTTTCGCAATCTTTGAAGCTAGCGAAATTGAATTACTTGATCGAACCAAAAGCAAATATGGTCCCAAGATGACAACTTGGCCGGCCCAACTTTTTAAGAACGTGTCTTGAGTCAAATAGGCGATCGGAACATTTATATCCAGTAGATGCTGACAAACCTCTTCATGTTTTGACCCAAACTTTTGGAAGTTAAAGAGGATTACTGAGTCATAAGTTTCATTAACGTCTTGCTCTTCAAGCAACAAATTAAATTGTTTCAAAGGCCGAATATCCACATTTTCAAAGTGCTTTACTAAGTACTCCCGAATGTAGGCCTCGTCAGTGAAAAGAAGTATTCGTAAATTGCGAATATCTTTCTTAAATCTCTGAAGTTGAATCCGGCGAGAAAGAATGTGCAAGAGCAAAGCCAGCGGGTAACCAATAAGAAAGAAAGGGCGACCTGCCCTTAAATTGACGACGAAAACCACGAATGCCAAGAGAGCGAATACTCGGAGGAGATCTACAAAAATCATCGAGTAATGCTCTAGCCCAGACATAAAGACAAAGACCGAGCGATACTTTTGAGTTGTGAAAGCAATCAACATCAGAGCAAAGTAAGTGGTAGAAACTGCTATTAAGCCATGACCGATAAATGGAATATCAAATGCGCCACCAAGAAGGTGAGTGGCGAAGATGACAACGTTTATTTCGAAGAGCAGAAGCAAGAAATTAAGCTGGCCGATCTCCTCTTCGATGAGTTCTAAGTGCGAAAGTTTTTTATTTGCCATCTAGGGCTGACTTTCTGCTTAGCCCGGAGAGGAAACTTTCTGCGATTTTCTCCCAGGTCATTAATGAAATTGGTTTGGTTGCCGGAATAGAACCGTCCAATTCAACGGATTGAACGACAGACACCAGATCTGAAGGTGACTTCCAAAATCTTTCGTTGGAACCTTCACCAATTCGGTTATATTGATTGTCGTTTGCAAGAATCACTCTCGCGTGGGCGCGTGCATCTACGAGAATTGGGTTTGTCCCGCCCACGGTGTGACCGTGGATATATGCCTTTGAGAGGCTTAGAAGGCTGGCAACTAAAACCGGGTCGTAGTTTTTTTCAAGCAGGTGGATCTTGGCACTCCCTTTCGCAGCCGAAACAACTTGCTCTTCGTACTTTGGAAAACCAGTCCCCTTACCCAAAATTACCAAATTCGATTCGATCCCGCAGGAAAGAAAGGATTCGATAATTTGAATGATCTGATTTTCTGCAACCCATCGAGCAACAACGAGATAGAAGTCTGAAGAGATTCCCCTACTTGCTAAAAAGCGTTTGGCATAATCAGGATTTGAAGAAGTGACTTGCGGTGCATAGGTGATCAAGAGTGGGGTTCGCCCCGAAATACTGAATTCGGATAATAGAGCTGGAGAATCCACAACCAGGTCTATTCCTGATTTCTTGGATTTACCACGAAAGAATTTGTGGAGCGCTTTCCCGGGGCCGTTGATTCCTGACCTGCGATCTTCAGCGCCATCCATGTGCAAAAGGGTTTTAATACCTTTGGAATTCAAATACTTGGCAGAAAGGTAATTAACGTCATTCAAAACTAGCGCGGCATCAGGTCGGTGATTCGCGACCAGTCGTTTCGTGGCACGGAATGTGGAGATCAAATTTTCTAGTCTTCGAACTGGGAACTTCGAAACTCTGACTTGGGTTAGTCGTCCGCCCGTAGGAAATTCCGGTTCAGATTCATTGCCATCAAAGCCAGTCACGAAGACCTCATGACCTTGCGCAACCCAGACGCGAGCGAGGTTCTCCGCAAGGGTCTCAAACCCCCCATAACGGGCCGGTATCCCGCGGGAACCGACTATCGCGATGCGCATTTTCGAATTCTCCCTTAAAGGGCTAAGTATCACGAAAAAAGCGATTTGTGTCCGAAATGTGAGGATTCTATTACTGCTTCAATTTGCCCTGCTGAGTACTCTGTGGAAATGAAACATGGGTGCCCCGCCCATCGTGAAAGGTAAAGTCCCCATGCCGTTCATGGAATTTGATACAAAAAGCCTGCCGTTGCGGGCTATTAAATGGCTGTACTGGCGACTTGTTGCTGGGAAAAATTATCTGGTCGCTTTTGGACGACAGCTTCGAAATTATTCGAAATGGGTTCTCCGTTTCCTCTTCTCAAGGCGAGGTTGGATAGCCAATTACGTTAAAGCAGCCTTTCGATTTTCTAACAATTACGCCAAATGGTTTTTTCGAATCGTTCAATTCCGAATTCAGTGGGCCTTCTCCTGGGTAAAGAGATTAGCCGGGCGACCATATAAATTGCCCACTCCGATTCCCTACGCGAAGGCTCTTGCCCCGAGTTCCTACACCCTCTCATTGCGCGACTTCTCCGAGTTCTTTCTCAAATCTCTACGACGGGGCAAGAAGGATCACGAAGAACATCCTTTGGAACATGAAGTTATTGCGGCGCCTCTCACTAAAACGGGCAATGCCAGAATTCCTGTCGCAGCCGTTTTCCATATTTACTATCTCGATCTAGCCGATGAAATGCTGGTGAAACTTTCTGAGCACCAGCAATTCTTTAGTTTGGTCGTCATTACTCATTCGTTCAAGATTGAAGATCTAGAACATTTAAGAAATCTGGTTCGAACTCGCCTCCAATGCAAAGTTATCTATAAGTATGTTGAAAATCGGTTCCGCGACGCCAAGCCGTTTATTGAAGTTCTGCATATGCCAGAACTGGAAGGCTATTCAGCCATTTTGAAACTTCATACGAAAAAGTCTCCGCACCTGAATGAAGGAGCTTCCGCGCATTGGCGCAAAGACCTTCTCGATGGACTACTTCCCGAGCGTGCAGTTATTGCTCGAATCATTAACGCACTTGCCACCGCGCCTGATCCAGTTTGGGCCTGTCCTGCAACTTGGATTTCAGAACCTAAGCACTGGGGCATCAACGGCCTTGGCGTTTGGTCAATGACAAAGGAATTGGGGCTCTCTTACTTTCCAAAGACCGAATTCCCCATGGGAAATATGTATTGGTTTAACAATCCGTTCGCGAAAGAGATCAGAAATATCTCAATTCCGCCAACACAAGATCCAAAAGAAAATGGTTGGACAGATGGCACTTGGGCACACGCCCTTGAACGGGTACCTGGTCAAATCTCCAAGGCAAAGGGCAAATACATCAAGATTCCGGTAGTCAAAGACGATAAATGAATCTCAAGTGAAATAGATTGGCGATTATGAAACGTCAGGGTCCACTTTTTGTAGCAGGTCAATTCATTTTGATAGTCCTGCTCATCATCTCCCCTTCGATTAAGAATGTTGCTCCAGGGCTAAAACCTTTGGGTCAGCTCCTTCAAATTGTGGGGCTATTGATCGTGCTCGTTGGAGGATTCACCTTACGTAAATCTTTGACTGCTAATCCCGAACCACGTAAGGGCGGGACCTTTGTTGTCACAGGAATATACAAATGGGTACGCCATCCAATGTATTTGGGATTGATCGTCTTTGGTATTGGAATCACCATCCAACGCGAATCCATCATGGCCGAGATTGAAACTCTCTTTCTTGCAATCCTTTTGCACTTCAAGCGGTTATATGAAGACCGCCTGCTTTTGGAGAAATACCCCGAGGCTGCTGAGTATCAGCAGAGAGTTGGTGCATTCTTTCCCAAGTCGGATGGCAATAAATCTAAGTAGTTCTATTGTTACTAATATTATGAAGAAGCCTTTGTGGTTCATGGAACGGATGCTGATTATTGGCAGCACCGTTCTCTTCTTCTGGATTTTTTACATGATCTTCGCCTTACCCGCCACCTACCGTGCCGAGAATTGGGATGTTGCTTGGATTGGCTTTGATATTGGAATGTTGGCTTCGATTCTGACTACGACCTGGTCGGTTTGGAAACGAAGGCAATTAGCAATCCCAGCCCTGGTAATTTCAGCAACCTTCCTGGTTATTGATTCATGGTTTGATGTCGCCACTTCCCAAGAGGGGCGAGACTTTTGGGTTGCTCTTCTTCTCGCCGGCTTGGTCGAGATTCCATCGGCCTTCGCCTTTATTCGTTTGGCACGAAGACTAATTCGCGCCTCCATAGAAAATACCCACAAGAGGTTGGGTTTGGTTCCTGATTCACTCTCGCTGCGCAAGGTTCAACTCACCTTTTGGGTGGATGACGAGATATAAACCTACCAATAATGTAAGGTTTATTTCTAAACCTACCAATTATATGTTAGGTTTTACCTAAAATATCTAACACTGACGTTGATTTTAGGAGGTTCCATGAGCAAATCTGTTCGAATCGGCGAGCTTTCCGAACTTACCGGCCTACATATCAACACCCTTCGAAACCTCACCGCAAAGGGTGTAATTCCTTCCACCAGGTCCGTCGGAGGTCAGAGAGTATTCGATGTGAATGAAGTGGAACGGGCGTTGGCTGGCCGAAAAAGACTCAGGCGGAAGTCAGAGAACAAGCCTGTGGCAATCTCAAATCCGGATTGGACGAAATCCTTTCCCATATCAGGACTTCAAGAAGATTTGGTATGGGCAGAAATTTGTCGTGACTTGAGACTCGATCTTAAGAGCAATCCAGGGGAAGTAATGCCATATGCATTCAATGAGATGCTCAATAATGCGATAGACCACTCAAGAGGGAAAATTGTGGTGATTGAATTTTGGGTTGATTCGAAGAATTGGTCATGCGCCATTCATGATGATGGCGAAGGAGTCTTCAAGACCGTAATGCGAGGTTTTCAACTTAACAATTTTTTTGAAGCAGTTGCAGAATTAAGCAAAGGCAAAAGAACTACGGCACCAAAGAACCACAGCGGCGAAGGTATTTTCTTCACTTCTAAATCAGTGGATGAATTTCAGCTCTCGAGCAATGGAGTCACTTGGATTGTCGATAATGATCTTGGAGATCAAACGGTTGCGGAGTCTAGCCACGATCTGGGGACCAGGGTGTGGTTGAATTTAGATGTAACGAAAGTTCGATCGATGGAGAAAATATTTCGCGAATTTAGTATCGATCATAATTTCATTCGTTCACGACCATCTATAAAGCTGTTTGAACTTGGCACAACTTTTGTTTCCCGCAGTGAAGCCAAGAGATTGATGGCGGGGATGGAAAAATTCCAAGAGGTCGAAATAGACTTTAAGGGAGTGCAATCAGTAGGGCAAGGATTCGTTGACGAAGTATTTCGTGTCTGGTCTAATGCAAATTCAAACACAAGTTTAATTCCTATAAATATGAATTCTGCAGTTAAATTTATGGTTGAACGTGGTTTAGAGCATTAAACCTTTGGGTGAGCAAGCAAGAAGTTAATTACGCGTGCAGCAAAATCTGGTTGCAGAGTGGGTACGTGTTGGCCACCAGCAATCGACCAGAGAGTGACTGTTGTCTTCTTTGAACAACCTGCGTAGTTAGTAACCGTAGTTTCACTTCCCACGATAGATGACTCAATATCAATCTTCTTGGGATCGACAATCGGAGTTGTGTTGCACTTATCTAGTTTGACCCAATCCGCAATCGTTTCTGCGGCACCTGGATATGGATTCACCAGTTGACCACCGTTGTAGTGGATTGTTTCATCGGCGGTCCCCCAGATTTGCAGAACTGAGATCGGTTGACTGGGTTTGCACATCGATTGATCTTTGTAGGTCGCACCGGCGAAGCTCACTATTGCCGCAATTCGTTCGGAATGAGTGCAGGCCATGTGGTGGGCCATGAAACCACCATTGGAATGGCCAACTACATAGATGCGTTTTTGGTCAACGTTGTACTTCTTTGAGACCGAATCAATGATGGACATTATGTAGGCCTCGTCATTGACTTTCGACGAGTAGAAATTGCAACAGGCAGGGGTGGCATTCCAGAAAGTTGAACCTAGGCCATCGACGGTGCCATTTGGGGCTACATAGAGAATTCCTTTGGCAGCCGCAACAGGGGTGATGTTCAAATACTTTTCGGTTTCAGCACCAGATGAGGTGTAGCCGTGCAGGGCAACAATCAGTGGTGCCGGCTTCGCTTTGGTATAGGTGCTGGGCAAACGAAGGGTGAAGGGGCGAGCGCCAGGGAAGTTCACCGCGGTACTCGTCGCCGTGGCCGCTTGGGCAGGGGTTATCCCCAGTAGCGAAACAGCAAGCATCGAAATGGCGGTGGTAAGACCTAATCTGCGCTTCATGGGCAAAAGGGTATTCAAATCCGCCTGTGAAAGGAGACTGAACGTTGAAAAGTTCACAAAGGTTACCTTTAGTTCCCAATTCTGATATTTTAGGCGATCCAATCGAAGGGAACGCCATGGGCACGAATGTGAAACTATCCGATGAATTTGTGGCTGAGGTGCGCAGAATCGCGAAAATGGAGCACCGATCTGTCCCAAAGCAGATTGAATTTTATTTCAGGATTGCAAAAATCGGGGAAGAAAACCCAGAACTGTCATTTGATCTTGTTAAACAAATATTGGTGGCCGATGCCGAGCCCAACGCAAAAGAGTATACATTTGAATGATTCAGATTATTGCAGCGCCAAGTTTTCAGCGAAAAGCCAAGAAGTTGAGAACCCCGCAACGAGCGCACCTCAACGAAGCAATCCAATCTATTCAGAGGGACCCTTTTCTCGGGGAGGCAAAAGTTGGCGATTTACAAGGCTTTTTCGTTTATAAGTTTAAATTCGAAGCCGAACAAATGCTCATTGCTTACAAGCTTATTTCCGATGAAGTACTCAAACTTTTGTATTTCGGACCTCATGAGAATTTCTATCGAGACTTGAAGCGGCTCACCAAGTAATCGAAAACAAAAGAGATGAAAATCATCTGTGACTTTGGGAAAACCCCTATACAAACGGGGGGTTAGTGGCAAGATACAAGGCGTGAGTAAGCCCGTTGTAGCGCTTGATCAAGTAACTATTCGATTTGCTGGCGACAGCGGTGATGGTATGCAACTCACCGGTGATCGCTTCACTATGGACACCGCCAGCCTAGGTAACGACCTTTCCACTCTGCCGAACTTTCCGGCCGAGATTCGCGCGCCTCAGGGCACGCTTCTTGGGGTCTCATCCTTCCAACTGCACTTCGCAGACCACCACGTTAAGACACCTGGCGATGCGCCAGATGTTCTTGTGGCCATGAACCCAGCAGCCTTGAAGGCAAATCTGAAGGATATGCCTCGAGGCGCGACGATCATCGTCGATTCTGATGAGTTCACTTCGCGCAATCTGACCAAGGTCGGCTTCGAAGGCAATCCGTTAGAGGATGGCTCTCTCGACAGCTACAAGGTTCATCCAGTCTCGCTTACCTCGTTAACGGTTGCAGCCCTTTCGGGACTTTCGCTTACTCGTAAAGAGGCCGAACGTTCGAAGAATATGTTTGCCTTAGGACTTCTTACCTGGATGTATCACCGTCCAACGGAGGCAACCGAGAATTTCTTGAAGGCTAAGTTTTCCAAGAAGCCAGATATTTTGGAAGCCAATCTCTTGGCTTACCGCACCGGTTGGAACTACGGTGAGACGACTGAGGATTTCTCGGTCTCCTATGAGATCGCCCCGGCCAAGATGCCTGCAGGTAAGTACCGCAATATTTCAGGTAATACTGCACTTGCCTTGGGCTTGATTGCGGCATCCGAGCGTTCGGAACTTCAGTTATTTTTAGGCTCCTACCCCATCACACCTGCCTCAGATATTTTGCACGAACTTTCCAAGCACAAGAAGTTTGGCGTGATTACTTTCCAAGCCGAAGATGAGATTGCGGCTATTGGCTCTGCTATCGGCGCTTCCTATGGTGGCTCACTGGGAATTACGACCACCTCTGGTCCTGGCGTGGCGTTAAAGAGTGAAGCAATTGGCTTGGCCGTGATGTTGGAACTGCCGTTGATCATTATTGACGTTCAACGCGGCGGACCTTCGACTGGTTTACCTACGAAGACGGAGCAAGCTGATCTACTACAAGCGATGTTCGGTCGCAATGGTGAATCACCAGTTGCGGTGATTGCACCATCATCACCAAGTGATTGCTTCGATATTGCACTCGAGGCGGCGCGAATCGCAACGGTTTATCGAGTTCCCGTATTCATTCTCTCTGATGGTTATATCGCCAATGGTTCTGAACCATGGCGAATTCCTGAGGTTGAAGATCTGCCAGATCTACGCGTCGAGTTCGCACAAACTCAAGAGAATTTCCAACCCTATCTGCGCGATCCGAAGACTTTGGCTAGGCCTTGGGCAATCCCAGGAACAAAGGGTCTTGAACATCGAATTGGTGGTCTAGAGAAGGCTGATAAGACTGGTGCAATTTCATACGAAGCGATGAATCACGACCTGATGGTTCGTACTCGGGCCGCAAAGGTTGCAGGAATCGAAGTTCCGGACTTGATCGTCGATGATCCAACAGGAGATGCCGATGTTTTATTGCTGGGCTGGGGTTCGACCTTTGGACCAATCGGGTCTGCAGTAGAGAAGTTGAGGTCCAGTGGCGAGCGCGTAGCTCAAGCCCACCTTCGCTTTATCAATCCTTTCCCGAAGAACTTAGGCGAGATTCTTGCCAAGTATCCAAATGTGATTGTGCCCGAAATGAACCTGGGTCAACTTTCGATGTTGCTTCGATCGCAGTATCTGAAAGATGTGATCGGATACAACATGGTTCGAGGCTTACCGTTCAC
>CAIMZW010000068.1 GCA_903846075.1 uncultured Actinomycetes bacterium
ATTCGTTCTGCAACCAAAATGGATGGCGAGGCAATCGCTGCTGCCAAGGGCTTAAAAGTAATTGCCCGAGCCGGAGTCGGTCTGGATAACGTTGATATTCCTGCCGCTACTGCTGCAGGAGTCATGGTTGTCAATGCACCCACCTCGAACATTGTCTCGGCGGCCGAACTTGCAATTGCACTTCTCTTAGCCTCCGCACGTTTTGTTTCGCCAGCACATGCCGCACTTCGAAATGGCAAGTGGGCGCGTTCCAAATACACCGGGGCTGAACTCTTTGAAAAGACTCTGGGAATCGTTGGCTTTGGGCGAATTGGCCAACTCGTTGCTTCCCGTATGCAGGCATTCGGAATGGAGATCGTTGCCTACGATCCCTATCTTCAACCTGCACGCGCTGCTCAATTAGGAGTTCGACTTGTTGAACTTGATGAGCTACTAGCAATAAGTGATTTCATCACTATTCACTTGCCAAAGACAAAAGAGACCGCGAATCTCATCGGCGTTGAAGCTTTGAAGAAGGTAAAGCCATCAGTTCGAATCATCAATGCTGCCCGTGGAGGAGTTCTTGACGAGGCGGCTCTATATGAAGCGATCGTTGAAGGAAGAGTCGCGGGCGCCGGACTCGATGTTTTTGCTACCGAACCTTGCACTGACTCACCCCTGTTCCAATTGGATCAAGTTGTAGCTACCCCTCACTTAGGTGCATCTACTGACGAAGCACAAGAACGAGCTGGAATTGCGGTTGCAGTATCCGTTCGTAAAGCGTTAGCCGGAGAACTAGTTCCGGATGCAGTAAACGTGAAGGGTGGATTGATTCACGAAGACCTCCGACCTGCTTTGTCGTTGGTAGAGAAGCTCTCTCAAGTAGCTACTGCCATGGTCGGAGAACTTCCCGTCGGAATTATCGTTGAAGTTCGTGGCGAAATTTCCGAGCACGATTGTTCTGTACTTGGAACCTCCGCCCTTCGTGGTGCGCTGATGGGATGTGGTGCCGAGGACGTTACCTACGTCAATGCGCCAGCTCTTTCTAGCGAACGAGGTTTAAACGCTTCGGTCATGACGGATCGCGTCAGTCCAGATCATCGCAATATGGTGACGGTCCGAGCCGCATTCAGTGATGGTTCCCAAGTTGCCGTCAGCGGAACGCTGATGGGTATTCGTCAGATTCAAAAGATTGTGGCAATTGATGAACACGATCTCGATCTATTGCCCACCGAAAACATGCTCTTTCTTAGGTATTCCGATACACCGGGAATTGTTGGCGCCGTTGGAAAAGCATTGGGCAACGCGAAGATCAACATTGCCGGAATGCAGGTTGGTCGAAATCACCAAGGGGGAGAAGCACTTATGGCAATTACTGTCGATAGCCCTGTTCCAGCCGAACTTCTGGCTACCGTTCAATCCGAGACTGGTGCGACCACCGTTCGTGCTGTTGTATTGGCAAACTGATGGCGCAAAACTTTAATCTTGCCGTCATCGGTGGCGATGGAATTGGACCTGAAGTAGTTGCAGAAGGTCTAAAAGTTCTTGATGTTGTCTCCGCAAAGTACGGCGTGACATTCACTAAGACCGATTATGACCTAGGTGCAAAATATTGGCATCGAACTGGCGAAGCATTGCCGGATTCGATTCTCGAAGAGCTCGCTAAGACTGATGTGATTCTTCTCGGAGCAGTTGGAGATCCAACGGTTCCTAGCGGCACTCTCGAACGAGGTTTGCTCTTGAAACTTCGATTCGCCTTCGATCACTATGTAAATCTTCGCCCTGCCAAACTCTTTCCAGGCGTGAAATCACCTTTAGTGAATTCAGATTCCATAGATTTTGTGGTTATCCGCGAAGGAACTGAGGGTCCATATGTCGGTGCAGGTGGCACTTTGGCCTATGGAACCGAACACGAAATTGCAACCGAGGAGAGCCTGAACTCCAGGTACGGAACCGAGCGCGTTATTCGGGATGCCTTTGTTCGAGCAAGCGCCAGGCCACGTAAGAAGTTGACTATGGTTCATAAGAACAATGTGCTCAACCGCGCTGGCCATTTGTGGACTCGCACATTTGAAGAAGTGGCTAAGGAATTTCCGGATGTCACGACCGAATATTTACATGCGGATGCTTGTGCCATGTTCTTCGTGACAAATCCAGAACGTTTTGATGTCGTTGTCACTGATAACCTCTTCGGTGATATTTTGACTGATATTGCTGCTGCAATTTGTGGTGGAATCGGTCTGGCCGCCTCTGGCAACATCAACCCAACTCGTAAATTTCCTTCGATGTTTGAGCCTGTTCACGGATCGGCTCCCGATATTGCAGGTAAGGGAATTGCAGATCCAACTGCGACCATTCTCTCTGTTGCGCTCATGCTCAATCACCTCGGATATCCAGAAGCAGCCGCAGATATCGAACGTGCAGTTGCTGCAGATCTTTTGGTTCGTGGCGATGCAAAGCGTTCCACGGTAGAGATCGGAAGCGCGGTCGCGGAGGCAGTTCGATGAAGATAAATCTCCAACCAAATCCACATCCAGTTGCCGATGATGTTCGTGATTCATTGATGGAGGCACCTGGATTTGGAAAGTACTACACCGACAACATGGTTGTTGCCGAGTGGAGTGAGGCTGATGGATGGCAAGATGCGCAATTAAAAGCTTACGGTCCGATTTCTTTGGATCCAGCGACGGCAGTTTTCCACTATGGCCAGGAGATTTTTGAAGGACTAAAGGCTTATCGTCAACCAGATGGTGGAGTCAGCCTCTTTCGACCAGAAGCCAACGGTCTTCGTTTTGCCCGAAGCGCAGCCAGGCTGGCACTTCCCGAAATGCCTGTCGATTTCTTTGTCGAAACTATTGAAACTTTAGTCAAGCAAGATCGCAATTGGGTTCCCAATAACGTTGGTGAATCGTTGTATATCCGACCATTCATGATTGCTACAGAAGTTGGGCTTGGCGTTCGCCCTTCCAATAAAGCAACCTATTTCCTCATCGCAACCCCTGCGGCTGCGTATTTCAATGCCGCGAATGCCGTTACCGTGTGGATCTCTACCGAATATGTTCGCGCAGCACCGGGTGGAACAGGTGAGGCAAAGTGCGGTGGAAATTATGCGGCCTCTCTCGTAGCCCAGAAGCAAGCGGCAACTCAGGGTTGCGATCAAGTTGTTTGGCTGGATGCAGTTGAACGTAAATGGGTTGAAGAGATGGGCGGAATGAACCTGTACTTCATTAAGGGTTCAGGAAAAGATGCCAAAGTCATCACTCCAAAGCTAACTGGAACGCTTCTACCGGGAATCACGAGAGATTCGATTCTCTCGGTTGCTGCCGATCTGGGGTACCAAGTCGAGGAGACCATGTTCTCAGTCGATGACTGGCGAGATGGAATTGCTAGCGGCGAGATAACAGAGATTTTTGCATGTGGAACCGCAGCCGTGATCTCTGCCATTGGCGCTGCCAAGAGCGAATTTGGAACGTGGACAACTGGGGATGGAACACCCGGCCCGATCACTGCCGAGATTCGCAAAACGATGCTCGGAATTCAGCACGGCACCATTGAGGATAAGCACGGCTGGAATAAGCGAGTCTTCTAATGCCAACTTCTGACGCCTTTCATATTTATGACACCACGTTGCGTGATGGCGCGCAGCAAGAGGGATTAAATCTTTCAGTTCATGACAAGTTGGCGATTGCTCGCCATCTCGATGACTTGGGTGTTGGATTTATTGAAGGCGGTTGGCCAGGAGCAAATCCCAAGGACACGGAATTTTTCAAGCGTGCCCAAACCGAACTCAAACTCAAGAACGCGACCTTCGTGGCCTTCGGTGCAACACGTAGACCGAATGTCAAAGCTGCAGATGATGTCTTGCTTCGAGCCCTGCAAGATTCTGGTGCCGCTGCGGTTACCTTGGTTGCGAAGAGCCATGACCGTCACGTGGATTTGGCGCTAAAAACCAATCTCGATGAAAACCTTGCCATGATCAAAGAGTCGGTGCAATTCTTGAAATCCGGCGGTCAACGAGTTTTTCTTGATGCTGAACATTTCTTTGATGGCTACCGATCTAAACGTGCCTATGCCCAGGAGGTAGTACGGACGGCTGCTGAAGCAGGTGCCGACGTTATTGCACTCTGCGATACCAACGGCGGAATGTTGCCTGATGAACTTTCCCAAGTTGTTCATGACGTTCTCACTGCGTCCTCGGCTCGTCTCGGGATTCATTGCCACAATGACACGGGATGTGCGATCGCGAATTCACTTGCCGCAATATCAGCCGGAGTGACACATGTTCAAGGAACTTTGAATGGATATGGCGAGCGAACTGGAAATGCCGACCTCGTCAGCATTATCGCGAACTTAGAATTAAAAAAGCATCAAAAAGTTCTTCCAGAAGGCGCACTGCGAGAAGCTTTCCGAATCGCTCATGCTGTTGCTGAGGTAACGAATGTGGCGCCAAGTGCGCGCCAACCATATGTAGGTGTTTCGGCATTTGCTCACAAAGCAGGTTTGCATGCCAGCGCCATCAAAGTTGATCCGGCAATGTACCAGCATGAAGATCCAGAATCCGTTGGTAACGATATGCGAATGCTTGTCTCTGAAATGGCTGGTCGTGCCTCCATTGAATTGAAATCTGCCGAACTCGGTGTGGATCTTGGCGATGACAAATCTGTCGTGGGCCGCGTCGTAGAAAAAGTTAAGGAGATGGAGTCGCGCGGTTTTACCTTTGAAGCGGCCGATGCCTCCTTTGAACTCTTGCTCCGCGAAGAGATTGATGGCAAGCGCGCTCACTTCTTCACCGTTGATAATTGGGAGACAACCGTCATTCGAAATGACGAAGATGAAGTCTCTTCAAAAGCCACCGTGACGATCACTGTTGGCTCAGAGCAAATTGACGCCGAAGGAACGGGAAATGGTCCGGTCAACGCCATCGACACAGCTCTGCGATCTGGTTTAAAGAAGTTCTATCCTGAACTGGAAAAACTAGAACTCACCGATTACAAAGTTCGAATTCTCGAAGGCCGTTTAGGTACTGGAGCAGTCACTCGCGTCCTCGTTGAAACGAGTGATGGTGAGGGCGAATGGAGCACTATCGGAGTGCACGAAAATGTTATCGCTGCCTCGGCCATGGCTCTTGAGGATGCTGTCACTTACGGTCTCTTACGACAAGGCAGACTTCCCGAGTAGTCTTTTAGCATGACTCAAGGCTTGATTGCTCAGTATGAAGAGCATCTTGTCATGGTTCGAAATCTTGCCGACAACTCCATCAAAGGTTATGTCTCCGACCTGGAGTCGTTTCTTAAACACATCGAGAAGTTGGGTATCCAAGAATTCTCCGAGTTGAAATTGACCCATATTCGTTCCTGGCTTGCCAACCTTCAAGCAACCGGAGTATCACGGGCAACTATCGCCCGACGGATTGTCTCGATCCGAGCCTTCACCTATTGGGCGGCTAGCAATGGCTGGATTGAATCCGATTACGGAGCCAGTCTTGCCATCCCGAAACCGCAGAAGAAGTTGCCAGAAATTCTTTCCAAAACTGATACCAATAGCGTTCTTGATTCGATGCACACCCAATCGAGCGAAGAGCCCACTCCGATTCATCTTCGCGACGAAGCAATGATTGAGATTCTCTACGCCTCAGGGATTCGAGTATCTGAATTGTGCAATCTAGATCTGCGAGATATCGATTTCGATCGCAATACTTTGAAAGTTTTAGGAAAGGGAAATAAGGAACGCGTGGTTCCATTAGGGATTCCCGCCATCAAGGCGCTTAATCGTTATTTGGAAAATTCACGCCCCGCTATGGTTCGCGAAAAATCTGGTTCCGCAGTATTTCTAGGATCTCGTGGGAGCCGTATCGATCAACGAACTGTTCGTGAGGTCGTCTACGTTGCAACTTCTGCGGTTGGCACTCCCATGGGTCCGCACGCACTCCGACATACGGCTGCTACGCATCTATTGGAAGGTGGGGCAGACCTGCGAACCGTTCAAGAAATTTTGGGACATTCATCCATGGCCACCACCCAGATCTATACCCATGTCTCAGGAGAGCGATTGCAATCCGCCTATAAGCAGGCTCATCCTCGCGCCTAAAAACTCATAGTCACTTACGAAGTCGAGGGTTCGTCTCATCGATATATTTGTCATGAATTTCCATAACCATTTCCGATACCCCGAAATCCACAGGCTTTCGCAGAAGCCAACGAAATTCCCGTTCGATATGGGCATACTTCAGATTGATCGTGGGCGTGGTCATGAGAATACGGTAATTGGTAGAAACGGACATGCCAAAAGGTATAAAGTTTTTGTATGGGAATGAACATTAAGAATGAGGAGGCGCATCGCTTGGCTTCCGAATTGGCGTCTATATACGGTGAGACATTGACGGAAGCAGTGACGGTAGCTCTTCGAGAAAGACTTGCTCGAGCGACCAAGGAGGATCGAGGCAAAAGAATGCGAGAACTCGCCCGCCAATTTAAAGAACTCGCCCCGACTGGGATGACAAGTGAAAACGCGACCGACTTTCTCTATGACGAACTCGGTCTTCCGATCTGATGCTTATTCTCGATTCATCGGCGGTTCTTGCGGTGCTTTTGTGCGAAACAGAAGCGGAGGAATTTCTTTCGGCCATTCAAAATAATGAATGTGCCATTTCGAGCGCGACCTACGTGGAATTGTCGACCGTAGCCGATTCGAAAGATGGCGGCCAACTTTCTGGAATTCTCGATCGGTTTCTCCAAGAAAGCATGACTGCGGTCATAAATTTCGATTTTGCCCAGGCCTCAATTGCCCGCCACTGCTATAGGCAATATGGCAAGAACAGTGGCAGCAAGGCGAGGCTTAACTTCGGAGATACTTTCTCCTACGCACTGGCGACTTTTCGAAAGGCTCCGCTACTTTTCAAAGGAGAAGATTTTGCCCAGACCGATGTTCAGATCTACCAGCGCGAGAAGTAGCTTGATTTGTTGCCTATCCTGAAATGCTCGAAAGGCGGAAACTCAATATTTCGCTAGGTGGTAAACCGGAGAGGTATAGATCTCTCCGCAGCGTAATTTTTGAATCGTGCCGCCACCGAAAGGTTGGATTTTCCAAGCGACCTTGATGGAACTCGTTGCCGCAGGAGGCGTCACTTCAACAAAAGAGGATGTTGGACATTGCGAATTGCCATATCCAGTTCCATTCGCAAATCCGAGATCTACGAAGGCCTCTTTGCCTGGGGCCAAAATAACTTTGGTTTGGGTAATTTGGGGAACGCTGACGGAGGGGCCATGGAGAGTGAAAGTGGGAATCGCCTTTCCGGAGGCGTCTAACATCTGAAACTTTGGATACCCGTTCAGAAAACAGGTTGTGGCGGAAGAGTTCACGAAGCCGGCCTGAGTAACGCCAATATGGCCCATCGCGCCACCTTCTTGACCGGCTTTCCAGGTGAGTTGGCTGGCGAGGCAAGGCAAAATCGTCATCTTTGTCGAAAGAGTGGAGGAGGCGGTAGGGGAGGCGGTAGGTGTGGCTACTTGTTTCGTGCCGCAGGCTGAAAGTACGGAAATCAGCAAAATTGAGCCTGAAAGGGCGATAATTGTGCGAGATACCTTCATGGCACTCCTTCTTGCTGCATCCATACCGCGGAAAAGCCAGAGCCGAGTATCGGCTAGACTTACCCCCAGCATACGGTTCAAAACTGTGTGACTTCGCGCGTCTTATCTGAGTAGTTGCCTAGTAATTCACTCGGAAACCATTTCGGTCCAGCCCAGGCTGGTCGGTGCCAAGACGCCAGGGACCAGAACAAATTGTTCGGTCGTCAACCGAGTGCATGCTCTATGAGTATGCAATGAAGGAGTGTGCCGCGATGGCGGTTGTAACAATGCGAGAACTTCTCGACTCTGGAGTCCACTTCGGACACCAAACACGTCGATGGAATCCAAAGATGAAGCGCTTTATTTTTGCCGAGCGCAATGGCATCTACATCATCGACATTCAGCAATCCTTAGCCTTGATCGATAGCGCTTATGCTTTCATTCAAGACACCGTTGCTAAGGGCGGACACATCTTGTTCGTTGGAACTAAGAAGCAAGCGCACGAGCCAATCAAGCAACAATCTGCTCGCGTCGGAATGCCTTATGTAACCGAGCGTTGGTTGGGTGGAATGTTGACCAACTTCCCAACCGTATACAAGCGAATTCAGCGCTTGAAGGAATTGGAAGCTCTTGAAGCTAGCAATGACCAAGCCTTGACCAAGAAAGAACTTTTGGTTCTCCGTCGTGAGCGCGAAAAACTCACCAAGAACCTCGAAGGTATTCGAAACATGACCAAGTTGCCATCTGCAATTTGGGTAGTCGATACCAAGAAAGAGCACCTCGCAGTAGCAGAGGCTCACAAGTTGGGTATTCCAGTTGTCGCAATTCTCGATACCAACTGTGACCCAGACGAAGTTGATTACAAGATTCCGGGCAATGACGATGCAATCCGTTCCATTGGTCTGCTCACCCGAGTTATTGCTGATGCTGCCGCAGCAGGCTTGCAAGCACGTTCTGCAAATGCCGCAGCCGCAGCCGATCAGGGCGCTGCTAAGGCAGTAGTTGCTGATGAGCCGTTGGCTGATTGGGAGAAGGATCTGCTTGGCGCTCCTGCCGAGGCAGTTGTTGCAGAGGCAGCAGTTGTTGCAGAAGCGGCAGTTGTTGCAGAAACAGCAGTAGTCGAAGCTCCTGCCGTAACCGAAACCCCAGCCGAATAAGTAATTTCGTTTACTTAAGTCTTCTAACTAAAAAGAGTTTTCTAACTAAAGAATATTGGAGAGTAATTAAGTGGCTTACACAGCAGCAGATGTAAAGCGCTTGCGCGAAGCAACAGCCGCAGGCATGCTCGATTGCAAGAAGGCGCTTGATGAGGCAGATGGCGATTTTGAAAAAGCCATTGAAATCATCCGCGTTAAAGGTTTGAAGGGCGTTACCAAGCGCGAAGGTCGAACCACCTCAAATGGTCTCGTCATCGCAAAGACCGAAGGCAACCTCGGAGTTATTCTCGAACTTAACTGCGAGACTGACTTTGTTGCCAAGGGCGAGCGTTTCCAAGTGGTTGCAGATGAACTTCTGAACCACCTATTCACCACCCAAATCGGTGAATTGGATGCCTTCTTGGCTTCCACGATGGCCAATGGCAAGACCGTTCAATCTGTCGTCGATGAGGCAAATGCCACATTGGGCGAGAAGATTGAGGTTCGTCGAATTGGCGTTCTCTCCGGTTCTCCTGTCTCGGTTTATCTACACCGCACCAGCCCTGACCTACCACCACAGGTTGGCGTACTCGTTCAACTTGCATCTGAGGCTCTCGAAGCCGGTAAAGATATTGCTCAGCACATTGCGGCCTTCGCGCCACAATTTGTTCGACGCGAAGATATCCCTGCCGACCTCATTGAGAACGAGCGTCGAATCGCAGAAGAGACTGCCCGCAACGAAGGCAAGCCAGAAGCTTCCATTGAGAAGATCGTGGCTGGCCGAGTTACTGGTTTCGTCAAGGAAGTTAGCTTGATCGAACAATCTTTTGCTAAGGATGCCAAGAAGACGGTTCAACAGATTTTGGATGAGGCAAAGACCGCCGTGTCGGCCTTCCATCGATTCCGAGTTGGGCAATAATCTTTCTACCAAAGTAACTAATTTCTAGATAAGGAGCACTCCCTATGGCCCGCGAAGGTTACAAGAGAGTGCTCCTTAAACTTTCTGGAGAAGTTTTTGGTGGCGCTAAGGGAATCGGGGTAGATCCCGATGTCGTACACGGAATTGCTACTCAGATTGCTGATGTGGTTCATCAGGGAACTGAAATCGCAGTTGTCGTTGGCGGTGGCAATTATTTTCGAGGCTCGGAATTGCAAATGCGCGGAATGGATCGAGCTCGTGCCGATTACATGGGCATGCTCGGTACCGTGATGAACTGCCTAGCCTTGCAAGATTTCTTGGAAAAAGAGGGTATCGAAACTCGAGTTCAAACTGCCATAACGATGGGTCAGGTCGCCGAGCCATACATTCCACGTCGCGCAATCCGCCACCTGCAAAAAGGCCGAGTCGTCATATTTGGCGCCGGTGCCGGAATGCCATTTTTTACCACCGACACAGTGGCGGCACAACGGGCGCTGGAAATCGGTGCCGAAGCTTTGCTCTTGGCAAAGAGCGGGGTAGACGGGGTTTATTCCGCAGATCCAAAGAAGGATCCCAGCGCAACCAAATACGAACATGTCAGCTTTGACGAAGTCTTGAAGCAGTCCTTAGGGGTGGCAGATGCTGCTGCATTTAGTCTCTGCCGAGAAAATAAACTTCCCATCGTTGTCTTTGATCTGCTAAATGAGGGCAATATCGCACGTGCAGTCAGAGGCGAATCCATCGGGACCTTAGTTTCCTGAACCTTTATAGTTGACCAATAGTGAAGTGTTTTTAGTTTTCTAGATATGTAAAAGGAGCAAGATGTCTGACCTAACCGAAACCCTCGCCGATGCGGGGACGAAAATGTCCAAGGCAATTGAGGTTGCCAAGGAAGAGTTCGGGGCGATTCGAACTGGGCGGGCACATCCAGCCATGTTCTCCAAGATTGTCGTTGAGTACTACGGGACCTATACGCCGCTTGCTCAATTAGCCACAATTCAAGTTCCCGAAGCCAGAACCGCCATCATCTCCCCCTTTGATAAGAGCGCAATGGCCGCCGTCGAAAAGGCGATTCGAGATTCCGATCTGGGTGTGAATCCGGCCTCAGATGGCGTAGTAGTTCGAGTTAACTTTCCGCAGTTGACTGAGGAACGGCGCAAGGAGTACATCAAAGTTGCCCGGGCCAAGGCCGAAGATTCACGTGTCTCCATTCGTAACATTCGCCGGGCAGCCAAAGAGGCGATGGAAAAGATGGAGAAAGATGGCGAAATTGGCAAGGATGATGTTGCCCGCGCCGAAAAAGATTTAGAGAAAGTCACTTCCGAGCACGTGACGAAGGTCGATGACCTGCTCAAACATAAGGAATCCGAACTTCTCGAAGTTTAAATTCCATGGATGATTTACATTCGATAAACGAGGCCATCAATAATCGGGCAGGGCGCAAACTCCTGCCTTCCATTCTCGTCTCGCTCTCGATTATGGCGCTCGTCTTCGGATCGATCTATTACCTACCTATTGCTTTTGGCGTCCTCATCTGGGTTGCTGTCCTTCTGGCGTTACGTGAACTCCTTCGCGCTTACCGATCAAGTGGAATCGAGATTCCAGAACTTCCTGTTTTCATTGCAGCTTCGGCGCTAATTATTTCGGCTTGGTATGGCCGAGTTTCTGGACTCTCTGTGGCTATGGCGATCGCAGTACCCAATCTCTTGGTCTTTCTTCTCTTTAAAAGTCCTAAGGATTTTCTCAAGCGGGCGAGCGCGGCTGCCTTTGCAATCTTTTATATTCCTTTTCTCGGTGGATTCATTCTTCTCCTTGCTCACCATGACGATGGGGGAGCACGAATATTGGCATTGGTCGTTTTAGTAAGTTGCAATGACACCTTCGCTTATATCTTCGGACTGCTCTTTGGGCGCCATAAATTAGCTCCTCACGTTAGTCCCAAGAAAACATGGGAAGGAATAATCGGCGCCTTCTTGGCGACCACGATTGGTTCGGCCTTGACCTTTCATTACGCCTTACATTCTCATTGGTGGCTTGGCGCGGGCATTGGGTTGATGGCCGTGGTGACTGCTACTTGTGGCGATCTCATTGAATCGGCAGTAAAGCGAGATCTGGCCATCAAAGATATGGGTTCCATTCTTCCCGGCCATGGCGGAATTTTGGATCGGATTGACTCCGTTCTCTTTACTGCCCCAGCAGTTTGGTTTGTTCTAGAAGTCATTAAACATTTTCACTTATAACTTCATTTATAACCAACCTATTATTTTTATTCCACAAGAGAAAGCGTTGACAGACCAGATGAGTCCACATGAGTAACGAAGCCAATCCAGAGCTGAAACTGGTCTTTGATGAGCCGAAGCAAAAAGTAAAGCCACCCAAACACTTTGCCGACCTTTCACCCGAGGAACGTAAAGCCCTTGCTCTTGAACTTGGTATTCCAGCCTTTCGAGCCAAGCAAATGGCCGTTCACTTCTTTACTCATTTCAATGATGATCCAGAATCATGGAGCGACATTCCGAAAGAACTTCGGGAAACGATGGCCAAGGAGTTCACACCAAAATTAATTACCTTGGTTCGCTCAATCACCTGCGACGGTGGTAAGACTCGAAAGGATCTCTGGAAGTTACATGACGGAGTTCTCGTCGAGAGCGTCCTGATGCGATACACCGACCGAACCACTGTTTGTATTTCTAGCCAAGCTGGATGTGGCATGAACTGTCCATTTTGTGCAACTGGACAAGCTGGATTGACTCGCAATTTAACGGCTGGAGAGATTACCGCCCAGGTTGTTGCAGCCGCCAAGGCATGTGCTTCGGGCGAATTGCCAGGTGGTCCGACCAGACTCTCCAATGTGGTCTTCATGGGCATGGGAGAACCCATGGCCAACTACAACGCAATAATGCGTTCAGTTCGAAATATCACCTCGCCGCAGCCAGATGGTCTGGGTATCGGTGCTAGATCGGTAACGGTTTCGACCGTTGGTTTAGTAAATGGAATCGAGAAGTTAACGAAAGAAAATTTGCCTGTCACTCTCGCAGTCTCACTACATACCCCTGATGATGAACTCCGGGACACTTTGGTTCCGATCAACTCCAGGTGGAAAGTAAGGGAAGTACTGGAGGCTGCAGATAAGTACGAGGCCGCAACAGGTCGCCGGTACTCCATCGAGTACGCGCTGATCCGAGATATCAATGACCAAGCCTGGCGTGCAGATCTTTTGGGTCGATTGCTGCGAAATCGAAATGCGCACGTAAATTTGATTCCACTCAATCCCACTCCTGGGTCAAAATGGACCGCATCAAGACCACACGATGAAGCGGAGTTTGTACGAATTTTGGAAGGTTACGGAGTCGCCGTGACCGTTCGTGATACTCGAGGTCGAGAAATTGATGGCGCATGTGGTCAACTCGCAGCCGCCGAGATAGCCTCTACACCAGCAGAATAAGAATCAAGGAGCTAAGTACATGGCATCGTTGCAGAACTTCATTGCGGGTAAATCTCTACCTTCACTCTCCGGTGAAACCAGCGAGATAATCAATCCGGCAACCGGAAAGGTCTACACAACCGCACCGGTCTCTTCCTCGGAAGATATCGATGCTGCAATGTCAGCGGCCGTTTCTGGATTTGAAGTCTGGCGCGATTCCACTCCATCTGAACGGCAACGAGCGCTATTAAAAATTGCAGATGCAATCGAGTCACGTGCTGAAGAACTTATTGCGGTCGAAAGTGAAAACACGGGCAAGCCACTTGCACTGACCGCTTCTGAAGAGATGCCGCCCATGCTCGATCAAATTCGTTTCTTCGCCGGAGCAGCCAGAAACCTAGAGGGTCGTTCTGCTGGGGAGTACATGCGGGGAATGACTTCTTTCATTCGTCGCGAACCAATTGGAATTTGTGCCCAGGTCACACCGTGGAACTACCCCATGATGATGGCTGTATGGAAGTGGGCTCCTGCAATCGCTGCGGGAAATGCTGTTGTTCTTAAGCCAAGCGATACCACTCCTGCCTCCACCGTTTGGATGGCCCAAGTCATGTCGGAATTTCTTCCAGAGGGCGTATTCAATGTGGTCTGCGGCGATCGGAATACCGGAGCGGCACTTGTTGCACATGACACTCCAGCCATGGTCTCCATTACGGGTTCTGTTCGAGCGGGGATTGAGGTTGCTAAATCCGCGGCGACAGATGTGAAGAAAGTCCACTTAGAACTCGGCGGCAAAGCGCCGGTCGTGGTCTTCGCCGATGCCAATCTTGAAGCGGCGGCCGAAGCGATTGCTATCGCGGGCTATTTCAATGCGGGCCAAGATTGCACCGCCGCAACCCGTGTCATGGTTGAAGCCTCTGCATACGATGATTTTGTGGCGCTACTTGGCGCCCAAGCTCGAGAAAATATTGCCACCGGCGGACCGACCGAAGATGTTCTCTATGGTCCAGTAAATAATGCCAACCAACTCGCCAGGGTTTCCGGTTTTATTGATCGAACCCCTAGCCATGCCTCTGTTGTGGCAGGCGGCGCCCAGGTTGCTCGGGATGGTTACTTCTACCTACCGACGGTTGTGGCTGGATTACGCCAGGATGATGAAATGATTCAAAACGAAATTTTTGGGCCAGTCATCACCGTTCAAAAATTCACTGATGAGGCCGAAGCGGTTCGTTTTGCGAACGGAGTCGCCTATGGGTTGGCTTCCAGTGTCTGGACTCGGGATCATGGCCGAGCCATGAGAATGGCCAAAGCCTTTGATTTTGGTTGTGTCTGGATTAATACCCACATTCCACTCGTGGCTGAGATGCCTCACGGGGGATTTAAACATTCGGGCTACGGTAAAGATCTTTCCCAATATGGATTTGAGGACTACACCCGAATAAAACACGTAATGACCAATCTCAACGCTTAAAAAGGGCGTTCGAGAAAGAAACTGTGAATCTCGTTATATCTATGTTAACTGCGCTCTCGTGGCGAGATAATTAAATAGTTAGGACTAGGATTTCGCTCGCACCTTCGGCATCTAGAGAAAGTAGCCATGATGACTGCCTCCAGCAAAGATTTCTCCATACCCCCTGGAACCTCCGATCTAGTTTCCACCCCGTTCTCTCGCCGCGCACTTTTGGCTGGAGCCGGCGGATTGGGAGCCGCAGCGCTCCTAGGAACCGGATTTGAAACCGAATCAGCCCAAGCTGCTGGCGGAAGTGTCCGATGGGCAAACTGGTCGCTCTATCTAGATTATGACAATAAAACAAAGAAGTACCCAACGCTCGAGGCGTTTATCAAGAAGACCGGAATTTCGGCGAAGTATTTTGAAGTTATTGATGACAATGATTCCTTTACTGCCAAGGTGCAACCGCAGTTAAAGTTGAAGAAAGATATCGGCTACGACGTTGTCACCATGACCGAGTGGATGGCCGCCCGTTGGCTCGCTTCCGGTTTTGTTCAGAAATTTGATGATGCGGCCGTTCCTAATAAGAAGAACGTCCTGCCCTTCTTGCTTAATCGCCCGTTCGATCCAGGCCGCCACTACAGCCTTCCTTGGGCCGGAATTATTGCTGGCTTTGCGTGGAACAAGAAGAAGACCCCTAAAGGTATTCACACCATCGAACAACTTTTTGCCAAGGAGAATAAGGGCAAGATTGAAGTTCTCTCCGAGATGCGCGACACCATCGGTTTGGTCATGCTCTGGCAAGGAACTGATATTTCCAAACCATTCACTGAAGATAAATTTATGAACGCGGTCGACTATGTCACCAAGATGATTCACGATGGATTTATCCGTCAGATCAAGGGACAGTCCTACCAAGAGGATTTGATTTCCGGCGATGCCACCGCAGTAATTGGTTGGTCTGGCGATATTAATCAGCTCAATCTTCAGAATCAAAACCAATTTGGTTTTGCTGTTCCCGAGAGCGGTGGAACTTTCTCCACCGATAACTTGATGATTCCATCTACCTCGACCAACAAAAAAGCTGCTGAGGCCTTGATCAATTATTACTACGATCCACTGGTTGCTGCCAAGGTTGCCAATTACATTACTTATATCTGCCCGGTAAATGGCGCACGAGAAGCGATGGCTAAGGTCAATCCAAAGCAAGTCAACAACACCTTGATTTTCCCAGATGACAAGATGTGGGCAAACCTGAAGGTCTTCCGTGGCTTGACTCCAACCGAGCAATTGAAGTTCTCCACCGCATTCCAGAAAGCAAGTGGTAACGGGTAAGTGGCTGACGCTTCTAACTCCGCATCGGGAGACCTTCAGCTCTCTCACATCACAAAATCATTCGGTGAATTTGTCGCCGTAGATGATTTATCGCTTACTGTTCCCCAAGGTTCTTTCTTTGCTTTGTTGGGACCTTCAGGATGTGGCAAAACCACGACACTGCGCATGATTGCCGGGTTGGAAGATCCGACTTCAGGCACCATGCATATTGGTACCACCGACATTACAAATACCAGGCCATACAAGCGTCCGGTAAATACGGTTTTCCAGAACTATGCGCTCTTCCCGCACCTTTCTATTTTTGAAAACATTGCCTTCGGTCTTCGCCGACGAGGTGTTAAAGATGTTAAAGAGCAGGTCGATAAAGTTCTCGAACTTGTAGAGCTTCCTCATCTGGCCCAGCGCAAACCTTCTCAACTCTCCGGTGGCCAGCAACAGAGAATCGCAGTAGCTCGAGCAATCGTGAATCGGCCAGCTCTTCTTCTGCTCGATGAACCACTTGGCGCTCTGGACTTGAAATTGCGCCGTCAAATGCAGATCGAGTTGAAATGGATCCAAACCGAGATTGGTTTGACCTTCGTTCACGTTACTCACGATCAAGAAGAGGCTATGACTATGGCCGATACGATCGCGGTAATGAATGAAGGGCGGATCGAACAGATGGGCTCGCCTGCTGATCTCTACGACAACCCTAAGACTGCCTTCGTGGCAAACTTCCTCGGCCAATCCAATTTGATCAAAGGCAAGATTGAATCTAATGATGGCGCCAATCAGATTGTTGATCTTTTCGGTACCAAAGTCGCAGTTCCCAAGGCGAGATCCAGCGCCAAAGATTCTTCAATCTTGGTGGGAATTCGTCCGGAGAAGTTACGTATCCAACCCGAAGATATTGCTATGTCTGGAAATATCTTGACTGGGGGAACTATTTCAGATGTCTCCTACATTGGCGTCAGCACGCAGTATCAAGTGGAGATGCCGTGGGGTCAGGAGCTCATGGTCTTCGAGCAGAATGATGATGGCGTGGCGCCTTTAGACAAAGGCGATCGGGTCAAACTCTCCTGGGAGCCAATCTTTACCTTTGGACTAGATGGAAGCGAAGATGCCAATGCTGGTTCTGAGCTTCACATATCTGAAGACGAGTAGAGATGGCTTTCCTTCACGCAACTGGCACAAAAGCCAAAGGTGGACTCAAACGTAAATCGTTAATTCCATACTTTCTCCTTCTGCCTGGCTTGATCTGGCTGGTTTTCTTCTTCCTTCTTCCCATCCTGACTTTGATTAGCACCTCGACAAAGACTCCAGGGTTGGGAATTGGTGAATTTGATCAGACCTATCGATTTGCCAACTACTGGGATGCGATTGTTAACAGCCACAGCCAATTTATCCGATCCTTTGAATATGCCACGATCGCGACAATTCTTGCCTTGGTTATCGCCTATCCGTTGGCCTACGCAATTGCTTTCAAATCCGGTCGCTGGAAGAACACACTTCTCGTTCTGGTTGTTGCTCCGTTCTTCACCTCCTTTATTTTGCGAACAATCGCATGGAAGCAAATTTTGGGAAGCCAAGGCATCGTCTACAAATTATTGACCGACCTTCACATCATCAGCACTCAGACTCACTTAACTGCCAGCCCTCTCGCAGTCGTTGCTGGTCTGACCTATAACTTTTTACCCTTCATGACTTTGCCGCTCTATTCGAGTCTTGAACGGATCGATCCGCGAACTCTTGAAGCTGCTGGCGATCTCTATGCCAATGTGATTACAACTTTCCGAAAAGTTACCTTGCCACTGTCTATGCCCGGTGTGGTTGCCGGAACTTTGCTGACCTTCATTCCAGCAGCCGGTGATTATGTAAACGCAGACATCTTGGGTAATCCCGATACCAAGATGATCGGCAACGTCATCAATGCTAGATACCTTCAGATCGTTGACTACCCGACCGCTGCGGCACTCTCCTTCACTTTGATGATTGTTATTTTGGTGATGGTCATGATCTACATCAAAAAAGCAGGAACTGAGGAACTAGTATGAGAAAAGCGACTCGCTGGTTCTCTCGTAACCTCATCCGCATCTATGCCGTACTTGGATTTACCTATCTCTTTATTCCCGTCGTCTATACCTTTGCTTTCTCCTTCAATAACTCAGTGAAGAGCAATCTTGTGTGGCGCGGATTCACCTTTAATAACTGGAAGAACCCTTGCGGTGCGCCAGATGTATGTAACGCGCTCGGTAACTCGATAAAGATCGGCGTGCTTGCCACATTTATCGCAACCATCTTGGGAACTTTGATCGCTTTTGCCCTCGGTCGTTACGCCTTTAAGGGACGCAGCGTTGTTAACCTCTTGATCTTCTTGCCAATGGCTACTCCCGAATTAGTTCTTGGCGCTTCGCTGTTGACTATGTTCTTAAACTTTGGATTCAATCCAGGTTTTCTCACCATTGTTATCGCTCACGTCATGTTCTGTATCTCCTTCGTTGTCGTAACGGTGAAGGCGAGAATTGCATCTCTGGATCCACGGCTGGAGCAAGCGGCAATGGATCTCTATGCCGATGAACGTGAAACCTTCCGAAGAGTCACCTTTCCGTTAGTTGCGCCAGGTATCGCCGGAGCCGCACTTCTAGCTTTCAGTCTCTCCTTCGATGACTTCATCATCACCAATTTCAACTCGGGCAACGTCAACACTTTCCCGAAGTTTGTCTACATTTCGGCAGAGCGCGGACTTCCAGCCCAAGCGAATGTCATCGGTTCTTCGATGTTCTTTATTGCCCTTATCGTCGTTCTTCTTGGTCAATTAGTTCAAAGAAGGCGCAAAGTCAGTTAAGTTTGCGTTATGGCAAATCTTGGCAATATGTACGGTCCCGATTTCACTTTCCTCGGGATACCTCGATGTGATCTCGATGATTCCTCTACCTATGCCGATGCTGATGTAATTATTGTTGGCGCCCCTATTGATAGCGGAACTTCGCATCGATCAGGTGCCAAGTTTGGCCCCCAAGCGATTAGAGGTGGCGATTATTTGCCTCATGATGGAATGAGACCGCACCTCTCACTTCGCGTTGATGCGCTCCAAGAGTTAAAGATTTACGATGCCGGAGATTTGCTGATGCCAGGAGGAGATCTTGAGGCTTCGTTAAAAGTTTTGGAGATTGCGACCGAACGAATTTCGCGCGCAGGCGCCATTGCCGTTGTCCTTGGGGGAGATCACTCCATCGCCTCGGCCGATGTTGCCGGAATCGCTCATCACAGAGGAATGGGTCGAGTATCCATGATCCACTTTGATGCTCACGCGGATACTGGAGAATCGCAATTCGGAGCACTCGTCGGACATGGGACACCGATGCGAAGATTGATTGAAACTGGCGCAGTTCGAGGAGATCGATTCTTGCAATTAGGTTTGCGAGGCTACTGGCCAGATGAACCAACCTTAAAGTGGATGGCAGAACAGGGAATGCGTTCCTATGAGATGAGCGAGATTCATCATCGAGGGATGAAAGAAGTCCTAGATGAATCATTTGCAACTCTCACAAACGAATGTGATGGCGTCTTTCTCTCCGTCGATATCGATGTGGTTGACCCAGGTATGGCTCCTGGAACGGGAACGCCAGAACCAGGTGGAATGACAAGCAGAGAGTTGTTAGAAGCAGTGCGAAGAATTTGTCTCGAACTACCAATCTTAGGTATTGATATCGTTGAAGTCAGTCCGCCCTATGACAGTGCGGATATAACTGCGATCTTGGCCAATCGAGTCGTATTAGAGGCGTTGAGTGCAATTACCGTACGAAAGCAAGGTGGAAGTTATTCTCCCACCCGCAATCTTCTTGACCGTTAAGTGATTTACGCCGATGCTGCGGCTAGCGCATCATCCAAAATACCCAGCGCTTCAATGAGCAGCGCATCTGGCATGACCAGCGGCGGAAGAAGTCGAATCACATTGCTGTAGGTACCAGCAGTGAGAACGAGTACTCCATGTTGCTGGCAATACTTGACCGCATCTTGCATTGCTTTGGTGTTTGGTTCATCACTGCCAGGGATAATTAATTCAAGGGCTTGCATCGCACCACGGCCACGAACATCTCCGACAATCGCGTACTTTTCCTTCATCTTCGCGAGGGCTGCGCCAATGATTTCGCCCATGTGAGCTGCCTTGGCAGCAAGACCATCTTCTTCAATAGTCGCGAAGGCGCCGAGAGCTGCGGCACAGGCAACCGGGTTTCCACCGAATGTGCCACCAACGCCACTGACGACAGCCGCATCCATGACTTCGGCGCGACCAGTGATTCCACCCAGTGGCAAACCGCCGCCAATTCCCTTTGCGGTAACCACGATGTCTGGCTCAACGCCTTCATCTTCTACGGCAAACATTTTTCCAGTACGGGCAAATCCAGTTTGAACTTCATCTGCAATAAAGAGAGCGCCATTGGCTTTGGCGAAAGCGGCAAGACCTGGAAGGAATCCTTTAGGAGGTACAACAAATCCACCTTCACCCTGAATCGGTTCGATGACGATCGCCGCAACATTATGTGCGCCAATCTCCTTCTCAATTTTATGAAGGACCATGTCGAGCGCTTCTTGGGCTACATTATTTTTATCCCCGAGCCAACGATATGGATAAGCCATCGGCATTCGGTAGACCTCAGGAGCAAATGGTCCGAAGCCCTCTTTGTATGGAATATTTTTCGCAGTCATTGCCATCGTAAGGTTGGTTCGTCCGTGATAAGCATGCTCGAAAACTACGACCGCAGCACGCTTGGTGTACGCGCGAGCAATTTTGACCGCATTCTCAACTGCTTCGGCACCCGAGTTAACAAGTAGTGATTTCTTCTTGAAGGTTCCTGGAGCCATCCGATTGAGGGCTTCGCAGACTTCGACATAACCACTGTATGGTGCAACGGTAAAACAGGTGTGGGTAAAAGATTGAACTTGAGCAATGACATTCTCCACTACGCGGTCTGCGCTATTACCAACGTTCACCGTTGCAATACCAGCGGCCATATCGATGATGGAGTTGCCGTCGATATCTACGATCACGCCGCCGCCTGCTTGGGCTACAAATACTGGAATCGCCATCCCTAGTCCAGCTGAAGTTGCTTCACTTCGTCTTGCCAACCATTCCTGGGATTTTGGTCCAGGAATTGCCGTTACTAAGCGTCGTTCTTGTGGAATATGTGGTCCTGATGTCATGGTCAAACTATAACGGACTCAAACTCTCACTGCGTTTTAAGCCTATTTGGAGCGCATGTGGGAAAAGTGAACTTCTGGTGTCGTTAGAGTATGACTCTATGAGCGCGCTAGGAGTCATTGCCTTTGTTGTTGCTTTGCTCTTCTCCATCATGGTCCATGAGGCAGGTCACTTTCTAACTGCCAAACATTTCCATATGAAAGTTACCGAGTTCTTCCTTGGGTTTGGAAAAAGACTTTGGTCCTTCAAGCGCGGTGAGACTGAATTTGGAATCAAAGCGATTCCTGCTGGTGGTTACTGCCGAATCGTCGGAATGTCTGCCCGAGAGGTATTGCCTGAAGAAGATCAGCCTCGCGCATTTATCGCCGCCTCGGCTCCGAAGCGACTAGTAGTTCTCGGCGCCGGATCCTTTCTTCATTTTGTTCTGGGTTTTCTCCTCCTCTTTATTCTCTATGCGGCGGTAGGAACTACCTATGTCACAACCTCCATTGCCGAGGTTGTTCCTTGCCTGTCTACCTCAAGCGCTGGTTGTACGTCTGCCGATTCGCCCTCACCAGCCAAAGCCGCCGGACTTCTTGTTGGGGATGAGATTCAATCCATCAACGGCACAGCCGTTAAGGATTGGTCGAAGGCCGTTCTTTTGGTCCGAAATTCGCCTGGCAAGCCAGTGAACCTAGTTGTGAAGCGAAATGGTGCTTTACTTGATGTGACTTTGGTGCCAACTCCTACAGTTCGAGATAAGAAAACAATCGGCGTCATTGGCATCGTCAATAAGTTGGGCACGATGTATGAGAATCCGTATCGCGCAGCGATCAGTTCCGCGAAGTTAAGCCGAGATCTTTTCACCAGCAGTATCTCTTCATTAGTAAAACTTCCTGGCAAGATTCCCGCCCTCGTTCGGCAAACATTTGGTGGCCAGGCTCGTGACCCACAGGGGTTAGTCGGAGTTGTCGGGGTGGCAAGAGTCTCGGCACAAGCAGCCAGCGACAAAAACCTTTCGGTTCGCGAGCGAATCGGTACCTTTATTTTGATCATTGCTAGCCTCAACATTTTTGTCGGGATTTTCAATTTGCTCCCCTTCCTGCCGCTAGATGGCGGACATATGGCTTTAGCTTTTGTCGATGGAGTCAGGCGGATCCGAGCCCGGCGCCGTGGAGTTGCCATGCCGGCCCCGATCGATGTTGAACGGCTAACTCCGATAACGATCGTGGTCTTTCTCTTCCTCGCCGTACTTTCGGTTCTGCTTCTGGGAGCCGATATTTTCAATCCGATTCATTTGAATGTGTAGCAGACGAAGGATTAGGGCAGAATATCCACATGGTTAATCTCGGAATGCCGGCCGCTCCAGCTGCTGTATTGGCTCCACGTCGAAAGAGTAAGCAGTTAAAAGTCGGCAGCGTTCTAGTCGGTGGCGATGCCCCGGTGAGCGTCCAATCAATGTGCACAACACTGACGGCAGATGTGAATTCAACTTTGCAGCAGATTGCTGAACTCACCGCTTCCGGTTGTCAGATCGTTCGCGTGGCTGTTCCGAGCCAAGATGATGCAGATGCTCTTGCCCAGATAGCTAAAAAATCACAAATCCCAGTTATCGCAGATATTCACTTCCAACCAAAATATATTTTTGCGGCCATTGATGCAGGGTGCGCAGCGGTTCGGGTAAATCCGGGAAATATCAAGCAATTTGATGACAAGGTAAAAGAGGTAGCAAAGGCTGCTGGAGATGCTGGCATTCCGATTCGTATTGGAGTCAATGCCGGGTCTTTGGATCCACGACTTTTAGCTAAGTACGGGAAGGCAACGCCAGAGGCGCTGGCCGAATCGGCGCTCTGGGAGGCATCACTTTTTGAAGAGCATGGTTTTACCGACATCAAGATTTCCGTGAAACATCATGACCCTGTGACGATGGTGAAGGCATATCGATTGCTCGCCGAGAAATGCGACTACCCATTGCATTTAGGTGTAACTGAGGCTGGTCCGTTTTTCCAGGGAACTATTAAATCTGCAACGGCCTTCGGAATTCTCCTGGCAGAAGGAATCGGCGACACCATTCGCGTTTCGCTCTCCGCGCCACCTGTTGAAGAGGTAAAGGTTGGTATTTCTATTTTGGAATCGCTTAATTTGCGCCAGCGTAAATTAGAAATTGTTTCCTGCCCTTCCTGTGGCAGAGCTCAGGTCGATGTCTATACCTTGGCGGAGAAAGTTCAGGCTGGGTTGCAAGGAATGACTGTTCCGCTTCGAGTAGCCGTTATGGGATGTGTTGTGAACGGACCTGGCGAGGCACGCGAGGCTGACCTTGGAGTGGCTAGTGGTAACGGTAAGGGCCAAATATTTGTGAAAGGTGAAGTCATTAAGACTGTGCCAGAAGCGATGATCGTGGAGACTTTGATTGAAGAGGCTCTGCGCCTGGCCGATGAAATGGAGCTAGCCGGAGTCGAATCTGGCGAACCAACTGTTTCGGTCAAGTAATAGGTCGACTGCCTGCATTTTTCTTTGGGTAAGGTTCTCGCATGTTGCGAATGTCCACCTTGCTCTTGCGAACTCTGCGTGATGACCCAGCCGATGCTGAGGTTGCCAGCCACCGACTATTGGTAAGGGCCGGATATGTCCGACGCGTTGCCGCTGGAATCTATGCCTGGTTGCCCTTGGGTTACATCACCTTGCGCAACATCGAGCGAATCATTCGTGAAGAGATGGATGCTGCTGGTTTTCAAGAGGTTCACTTTCCAGCCCTCTTGCCACGTGAGCCCTACGAGAAGACTGATCGCTGGACCGTCTATGGTCCAGATCTCTTTCGGCTCAAGGATCGTCGCGGTAATGACTATCTCCTTGGACCAACTCATGAAGAGATGTTCACCTTGATGGTGAAAGGGGAGTACTCCTCTTATAAAGATTTGCCACTTTCGATCTACCAAATTCAGAACAAATTTCGGGATGAAACTAGGCCACGATCGGGAATTATTCGCGGCCGGGAATTCGTCATGAAAGATTCTTACTCTTTCGACTTGGACGACGAAGGCTTGGCAATCTCCTATGAGAAGCATCGCAACGCCTATATCAAAACGTTTAATAGGCTGGGCATGAAGTACAACATTGTTTCCGCAATGGCCGGAGCTATGGGCGGTTCGCGATCCGAGGAATTTTTGGCTCCTTGCCCAACGGGTGAAGACACCTATGTTCTCTGCGAAAGCTGTGGTTATGCCGCAAATGTTGAGGCGATGGTTACCAAGGTCGCGGAGTTCACTGGTGGCAGCGCACCTGCGATGGAAGTTTTTGACTCTCCTAATACGCCAACAATTGACTCCCTCGTTGAGCTACTGAACGAAACTTTTGGCGGAAATTATCAAGCTAGCGATACTTTGAAGAATGTCTTGTTGATGGCAGATGACGAGGCAATCTCAGTATTAGTTCCCGGAGATCGCGAAGTTGACCTAAAGCGATTGCAGGCGAATTTACCTGGCGTGACAGATCTGCGACTCTTTGAGGATGCTGACTTTGAAAAACGACCAGGGCTGGTAAAGGGCTACGTTGGACCACAAGATGCAAAGGCTCTTGGCCTCACTCTTTATGCAGACCCACGAGTTGTCATTGGGTCCAGTTGGGTAACTGGGGCAAATGCGCGAGACAAGCATGTTCGCTTTGTGACGCATGGGCGAGATTTCACCATTGATTCCTTCATCGAGGCCGCCGAGGTTAAGGCCGGAGATCTGTGCCCAGTCTGCGCCACTCCTGTTGTCATCGATCGAGCAATCGAAATCGGACACATTTTCCAGTTAGGTCGCAAATATGCGCAGGCGCTTGATCTAACGGTTCTTGATAAAGATGGAAAGCCTCGCGTAGTCACCATGGGCTCTTATGGAATTGGAGTCTCGCGCGCTGTTGCAGCAATTGCCGAACAAACTCATGATGAGATCGGGTTGAGCTGGCCTCGAGAAGTCGCACCAGCCGATGTCCACATTGTGGCAACAGGAAAAGAAGACCTGCCCTTCAATGAAGCCGAAAAACTTTCCCTTGAACTCGAAAAATTGGGTCTTCGAGTGATGCTCGATGACCGTCGCGATGCCAGTCCTGGCGTGAAGTTCAAAGATGCTGAACTCATTGGAATTCCCTACATTGTCATCGTCGGCAAGGCTCTGGCTGAAGGAAAGATTGAGTTGCGAGTCCGCAAATCAGGTGAAAAGGAAGAAGTGGAGCTCTCGAACGCGGTCGCTGAGATTTATTCTGCGATTACTTCTAACTAATGTCGGTCGCCACCTTTCTTTTTCTTGCACTGGCCGCTGGCTTTGCCGGTTTTGTCGATGCGATGGTTGGTGGCGGTGGGCTGATTCAACTTCCGGCACTTCTCATTGGCTTAGGTAATAAGCCGATTCCACTCATACTCGGCACAAATAAAATTCCAGCGATTTTAGGAACGAGTAGCGCTGCGATTACTTATTTCAAAAAGGTTCGTCCCGATTTGCGTGTAACTCTTTTTATGGCCGGGCCAGCTTTTGTCGGTTCAATCCTTGGCGCCAGATTGGCCGCAAGTTTTCCTAAAGATTTTTTTCGACCAATCATCGTGATGCTCCTGATTGCCGTTGCACTTTATACCTGGAAAAAGCCGCAATTGGGATTGCATGAGACACTCAAATATTCGGGCAAAACCAGAAATGTATTGGTTGCAGGCTTCGGACTAGCTATTGGTTTTTATGATGGTGTCTTTGGTCCAGGTACCGGAACCTTTTTAGTTTTTCTTTTAGTCGGAGTGATTGGCTATGAATTTCTCAAAGCCTCTGCCACCGCAAAACTTGTAAATATCTCGACGAACTTTGGTGCCATTCTTTCGTTTCAGATTACCGGCCATATTTGGTGGAGGTTGGGTCTTGCATTGGCGGTTGCAAATGTCAGTGGAGCAATCATCGGTTCACGCCTGGCGATTAAAGGCGGCTCTGGCTTGGTCCGCCGAGTCTTCCTCATCGTGACGGCAATTTTGATTGCGAAGGTAAGTTATGATTGGCTCAAAATTCAATAGCGAGGGAATAATGGACAAGCCACAACTAAATAGTCAGCAATTGAAAGATGTAATTACGCTTGCGATAACACCAGCCGTAACTGAATCGGGTTGTTATCTTGAAGAAATCACCATCACGCCGGTGGGCAAATCGCGCCTCATGACGATTATTGTCGATAGCGATTCTCATTTAAATCTTGATCAAGTTACCGGAGTCTCTCGGAAGATTTCTGAGGTTTTGGATGTGCTTCCCGAGTTAGGCGATTCACCATTTACCTTGGAAGTTTCTTCACCTGGAATCGATCGTCCGCTCACCCAATTGCGACATTGGCGAAAAAATCATGGGCGGCTTGTGAAGGCTGCAATGAATGATGGATCCATCGCTCTTGGACGAATTGGTGATGTTGATGGCGAAGCGGTTTTCATTGGAGAGACAAAATTCCCAGTCGCTGAAATCAAAAAGGCTCATATTGAAATTGAATTCAAATCTTTGAAGTCGGAAGACTCTGAATGAACGTCGATGTAAAGGCGCTAGTTGCATTAACCATTGAACGCGAGATGCCGTTAGAGAAGTTGATCAACGCCATTGAAAATGGGGTAGCGGCCGCTTATGCCGAATTGCCCGAGGCTCATCCCAATGGTCGTGCCGTATTAAATCGTCAGACAGGTGAAATCGTTATTTACTATCCCGTCCTTGGGCCTGATGGGGATCGGATCGATACTGCTATTGATTCGCCGGAGGGTTTTAGCCGAATCGCAACTTCCACAGCTCGCAAAGTGATTAAAGAGAAAATGCGCGAAGCAAAAGATGCCGAAATCGTGGGCGAATTTACTGCCAGCATGGGTGATGTCATCTCTGGGGTTATCCAGCAAGGCAGAGATCCAAAGATTGTTTATGTCCATCTTGGTCGAATTGAAGGAAAGATTCCGCCGAACGAGCAGGTTCCCACTGAGACTTACGTTCACGGGCAGCGAATTAAGTGTTTCGTTGTTGAAGTAAAGCAAGGTTTGCGAGGACCTGAAGTAACTCTCTCTCGAACCCACCCAGCTCTTGTGAAGACACTCTTCGCGCTTGAGGTTCCTGAAATTAAAGATCGAATCGTCGAAATTGTTGGCGTGGCCCGAGAAGCCGGTCATCGAACTAAAGTCTCGGTTCGTTCCCATCGCGCTGGTGTTAGTCCTAAAGGTGCCCTGATCGGACCAATGGGTGCCCGAGCCCGAGCCGTCATGGATGAACTAAATGGCGAGAAAATCGATATTGTCGATTATTCGAGCGATTTGGCCACTTATGTTGCCAATGCTCTGGCACCAGCCCGAGTTACCAGCGCCGAGGTAGTCGATCTTGAGAGCAAGTCGGTCAAGGTCGTGGTTCCGGATTATCAACTATCCCTTGCCATCGGTAAGGATGGGCAAAATGCTCGCCTGGCGGCTCGCCTCACGAGCGCCCGAATTGATATTCACCCAGACAATCCCGTAGAACGAATTGCTAAGCCTAAACCGGTAGTACTGGAAGAGGCTCAGATTGACTCGATCCAGGAGCCTGATTACCCGAGTGAGCCGGTAAGCGAGTAAGGTTTGCCTGTTCACGTCCTTGGGAGATAAAGCAATGGCAATTCCAATTCGGAGTTGTATCGCTTGTCGAAAGAGGGAGAGTTGGACAAAAGTTCTGAGAGTCGTGGTTCGAACGGGCGAGGTAATTCCAGATCCTTTGAGACGCGAAATCGGGCGAGGTGCTTGGTTACATCAAGGTTGTCTTGATTTGGCCAAAAGCCGAGGGGCATTTGTTCGAGCATTTCGATCCAGTACCCCGCTAAAGACCGATGCGCTCGATGAATATGTTCGCTTACTACTTGCGAAAGAACAATCAGATAACCCGTCTGATTCGTAAAAGGAGAATGACATGTCAATTAAGGCAAGCTCACAATCATGAGCACTCTGCGCTCATGAGAAGGCTAGACATTTAGGCTCCAAATAAACGTGGGGCCATGACAGGAAGGTAACTGTGGCAAAGGTCCGCGTTCACGAATTAGCAAAAGAATTAGGGGTCCCATCAAAGGATCTCCTCACCAAACTTCAAGAAGTTGGCGAGTTTGTAAAATCAGCATCCTCAACAGTCGAAGCGCCAGTTGTGCGCAAGTTGATGGAAAAGTTTCCTGATCTCAAGGCCGCAGCAGATGCACCTAAGCCTGAGAAGAAGGCACCGGTCAAGAAGGTCGCAGCAAAGCCTGTGGCTCCCAGCGCAGAAGAGATTCAAGCTGCTTTGGCGCAATTGGCTCCGGGAACCATTCCCGCCTCCGCCATTCCATCTCCTGCATCAGTCTTCCCGCCAGCTCCACCAAAGAGTGAAGCCGTGACTCCTACGGCGCCAGTACCTTCGGTACCTTCCGCTCCAGCAACTCCGGCTGCAGGCATGCCTCGGCCACCACGCGCTGGAAATAATCCATTCACGGGCACTACAGCTCCGACCCCCGGCAATATTCCTATGCCTCGGCCACCGCGAGCTGGAAACAATCCGTTTAGCTCGGGAACCAATGCCATTCCTCGCCCACCAGCCCGGCCAATTCGGCCAGGTGAACGTCCCGCGGGTCCAGGTGGGGCACGGCCACCAATGTCCGGCGCACGACCAGGGTCTGTTCGACCTGGATTTGCTGCCCGACCAGGTGGGGCACGACCTCCAGCTACTGGTGGAGCCGGTGCTCGGCCAGGTGGCGCACCAGGTTCGCCATATCGCTCACCTTCAGCAGCACCAGCACAGCCAAGTTTCGGAGGTCCTAACAAGGCCGGCGGTCGCCACCAACGAGGTGGAACAGCCGGTGCGTTTGGAAAGCAAGGCGGAAAGAATCGTAAGGCGCACAAGAGCAAGAAGGCGTTGCGTGAAGAATTCGACAATATGGCGGCACCTTCTTTAGGTGGCGCAGTAATTCCGCACGGTGATGGCAAGACCACGATTCGTTTACGTCGAGGTTCCTCGTTGATGGACTTCGCAGAAAAGATTAATGGCGATCCAGCCGCTTTGGTTTCAGCTCTCTTTCACCTGGGTGAGATGGTAACTGCAACGCAATCGGTGGATGAAGATACCTTCACACTTCTCGGAGCCGAACTTGGTTACGTCATTCAAGTTGTTTCGCCAGAGGATGAAGATCGCGAACTTCTCGAAGAGTTCGATATCGATCTCGATCAGGAACTCCAAGATATTGATGAAGCAGATCTGGTAGTTCGCTCTCCAATCGTTACCGTTATGGGTCACGTTGATCACGGTAAAACTCGCCTCTTGGATGCGATTCGTCGTACCGAAGTTGTGAAGTCTGAAGCCGGTGGCATAACCCAGCACATTGGTGCCTACCAAATTCACCATGTTCATGATGGAGTTGAACGGGCGATTACCTTTATCGATACGCCAGGTCACGAAGCCTTTACCGCTATGCGTGCTCGAGGTGCGAAGGTAACCGATATTGCAGTTCTCGTTGTTGCAGCTGATGACGGCGTTATGCCTCAGACCATCGAAGCTCTTAACCATGCTCAAGCAGCCGATGTTCCCATCGTCGTCGCAGTGAATAAGGTTGATAAAGAGGGGGCAAACCCAGACAAGGTTCGCCAACAACTCACTGAATACAACTTGGTTGCTGAGGAATACGGCGGAACCACGATGTTCATTAACGTTTCTGCCAAATCCGGTGAGGGTATCGATGAACTTATCGACAGTATTCTGCTTACTGCTGATGCTGCTCTTGATCTTCGAGCAATTGCCGATGATGCCGCTCGCGGTGTTGCTATCGAAGCAAATCTCGACAAGGGACGCGGTCCAGTAGCCACAGTTTTGGTACAACGTGGAACTCTGAAAGTTGGAGATGCCATTGTTGCAGGTGGGGCATATGGTCGTGTTCGCGCGATGTTGGATGAGAATGGAGACAATGTCTCTGAGGCTGGTCCATCTCGACCAGTACAGGTTCTCGGTTTCACCTCAGTTCCAGGTGCGGGAGATTCCTTCATCGTTGCTGAAGATGATCGAACAGCTCGCCAGATTGCCGAAAAGCGTCAACTCGCAATGCGAAATGCCTTGCTAGCGAAGACCCGTAAGAAGGTCTCTCTTGAAGACTTCATGGAGCAATCCAAGGTCAGCACACTTAACCTCATTATTAAGGGTGACGTCTCCGGTTCTGTTGAAGCTCTGGAAGATGCGCTCCTACAACTCGATGTTGGTAGTGAAGTTGATCTTCGCGTTATCCACCGTGGGGTTGGTGCAATCACCAAGAACGACGTCACCTTGGCTTCCGCCTCGACCGCCGTCATTATTGGATACAACGTCAAGCCTGAACCACAAACTGCAATCTTTGCCGATCAAGAAGGCGTGGAAATCCGTTTCTACACCGTTATTTATCAAGCAATCGAAGAGATTGAAGCATCTCTCAAGGGCTTGCTGAAACCAGAGTTCGAAGAGATTGTTCTGGGAAATGCCGAAGTTCGAGACATCTTCAAGTCCAGCAAATTCGGAAATATTGCCGGATGTTTGGTTCTCGATGGCTTTATCCGACGAAATGCAAAGACTCGAGTTCTTCGTGCTGGCGTGGTCGTTCAAGAAGGTCTCTCTATTGAATCGCTTCGACGATTTAAAGATGATGCAACCGAAGTGAAGGATGGATACGAGTGCGGAATCGGGCTTGGTTCCTATAAAGAACTTCAACCTGGTGATGTCATCCAGACCTTTGAAGTGCGGGAAAAGAAGCGTGCATAAACCATGGCTTCCAATCGTGCGCTCAAAGTTGCTGACCGAATCAAAGAGGTAGTCGCACAAACTATTGAGTCGCGGGTCAAAGATCCGCGACTTGGGTTTGTCACAATTACCGATGTTCGAATCACTGGCGATCTCCAACAAGCTTCCATTTTTTACACTGTTCTTGGTACTGATTTTGAACGGGAAGAAACTGGACTTGCTCTGAATTCCGCAAAAGGACTCTTGCGCTCTGAAGTAGGCAAGGCTCTTGGATTGCGCATCACGCCCTCTATCGAGTTTTTCCAAGATGGATTACAGGAGTCGGCTAGCGCTATGGCTGATTTGATGGCTCAAGTCCGTGCCGCCGATGCGGAATTGGCAAAACTGCGCGAGCAAGCCAAACCGGCTGGCGACGCAGATCCCTACAAAGTTCACGATTAAGAATTCGAAGCGATGAACGGATTTCTCCTGGTAGATAAAACAGGGGGTATGACGAGCCACGATGTTGTGGCGAAGATGCGAAAGAGATTTGGCACAAAGCGGGTTGGCCACGCTGGAACGTTAGATCCCATGGCAACTGGAGTTCTAGTACTTGGAGTTGGGCAAGCAACCCGATTGCTCCAATATGTCACCGATGGCAAGAAAGGCTACGACGCCACGATTTGCTTAGGTATCGCAACCCATACCGATGACAAAGAGGGAGAGGTCCTCTTCGTAGCAGATTCGGATTCACTCTCTTTAGTTACAGAAGAAGCCATTAGAGAACAATTGGCACTGCAAGTTGGCACCATAAAACAGCGACCAAGTTCGGTGTCTGCCATCAAAATAGATGGAAAACCTGCCCATCAAAGAATTCGAGAGGGTGAAGAGGTTGTCATACCCGAACGGGAAGTGACCATCGACGAAATCTCGATTCACCAGATTCGTTTCCTAGATACTTCAATCGAAATTGATGTCTCAGTGACCTGCTCTGCCGGAACCTACATTCGCTCGATCGCTCGAGATTTGGGGCAGCAGTTGGGCGTTGGCGGACATCTGACCAGCCTTCGCAGGACCTTGGTCTCACCATTTTTGATTTCAGAATGTGATTCCATGGAAGAGGCGCAGTTGCTCTCGGTGGCCGAAGGGATTTCACGGATTTTTCCTATTCGAGAATTTACTTTCGACGAAATGAACGAGATCTCTTTCGGGAGATTCTTAGAGCCAAATCCGAAAGAGGGGTTGTATGCAGGTCTCTCCCCACAGGGCGATTTCGCGGCATTAGTGGTTAATAAAATTGTTTCGGATAAGCACAATCAGGCGATTGTTCGTGCTGCTCCCATCCTGGTAGCTGTGAAAGAATAGAAAGATGAACCGAGCTGTCGCAATCGGAATTTTTGATGGAGTACACCGAGGTCATCAAGAGTTATTAAAGATTGCCAAGTTATATGGCAAAGTCGTTGCGCTTACTTTTTACCCGCATCCAACCGCCATTTTTGCGCCGGAGCGAACCCCACCACAGATTATCTCCCTCGAAGATCGAGTCGAATTACTCAAATCTCACGGTGCTGGTGAAGTTGTCGTTATTGAGTTCACTCAAGAATTTTCTTTGATGAGCGCCGAAGAATTTATTGATGAGATATTGGTCAACCAACTTCAGGCAACGCACGTTGTTGTGGGAGACAATTTCACGTTTGGCCATAAAGCCTCGGGCAATGCAAAGACGTTGCAAGATGCTGGCCGCGGATTTGAAGTTTCGGTAGTTAAACTGGAAGAAAATCGCGGTACTCCGGTTTCGTCGACTCGCATCAGAAATTTAATTATGGATGGCGATGTCGAACGAGCAGCAGATTTATTAACCAGACCGCACTACCTTCGAGGTCCCGTCGTTCACGGTGAGAAACGCGGACGCACGATTGGCTATCCAACGGCCAACATTGGCTTACCTTCCTACGCCACCATTCCAGCAGATGGCGTATATGCAGGATGGCTTTCGGTCGGTACTGATCGGTGGCCGGCGGCAATATCTATTGGTACCAACCCAACTTTTCCTGGCGTGCGCGGTCGCCAAGTCGAGGCATATGCAATTGATCAGATTGGTTTAGATCTCTATGACCAAGAGGCGAAACTGGAAATTGTTTGGCGCCTTCGGGACACATTGAAATTTGATAGCCTGGACGCACTCTTAGTTCAAATGGCGCTCGACTGCGAACAAACGAAAAAATTAACGCAACCTCGATAACACATTGGAAGGTACCTTCATGAAAGTAGATTTTTGGTTCGATCCGCTCTGTCCATTTGCCTGGATTACCACTTTCCTTGCTGAGTTCCTTTGACGACAGTTCTCTCGATGAAGCGGTGAAAAAATCGCATCATGAGGGGATGGATCAGGTCGGAACTGAGGTCGGCACGCCGGTAATTGCTGCGGGGGGTCACGCTTTCTTTGGTCCAGTCCTTTCGCCCGCTCCAAAAGGAGAAGCTGCAGCCACATTGTGGGATGCCTTTTACACTCTGGCTCAATATCCGGAGTTTTTTGAAATGAAGAGATCCAGAACGGTCGGTCCAATTTTCGATTAATCAAGAAGTGGAAAATTGTTGGGAAATTCTTCGAGAATTTTCACGAATGTGCTGGTTTACCGTTAAGTAACACCCCACACTAACTCCAGTATCTAGTCAACCTTTCGTGATATTTGGAGGATTAATGGCCGGCAAAAATCTGGTGAAGAATCTCAATGTGTGGGAGGCGATCGGAATCTCGGTCGCGCTGATGGCACCGTCTATGGCGGCTAACATCAATCCGCAGGGCACGGCTGGCGTAGTAGGTCGCGCAGTGCCAGTTGCTTTTGCCTTGGCAACTTTTGGCGTGCTTCTGATTGCCTACGGATTCGTTCGGCTTTGCCAGAATTTTCATCACGCTGGCAGTGTCTACGGTTTTGTTGGTGCCACGATGGGCCCACGAACTGGTGTCGTAGCCGGCTGGGGTTTGCTCGGCACATATATTTTCTACGGTTGCGTTACTTCGATGGCTGCCGGAATTTTTGGTTCCACTTTCTTGGATGAATTAGGTGTTTGGCATCATCAACCAGCCTGGTCGGGCTTCCTTGTCGGGGCTATCGCGCTGGTTTTGGCCTATATCTTGGCAATCGCCCCGGCACGAAACGGAACTCGAGTTTTGCTTTCCGTAGAAGGCATCACGGTTCTCTTGATTCTTGTTACAACGGTCATTATTTTTGCAAAGCTCGCAGGTGGACATGCTCCGGACAATCATCATGTTGATTGGTCAGTTTTCTCCATTCCTAAAGGAACCGGTACCAGTGGCGTATTCCTAGGTGTTGTCTTCGGCTTTCTCTCCTTCGCCGGCTTTGAAGCGGCATCAACCTTGGGAGAAGAGACCAAGAATCCTCGTCGCGACATTCCTCGCGCGATGCTCGGAACCGCAATCTTCGGTGGCGTTTACTTCGTCGTCGTTACCGCTGTTGAAGTCATGGGTTTTGGAACTGATGCCTCTGGCGTAAAGGCATATATC
>CAIMZW010000069.1 GCA_903846075.1 uncultured Actinomycetes bacterium
ACCAACAGTTCTCCGTCATGATGCCGGTCATGGTAAATGTCGTTCCGCAAGATGTCGCAGATGGTCGAGTCCCGAATCCAATAGTGCGCGCCGAACATTTAGTCTTGACCGCCCAGAGCGAGAAATCAAAGGCCATCAGCGATTTACGAAATGGCAACGATAAAGATGCCATTACCAGATTGAAGACGACGGCAACCAATTTGCGTCGATCTGCATCTGATATCTCAGTTGTTGATGAACAATCAGCAGAATCACTGGCCATCATTTTGGCCGAGGCAACTGACCTGGAGAAACTGGCCACGGTCGCTGAGAATGAGACCATCGCATACAGTTCAAAGCGAATGACCGAGTCCTTCAGCAATAAAGTTCGCTCGCGAAAATTCACCGAGTTTAAAGAGGAAGAGCAAGAGTAAATCGCCCTTAGGTTTTAGACTCAACCTTGTGCGATTAGCAACCTGGAATATCTTGCACGGCAAGATTATTTCGCAAAAGGAAGAGAGCGATCCCGGTATCGCCTTTGCTAAAGCTATTGCGATCTTGGACTGTGACCTCATAGGGCTTCAAGAAGTTGATCATTTCCATCCGCGTTCGTTCTCGGCACACCAAACCGAGAACGCGGCGCGGGCGATGGGGGCTACGAATTGGGCTTTTGCTCCTAGTTATTTTTTGAATGGTCACCTCGAACGCGATATTCGGGACGGTGATCAGTTGATTGTTACCGACCAGAATTCCAATCACGTTCCTGCCTATGGCATTGCCATTATTTCCAAAGTTCCAGTCTTGAAGTGGGAACGGTTAGATCTTCGCCGGGCCAGATTCGGCAAGATTATGCGAATCTCTGAAGGTGCCAAAAGTAAACGTTTTTATGCCAAGGACCATGCTCGATCGGCGCTAGCTGCATTTCTGGAAGATCGAATCGTGATCAACACTCACCTCTCCTTTGTCCAGCCATTTAATTTTTTCCAAGCCCGTGAAGTGATGCGATGGGGGAAGGCGTTAGAAGAGAAGTATCAACTTCCAGTCCTTCTGATGGGAGATTTCAATCTTTTTCACGCCACAAGATTTTCGAAGTGGATATCCCTCGGTTCCGGACTGACTTTCCCGATCTGGGAACCTGATCGACAGATCGATTACATCATGTCGAGGAAAAATATTTCTACCACCTACACAACGGTGGGCTTAGAAATTAGCGATCACCGAGCTCTGATTTGCGAAGTAACTCCATAACGGGCACCAATCCGTATTGCATCTAGGCGTGAATGCACATAGAGAGCTTGATAGATATCCAGCGCATCTTCTCGAATGGTGATTTCGTCGCATCCCATTTTTAAAGCAATTTCTAAGTTCGTAAAATCTTGCACCATCAGATCAAGAATTTCCCTTTGGCGTGGTTTCAAATTCAAATATCGGCCACGTTCAACTTCATCAGCAATCACTGATGGTAATTCCAAAACGTTGGAGTAGAAACGCATTGCGATCAAATTTGCAACGAGATAACAAAAATCTGATATCTCGGAGGAGTACTCTAATTCTAAATCAGAGTAGACCGTGAGGGCTCCGACCGGGACGCCAAATCTGCAAATCGGCGTACAAATTCCCGTTAGCCCTTTTCGGTAAATTGTATATTTTGAGTATCCGGGAAATCTTTTATCGTGGTCATCTCTCAAATCTAGCCAAAGTGGTCTGTTGGTTCGGATGACAGTTGGAACCGGGAGTTCTTCGTTCAGCGCTACATCATGGACTACTTCCACCGCACTGCCTTCAGACCCATAAGCTTTCGTCCAGCCAATTTTGTCACTCTTATCTTTGTGAGCCACCAAAACTGCCCCGGATTGTAAATCTCTAAATGTGTTAAACATGAGAAAGCGACAGAGATCTTCATCAGGTATTTGGCGATGATTCAGAAAAGTTGCAAGCTCTTGAACGAGCTGCACATTTGGGAAATCTTTCATTCACTCTTCCCATCTCTCAACGCTCGAAACGTACTGGAAGTCTAATTTAGTTCCAGCCTTTAGTGAAGGGGATTCAGCAGGACAAAACTGTCTTTATGGCTTCGCTGCGAGAATGCACATCAAGTTTGCGATAGATGGCCACTGAGTTTGTTCTTACATTTAGTTCGCTCATCCCCAATTTATCGCCGATGGACTTATTGGAGAAGTCCTGAGCCATTAATTTCAAAATGTTGCGTTCTAATTCAGTGAGATCTCTCAATCGACTTTGTTGGACCTCCCGTTGGATCGAAGGGGGAAGATCCAATGAATTAAGATGAAAGCGCATCGCCACCAAGTCACCAATCAGCGAGAAGAATTTCTCGATTTCTTCGCATTGGTAAACCGGCAAATTGGAAACGAAGCCCATTGCGCCCACCGTTTGATTGAATTTCCTCAGCTGCCAAAGAATTAATTTCCTGCCCGAAGCAAATTGTGGAGTGTCTTTCAATCTTGGATATTTAACAAATAATTTGTGATCGATAGATAACCAAATCTGCTGATTCGAACGCAAGGCCTCGGCAATGGGAATTTGAGAATCTAACTTCACATGTTGGGCCGAGTCCACCGTATTTCCGGAAGGTCCGTGCGACTTTGTCATAGAAAAGGTTTCATCTGAATTCGTCCGAGCAATTAACGCTGACGAGGCACCAAATTCATGCAAAGTATTCAGCATCAAAAATCGACAGAGATCTTCATCAGAAATATTGCGGTGATTGAGATAGGTCACCAAATCTCGGACAAGGTCAAACGTCGGCAAGTTTCGATTAAACAAGAGGCCCCCTCGAGATTGCTACGAGGCTAGTGCAGTTGCGCCTTGATAAATAGACCGGGGATAAGGACTAGCCCTTTATCCCTAATATCTCACTTCAAGGAATGATTACGGCTCCATGCGACGTTTCTGCCGAAACTGGCACTGCGGAGACATCGGTCAGTGAATCGAGGAACATCATCGTCGAGATCACTACAAAGGCAATCGCAACGATGACAAAAAGCCGGCGTAAGGTCGCGTGAATCTTCGTTTCATCATTGGACACCAAGGAATCGACAGTTGTTTCTCGAATCCTTGGCAAGCTCACGACATAAATTATGAACCAGTTTCGACATAAGGTCTAGAACTAAGGTCGGTAAAAATCAAGAAAATTAATGTGATTTCTCAAACAAAAATTAAGAAACCACCCAGGTATCGCCGCTCGCTAACAACTTCGACAAATCGCCTTTGCCTTGCTTCTCGATAGCGTCGGCAATCTGATTGTTGACTAATGAACCATATTCGTCCCGAGCCACATCGCGGAATACTCCGACCGGAACATGGTTGAGTTCGGAAGCCGAAAGCCGAGAGAGCGCAAAGGCGTAAGAAGGATCAGGATTGTGAGCATCATGAACTACTAACTGATCCTCAGCCACATCCGCCAAAGCAACCATCTTTAACCCAGAACCATCACGAACAACGCCATGCGTTTCTGACTTAATTGATTGACCATGAACCATCTGCAAAAGTGCGGCACCTTTAGTCTCAGCATCTTTGACGATATCAAAAGCGCCATCGTTGAAGATAGGGCAGTTTTGATAAATCTCAATCAGGGCCGATCCTTTATGGGCATGGGCAGCACGCATAACCTCAGTCAGATGTTTGCGATCACTGTCTACTGATCGGGCAACGAAAGAAGCTTCAGCGCCCAGTGCTAATGAGATGGGGTTGAATGGAGTATCCAATGAACCAAGAGGCGAAGACTTCGTTACTTTTCCTTGCTCGCTTGTTGGTGAGTACTGACCTTTAGTTAGTCCGTAAATCCGGTTGTTGAACAACAAGATTTTTAAGTTCACATTTCGACGCATCGCGTGAATCAAATGGTTTCCACCAATGGATAAAGCATCGCCATCGCCAGTAATCACAAATACCGTGAGGTCAGGACGAGAGATTGCAAGACCAGAGGCAATTGTTGGCGCACGACCATGAATCGAGTGCATTCCGAAGGTATTGAGATAGTAAGGGAATCGGGAAGAACATCCGATACCGGAGATGAAGACGATCTTTTCGCGTTCGATACCCAGTTCAGGTAGATAACCCTGCATCGTCGACAAGATGGAGTAGTCGCCGCATCCCGGGCACCAACGGACTTCTTGATCGGAGGTGAAATCCTTCTTCGTCAAAGTTAAATCAGACATGTAACACCTTCAAGGTTGCCTCGACTATTTCGGAAGTGGTGAACGGTAAGCCTCGAACCATGTTGTATCCGATCACATCTTTCAGATACTGCGATCGAAGCAACATCGAAAGTTGACCCAGGTTCATTTCGGGCACAATCACATTTGGATACTTGGCAAGAATCTCGCCCAAGTTTTTGGGG
>CAIMZW010000070.1 GCA_903846075.1 uncultured Actinomycetes bacterium
AGAGCCAAAATGATTGCCTGGTTGGCATGGGTAGATCCCCCGGTAGAGAATCGCGCCCAGTCCGCTCCCCAGAGGTCTGCGGCCAACGCTTCGGCCTGGGCCAGAGTCTGATTGGTCAATTTGATTTCATCGAGCCCGCCATAGAGCGGGACATCAACATCAACGACTCGGCCAAGATCTGCATCAATCCGCGAAGTCGCCTGTTTATGACCGGGAATAGTAAATGGCTGTCGATCTGCCTCTAGGTAGTTGAGATAAGCGTCGAGAAGTGGCGCTTTGGCTCGAATCTGGCTCATGGTCTAATAATGGCTTATAAAACGCCGAGCAAACCCTTTACCTTTACTTGAGGGTTGGCTACTATCACACCTGCCTCAAGGAAACCTCTTGCTTTATTCGCTTAATGGTGCGATTGAAGTTGCTTTACGGTCAATTTCATAGTGAAATTCGCCGTCGGTTTTCATCTTTAACTAACCCCGACTTTCTGGCAGACTTCAAGTCCATTCAGAACGTCCCCTACCTTCGCTTCTTTTCGCACTTGAGTCCCCACGATGGGTGCGATAAGTAAGCAACCTGAAAGGAATACCTTCCCCATGCGTAACTTCTCCGCGCTCAAAAAGGCGCTAGCGCTTTCGGTTGTTGCTCTACTTTCAACTCCGTACATGGCTCAAGCCGGCTCTGGCAGCGATACCTTCATCGGTTCAGGCATCCGTTCCCACGGAGCGCCGATCATCACTCAAAACCCGTTCTCCAATGGGTCAGAAAATGGCCAAAAATCTGAAGGTTCCAATTCTTCTTCGAACTCAGCTTCGCAAGAGAGCATCGCAACGGGTGTCCTACCATCCATCTCCAACGACGATGCAACTGGAGAATCTGCCTGGCAACACGCTCAAAATGCGGCTCGAGTTGGCGCTGCCACTGTCAGAACTGTCTCCAACCCAATTTCTTATCACACGGGTGGCGCCATCTACTCTGGCAACGTCGCGATCTACCCGGTCTGGGTCGGAACATGGACAAGCGCTCGCCAGTCTCTATGGAACGGCATCTTGAGCAACCTCATTACCGTTTTGGGAACTGCAACTTCAAACTCAGCTACTGCAAATCAAGTTTTTGCCACAAATCAGTCTTACTTCACCGCCCGTGGCAGCGTTGCACCGACTCTGACATGGCCACAAGCTGCGGCGCCTTCGGCACCGGTACCAGCCACTGGCAACGTCACGGATATGCAGGTCTCTTCCTACATTTGGACAGCAATGAACAACGGTTCAGTGCCGCTGCCTAATGCCACGGGTGGCCTAAAGCCAATTTATGTTTATATCGGAGCCAACGACACCTATCTCTCTAGTGGTTTTGGAACCAGTTACTGCGGATGGCACAGCTATGGCACCTTCGGAACCACTTCGGTTCCTTTCATCGCCATCCAAGATTTCACCAGTAAGTACCTCTCTGCCTGTGCAGCGAACACCACTGCTAGTCCAAATGGCGATGCCTATGCGGATGCAATGGCCAGCGTCTTGGTCCACGAAATTGATGAGACCCTCACCGACGTCAATCTCAATGCTTATTACGATGCCCGTGGATCTGAAAACGCAGATAAGTGTGCCTGGACCTTCGGAACCACAACCACCACTGGTGGCTACAAGTACAACATCACTGAAGGTGGAAAGAAGTATTTAATCCAACGCAACTGGCTCTCGACCAATGTCAACAAGGGCGATGGCACTGCCTGCACCCTTTCAAGTGCGAGCTAACTTCTCGCTGTAATCTCTCGCGAACCTCGGTCCGTTACGCCTTTGGGGTGCAACTGGCCGAGGTTTCGTCTCTCCAACGGGGTGGCGAGCGCACTCGGCTACTTTTTTCCACACCCTTCCTCTAGAATTATGGTTTAGTAAAAAAACTTAATAGTGGACCGGCAGTAAATTCGATCGTCCTTATCATTACTGGTGAGTACGAGAGATGGCGGTGCCACGGTTTTGAAAGGGGACTCGAAACCAATGAAAAGAGATGCAGAATCAGCGTTCGCTTTTGCGAGCCGTTTTTCTCTCGTTTCAGTTTTCGTCGTTCCACAAATTTCCCCAGTAGAAAAGACGAAGCATGTTGGATGAGTTGATTGCCGCAGTTGAGGACGAAGTAACCGTCCCCGACGCGAGCCAGGGTCTCGTGACTGACCCTTATGCCTCATGCCATGCCGCAATTCCAGAAAATATTATCGATGAATTTAATTGCCTTGGTCTGCGCTGGGATGGCGAGAC
>CAIMZW010000071.1 GCA_903846075.1 uncultured Actinomycetes bacterium
ACCGCGATCTTCATTTTTTCACTCACAAGAGCCGAGTCTAGGGATTTGATAGCGTTGGCGCATGAGCAGTGCATTTGGCTATGGAATCGCGACGATCGCCTACGATGGAACGGTTTTAGATACTTGGTATGCCCAGGTTGGGCTTGGCAAACTCAATGAACATGTGGCGCCTGAACTTGGCGAACTTCTTGTGGAAGATCAAGTTCGACAAGTTAAACGTGAATTCGTTGCTCAAGAGATTTCACTACAAGAGGCACCGGTCTCAGTTGCAGATGTATACCTCCGGCTGCACTTGCTCTCTCATCGAATCGTCAAACCCCACGGTGTAAATCTCGCCGGAATTTTTGGAATCCTCAACAATGTGGTCTGGACTTCTGCTGGCCCATGTCTTGTCGCCACTTTCAACCAGATTGCCCCGGTCCTTCGGGCCAAATACGGTGCCTTAACAATCTACGGCGTCGACAAGTTCCCCAGAATGGTCGATTACTACATTCCTGATGGGGTCCGGATTGCGGATGGAGATCGAGTTCGCCTTGGTGCTTATCTCTCCCCTGGAACAACAGTTATGCATGAAGGATTTGTGAATTTCAACGCTGGAACTCTCGGCAAATCAATGGTCGAAGGTCGCATCAGTGCTGGGGTCGTTGTTGGCGATGGTAGCGATATCGGCGGCGGTGCATCAATCATGGGAACACTGAGCGGTGGCGGTTCGGAAGTTATCTCTATCGGAGAACGCTCATTACTTGGTGCAAATTCGGGGCTAGGGATTTCACTCGGAGATGACTGCATCATTGAATCAGGTGTCTATATAACCGCGGGTTCCAAAATTTCTCTCCCTGATGGAACGATAGTTAAAGCCCGCGAACTTTCAGGAGTGAATAACCTTCTCTTTAGACGCAACTCGCAAACTGGATCGTTAGAAGCGCTACCAAAGACCGGCAGTTGGGGTGGACTCAACTCTGCACTTCATGCAAATTAAACTTAGCTTGCAAATTAAACTTAGCTTGTAGGCGAAGCGCTCGGTGTTGGCGTCGAAGTCTCGGTAGGTGTCGGCGTAGGCGTGGGCAGGTCAAACCACGATGAAGGTATTCGAAGGCGAACTTTAAAATCACCAACCGATAGTTGAGCGCTCTGTCCGGTGCTTGAATAGGCGGTAATTACTAGCGCGCTATTTGAAATACTTCTTGATGTAACTTCGTAACGAACCACATCTGGCAAGTTAAAGGCTTGCGCCATATTGGTTTGTGTGACTGTCCGTTCCCAATGTGCATATCCGGGATTGAGAAGCGGGTCCAGACTCCAAGGATCTGGAACACTGACGAGATAGGGGAAAGCAGTTCCCCAAACATCCGCACTCCGTTGAGTGGCTCCGCCACTGGATGAGAAGAAATAAACATTAATCGGTTTGCCCTTATAGAAAATTGCAATCCCATGTCCATCATCGGTTGTCGTGAGATCCACGGCCTGTCGCCAAAGCGCACCAAACTTTGGCTCTGCCTCTTTGGCGTAGCCAATATAACTCTGATCATATTTAGTCGAGTAAATCTGGCAATCACATTCTCTTCGGATTTTGCCCATCCGGGAAAGTGCGTAGGTTCGAGATGCGATGACCTGTGCTTCCAACGCCTGGCCTGGCCAAGAAGACGGAACTTCACTGATGCCGTACAGGTACTCATCGTGAAGTCGTAATGAGTCCGTCACTTCTAAGCGATAACCAAGCCCGGTGGCTAGAACCGGAACTACCTGCACTTGTCCGTACCGAAGTCGAATTCC
>CAIMZW010000072.1 GCA_903846075.1 uncultured Actinomycetes bacterium
ACAGAAATAGAAGGAGCCTCCCAATTCACCGATTGGGAGGCTCTCTCATGTGTGGGGTCTGAATTAGGAAAGACCCAAATAATTATTGATACTGAGCGCTGGCCTTTCGAGTTACTTTCCGAGCCATGTATCCATGCTTCTCTCCGATCGCCCGAATGATTTTCGGAAGTTCACCCAAATCAAAGTCATACTTCACAATCTCACCGGCTTCGTTCGTAAATGACCCTTTGACTTTGCGAGAAACGCTCTTTATTCCGGTCGGCAATCCAGCTTTGGAAGCGAAGATCGGATTATTTTCATTGGCCATTTCGTAAAAATAGATTGCCTTGTCGATTTCATTAACTAATACCGTGAACTCGAAAGACATCTTCTTGGGAGCAAAACCAAGTTTTAGGTTCAGGGCAGGCTCGACCACAGAAACATCGGAATCGCCACCTTTGACTGGCGAGAATCCCAACGAAACTAACTTGTCGTAAATATCCTGCACTACCTTTTCTTTCATTTTCCTTCCTATCTCGAGAACCTCTGACATTTACTTTTATGTTACGCCGAAGAATTTATAGAGTCTCCAGTCAAGTTAAGGACTAGCCCTATTGCTTGGAGATTTCCTGTACCGTTGGTCTACATAAGAAACACCCTAACGAGTGCTTCTTACCTGAGAACGGAGATCTCATGGCATTCGTTAGCACTTACTTAAACTTTATGGGTCAGACCGAAGAGGCCTTTAATTTTTATGCCGAAGTTTTCAAAAGCCCATCCCCCGCAACCATCATGAGATTTTCGTCCATGCCAAACGCTCCTGAAATGCCAGAGGATGAACGAAACGGTGCAATGTACGCCGAACTCGAAATCATCGCCGGCCACAAACTCATGGCAACCGATTCTCTGCGTTCCATGGGTCATGAGGTTAACTATGGAAACAACACCACAATCTGCCTGAACCTCGATTCAAACGACGAAGCAGACCGCATATATGGGTTGCTGTCACAAGACTCCACCGAACGAGCTGACATGCGCCAAGAGTTCTTCGGTTACTGGGGTTCCTGCCTAGATCGATTCGGCATTCGTTGGATGATTGTCGTCTCGACGCCTTTTAACTAACCATCTTAAAACAGAGTTAACCGACCAAATGAATTTATTGGTTCAGAAGCCCTTTGAAATATTCAGCAGTTTCAGAATCCTCGAAATAGACGTAGCAACCTTTCATTCCACGGGTCATTAGAGTCCGATAGGTATTTTTGATCAATTGATCTGCCTTTGCCTTTGCAATTTCTTCGTTTAGTTTGGACTCTTTGATGAAACCATTCAACGAGGCATCAGTCTTGGCTCTCGCTTTCGGATTAGTGAGCAATTTTCCTTGACGAACAATTAAGTCTCGACCAACAATCACTCCAATGTATTCAACCTCTAAACCCTGGCAAGTATGAATACAACCAACTTCGTCAATAGATTTTGGATTTATTATCCATTCATTTCCGTACGACTTTAAATTCCACCTTGCCTTATATTCCCCAATTTGAATGTCATGGAGATTCGGATCCTTGCTACTTATCCAATCCCAGCAATAGCCTGCTACTACACGGGATTTGTTGTTTGACTTGTTCTTGAGAGCGATTTCCTTATGAAGTTCCTTGGGATCACTGAATATTTTGAAATCAAAATTTTCGGGTGAAAAATAGTTTTGACGATCCTTATGAATGTCTAGGGCATCATCCAGCCAGGCCATGTAATCATCGGAACCGCTGCAACGAAATTGTGAATTCAACTCTAAAATTTCAACGTCCGCATTCGCTTTAGCGGCGAGTGCCTTTATGCGAGAGATTTCGCCGACATCCGACCAGGTCACTTTTTGGGCTTCATCGATGAAAAACACACTTGTTTTTGCAGTGTCGATTATTTCCATTGCTTGATCTTCACCCAAATTTCTGAACATTCCAGACTTCATTCTAAGTCGGTGAGCTTCATCGACAATAAGCACGTCCATAGAATTTCTTGAGGGGTTGGTGAAAGATCCAGAACCACCAAACAAATGCTTAACAACGTCTCCTTTAACTAAGTTTTTTAATTTTGCTTCGAACACGGTCCGAGGCGCGGCATTTGCGGTTATGTACTTAGCATTGAGCCGCATGGAAGTCAGTTTGGAAAGGGCGTTAATTGAAATAACTGACTTACCCGTTCCCGGTCCACCTTTTACGATAATTACTTTTTTGCCACCAGAAAATGTCTCTCTCGCTGCCGTTAATATCTTTTCCAGAACCGTTTTCTGTTCATCTACTAGAACAAACTCATCTTGACCGGCGAGCATGTTTCCAACAGCATCCGCTAATTGCTTTGAAGGTCTAATCGTCGAATCGTCTATGCGCTGAAGCAGCGAAGTACCGTTTCCGCTTTTTATTTTCGAAGTTACAAGTCCTCGCAAATCAGCACTCTGGCCATGGATGAAAACGGGCGCAAGACTCAGCGCATTTTCGTACCGAGAATCCGAAATTACTTCTGTCGCTTTACAATTATGAAGATAGGCGCAGGCACTTACCTCAACGTTATTTTCGTACACATACTCGTTGTATTGCTCAAGTTGGGCCTTGTAACTCCAAGCTTGATAAGAAGGATGATTGACATCTCGTAATCCTTTGCCTAGATGAGTCTGAACATGTTCTTCCAGATTGGAGAAAAATATGTCGGTCCATTGCTTCAATTCGATAATGACAATTGACTCTTTGGAATGTTCGTTGGTTCCTGAAATTACAAAATCAAGCCGAAATCTTCTTCCGTTCAGTCGATATTCAACTGCGATGCCGCAATCATCTGGAATCTCATCGGAATGAAGTACGTGAGACATCGCGTTACCTAGCGAATTTCTCCAGGATAGGTATTCGCTTTCGCCCACATCAAAATGAAGGTTTCTCTTCACGGCATCTCGAACTAAATCTTCGATGACTGGAGCATCAAACAGAAACTGCCGTTTCGTGGAGAGGTAGGCAAGCATTTAAGCAGACTAACTTAGGCTGAGGTTGTTTGAAAGAACCAAATGCCGATGCACTTTAGTTTGACCGATTAATTCACTGTTAAAAAAATCGGCACGGCCTTCAAGGCCTGGCTTACAGGACAATTTGCCTTGGCATTTTCCGCGGCGACTGCAAAATCCTCTGGGCTCATCCCTGGAACTTCGCCACTGACGTTCAGACGGATCTCCGTGATGCCAACGCCTGGTTGAAAATCAACTTCAGCTGAGGTTCGCAATTGTGTTGGTGGTGTTCCCGCTTTTGCCAACCCATTTGAAAATGCCATTGCGAAGCAGGTTGAATGAGCCGCCGCAATAAGTTCTTCCGGACTGGTAACGCCATTCGGTTCTGCGCTACGCGCCGGCCACGAAACTGGATATGTGCCAATACCTGAAGAATCTAACGTTACTTTTCCAGCGCCTGAAAGAAGATCGCCATCCCAAACTGCTGATGCTTTTCGAGTCGTTGCCATAAGAGCCTCCAAAATTAGGTTACTTAAAACCTAGGTCAAAATGGAGGCTCTAGCAAATGCTATTTTTAAGGACTAGTTCGAAGCCTCGCCATAGTTGAAGGTCGTAACGCAACCACCATCGACGGTAACAATGGAACCAGTCATGAAGGAAGCTTCGTCGGAGACGATGAAGGCGGCGACGTTGGCTACTTCAATAGGTTGGGCTTGGCGACCGAGAGGTTGCATTGCGGCAGCCTTTTCCCGACGAGCGATTGCTGCGACTAACGCGTCATCACTGAGGGTGGAACGACGACGACCAAGGCTGGTGTCGATGTATCCGGGGCAGATTGCGTTGGTTCGAATGCCTTCTGGGGCATAGTCAACGGTTAGTTGGCGGGTGTAGTTGATGATTGCACCTTTAGATGCGCAATAAGCCGCAGCCTTTGGTGCACCGATCAAGCCGTAGGTGGAAGCGATGTTGATGATGCGACCATCTTTTTGCTTGAGGAAGTGAGGCAAGGCGTATTTGGTGCAGAGGAAGGTACCACCGACGTTGATCGCCATAACGCGCATGAAGTCAGCAAGATCGATTTCGTGGGTACGTAATTGACCGCCACCGACGCCAGCATTGTTAACGAGAATGTCGAGGCGTCCGTATGTGGCAACGGTTGTGTCGATGAGGTTCTTGACATGATCTTCATTGGAGACGTCAGCCTCGACGAAAATTGCCTCGCCACCAAGGGCTTTGATCTCTTCCACTACTTTCTGGCCATCTTCAACCAATACATCTGAGACAGTGACCTTGGCACCTGAGGCGGCCATCTTCATGACGGTTGCGCGGCCAATGCCATTTCCTGAACCCGTAACAATTGCAACTTTGCCTGTTAGATCGGCCATGGTTCTACCTACTCCTTCTCGATAATAGCTAGTTAAAAGTGTGAATTATTCAACGATGGTGCGTGAGAGATAGACGGTGGCGATGAACCTACGGAAAAGATTCAAGCCATCGTTGTCTGTCAGTGAAACAGTCTTTGCACCGGTGCGAACAGTCCCTGGAATCCAGGTAGCTTGCTCGGCGAAGTCACCATTATGGAAAGTGATTTCGATGGTGGCGGGAAGTTCAATCTTTGGCGCTTTGAATGAAGCAAGGCTCTTGATGGCTTCTTCAGCTTTTGCCTTGATGAGTTCGCAGGCTTCGGTGGGATGCATGTTGTCTGCGGCGAATCGAGAGACGCTCTTCTTGACGACGGCAGCACGAACATCAGGTGACCAAACCTGAGTTTCGATTTCGGTGGTTTCATCACCAGAAACCAGAACCACTGGAACTCCGTAATGTTGAGCGACGAGGCAGTTCAATCCAGCTTCAGATGCAATGTGGCCATTGATCTTGATCTCGGAAATAGCGCGTGGGTTGTAGGTGTGAGAGAGAACCGAAGATTCACTGCTCATCGAACCGTGATAGGAAATAAAGAAGATTGCATCGTATGAGGAATCCAAACCTTGCATCATGTACAAAGGTTTGTGCTTGCCACTGAGGTAGCGAGCGTTTCCTGCAAGGCGATCTGGGTAGAGATTCTGCATCGCAGAGTGTGAGTCATTGAGCAAGAATTCGGTGGCTCCGGCTGCCATTGCGCCTTCGATGCTGGCATTGATTTCGTTCTGAAGCAGGCCACGGTAATAGGGATAGTCGGCGTTGCCAGCTACGCACTGGTTCCAGTCAACAACTCCGGCGGTGCCTTCCATATCGGAACTTATATAAATTTTCATAACAATGCCTTTCGTGGACGGAATTCAGGTTGGGTCGAATGTTCAGTCATCAATGTGTAAGTAGAACCTTCCATTCCAGCAGCGCCACCGTGGCGTCCGTCAGGAGTGAGGGCGAGGCAACGAAGTTCGGCGCGGAAATCATCAGGCAGAGCGCGGGCTTCTTGAAGTGCGGCATAGCAAGCGTCCTCTGGCTCCATTCCTGCTCTCATGTTTTCAACGACGGTTCGAGCAGCGCCACTGCGAAGGGCGAGTTCGCCGCGACCGGTGCATGCGGCCGAGCCGTAACGGATATCGGCGTAGTTTCCAGCACCAGGTACGGCTGAATCGCCAACGCGGCCTGGGTGCTTGTATGGGTAACCACTGGTGGAGACTCCACACACGAGTTCACCGTTCTTGTCTAGCGCAATGATGTTGATGGTTCCCCATGGACCTTCATGCGGTGCCATGCGCTTTACCAATTCCAAGGATGCTAAGCGGTAGCGCTCATCACCTGTAGTGGCTTTGGTGTTTTCACCTTCGATAGATTCTTGTGGAACTGTTTTCAATTGTTGTAGCCACAATTCGCGGGCTTCTGGTGTCAAAAGTTCAGCGCGTTCGAATCCAAGAAAATCTGCAAATGCTTCGGCACCTTCGCCAACGAGAAGTGCGTGCTGTGGCAACTTCTCCATGACCGCGCGAGCGATAGAGATTGGATTAGGAAAATTCTTCACGGCTGCTACAGCGCCGAAGGCCCGAGTTGATCCGACCATCATGGATGCATCGAGTTCGACGATGCCGCGGGCATTAGGAAGGCCACCGGTTCCGATGTAATGGTCAGCTAAATTATCTTCACAGAGTTGGAGTCCGCGCTCTACTGCATCTTGAGCACTGCCTCCCCTGCGCAGAATCTCCATAGCCGCCGGAATACCGGCCTCGCTACGTTCGCTACCAATAATGACCAACTCAGACACGTGCATCTCCTTTGATGGGTGGGGAATGAATTACTGAACGAGTAAGCAAGCCGTCATATGATCCGGATTGTTCGAGCCTTTCACAGGCAATAGTTTGGGATCGGTTGTTGCACAAGCATCGACCGCAACTGGACAACGGCCGCGGAAACGGCAGCCGACAAATTTCGCTTGCATCTTTGGCAATTCTCCAGATGGAGCCTCGCCCAATTTTGAACCTGGTGTCATCTTTGGCACTGAGTTCAGCAAGAGCTTTGTGTAGGGATGTTGTGGGTTCGCGAAAACTTCTTCGGTTGGTCCGGTTTCGACAATTCGACCTAAGTACATGACGGCAATGCGATCGCTGATTTGGCGAACCACCGCGATGTTGTGAGAGATGAAGAGCATGGTCAAACCAAGATCGCGCTTGAGATCCAGAAGCAAGTTCACAATGCTGGCTTGAACCGAAACATCCAAAGCGGAGACGGCTTCATCGGCAATCAGAATTTTAGGTTGCAGAGCAAGTGCTCGTGCGATTCCTATTCGTTGGCGTTGACCACCAGAGAATTGGCGAGGATGAGATTTCAAGGCAGAGGTTGGGAGTCCAACGAGAGTCAATAACTCTTTGCTCTTATCTTCAACATCTTCTTTTGTGGCCAACTTATGAAAGAGCAGAATCTCTTTCAACATATTGCCGACAGTCATCCGAGGGTTTAGCGATGCAAAGGGATCCTGAAAAATCATCTGAACCGCTCGACGTTCCTCAAGTGAACGTTCTTTGCCGATTTGGCGATCGAAGATCGACAGTTCGCCCGAAGTTTGTGGATAGAGACCAACCAAAGTCCGACCGAGAGTTGATTTACCGCAACCAGATTCACCGACTAACCCGATGGTCTCCCCGGCTTTGATATCGAGGTCCACTCCATCAACTGCAGGGACAGTAAATGGATCTTGGCCTCGAACTTTTGCCAACAGAGATTGTCGGCCAACAAAATGCTTACTTAATTCGTGGGCGCTTAAAACGATATCGCTCATGCTTGTCCTGCATTCAATTGGCTAAGGAAATTAGTGGCGTGATGACATGCAGTCTCTGACTCATGAACGTGACGCAATTCTGGTTCAGTAGCCAAGCATTCTTCTGACGCCGCGAAACAACGTGGAGCAAACGGGCAACCAATCGTTGGCTTTGTTAGATCAGGTGCCTCACCTTGAATCGAGAAGAGACGTTCGACTGGATGTTCCATATCTGGGGCTGATTTGAGCAGTGAATAAGCATAAGGATGAGTTGGATCTTGGAAGGTTTGCTCGACCGTGCCGCGTTCGACAAAGCGTCCGGCATACATGACATTTACCTTCTCGCAGATCTCATTAACGACTGCAAGGTCATGGGTAACAAAAACAATGCCGGTATTTTCTTTAGCCCGCAGGTCTTCTAGAAGTCGTAGAACCTGGGCCTGAATGGTGACATCAAGAGCCGTGGTTGGCTCATCGCAGAAAATGATCTTTGGATTTCCAGAAAGGGCGATGGCGATGGCAACACGTTGGCGTAGGCCACCAGAGAGTTGATGTGGGTAGACCTTTAAGCGCTTTTCAGCTTCTGGGATGCCAACCAAGGTCATCAGTTCGATGGCTCGCTCATGCGACTTTGCCTTGCTCCAGCCCAATCTACGATGCGGGATCTCGGAAATCTGAGTTCCGACCGTAAGGACAGGATTGAGAGCCGCAATTGCATCTTGAAAAACGATACCGATTTTCTCGGCAAGTATTGCCCGACGTTCTTTATCGCTCATACCGTTGAGAGAGCGACCTTCAACGAAAATCTCACCTTTAGTGACTCGAGCATTAGGTGGCAAAAGCCCGAGAATAGCTTTCAAAGTAATCGATTTGCCGCTACCAGATTCACCAACGATGCCTATCGACTCACCAGCATTGACATCCATGGAGATGCCACGAATAGCTTTGAGCAGACCGCGATTGGTCTCGATCTCGACATGGAGATCTCGAACCGAGAGTAGGGGTGAGGTCATTTGTTCAACCGCTTTACTAGTCCATCACCGATGAGAGAAAGAGAGAATCCAACGATGACAACCATGATGCCTGGAATGGTTGGAATCCACCATTGCTGAAGAATGTAAGCCTGTCCCTCTTGAATCATTGAACCCCATTCGGCGGTAGGAATCGGAACGCCCAATCCTAAATAACCCAGGGAAACAATCGCCAAGATACTAAGAACGATATCGCTCATCGAAAAGACGATGGCTTGTGAGATGACGTTAGGCAAAATATGGCGACGCAGAATACGTCCGGTTGGAAGTCCACTGAGCTTTGCCGCATGGACATAGTCCAACTCCTTGGCCACGAGGACTGCAGCGCGAATAATTCGGCAGTAGGCAACCCAGCCCACAAGGCTGATGGCGATAATGATTGACTTAGGACCGGCTCCGACGACGAAGACCAATGCGATAGCCAAAACATAAAACGGAAATGCGATGGTTGTATCAACGATGCGCATCAAGATGGCATCAAACCAGCCACCGCGCCAGCCGGAGATAAGTCCCAGCGTCGTGCCAAGAATGAATGGGAAGAGCACCGCAAGGACACCAATCGAGAGGTCGATGCGAGCGCCGTAAATAATGCGAGTTAATACATCTCGGCCCAGGTTGTCTGTGCCCAACCAGTGGTGGCTGTTAGGTGAAGCCAATGTATGTAGCAAGTCCTGACCAATAGGGTCGTAGTGGGTCAGCCAAGGGGCAAAAGCGGCCACCAGAACGATAAAGGAGAGAAGTCCGATACCGAAGTAAAAGGAGAAGTTCTTTGCTTTCATCCGAGGGAAACCCGTGGATCGAGGGCGGCATGAATCAGATCGGTGATGAGGTTGACCACGACTACCGCAACGGCGAAGAAGAGCGTCACTCCTTGCACAATCGGATAATCACGACGTCCGATTGCATCAATCATTAATGAACCAGTTCCTGGAATGGCAAAGACGCGTTCGACGATGACGGTCGAACCAATGAGATAGGCGATGTTGACACCAAGAACTGTGACTGAAGCAATGATTGCGTTACGCAAGACGTGGCTGATGGTGACGCGAGCTCGGCTTAAACCTTTTGAACGTGCGGTCAAAACAAAATCTGCATCCAAAATATCGAGCATGCTGGCGCGAAGAGATCGAATCAAAATGGGAGACAAGCCGATGGCAATAGAGAGCGAAGGTAAAAAGACCGACCTGACGTGCTCGAGGAAAGTCTCGCCAAATCCAGAGACTGGAAAGAGCTTTACTTTTAAACCGAGCAAAAGGATCAGTTCGATACCGATCCAGACCTGGGGCATACCCAGTCCGATAATCGGAATAACGCGAACGGCTTGGTCTCGTACTGCACCTTCTTTAGATGCAGCAAGAACTGCGAGCGGAAGGCTGATCAAAATAGAAAGAAGAATGCCGCCAACTAAGAGGAAGGCTGAGGCTTGTAGGCGTCCGGCAATGAGGCTGGTGACCGAAAGGCGGTCATAGAAACTAGTTCCCAGAGAGCCATGAAAAAGATGATTCAGGAACGAGAAATATTGAACCAAGATTGGCCGATCGATTCCTAACGTGTGGTGCAAAATCTTAGTTCGAGCAGGTGTAGCGGTTTGACCAAGAAGAACATCAGCAGGGTCGCCCGGAATTAAGTGCACCAGAGTAAAGACTGCGACAGAAATGCCAAAGAGAGCAGGTATCACCTGAAGGAGCCTCTTGCCTGCATAGGACAAGAAATTCATTCGGTGCGTACCTGCTCTCTCTTTAGACGGATTTAACTAGATGGGCTGTCAGTCAAGAAAGAGTGATTAACCCTTCTTAACATCTTCCATGTGGTACTGAAGTGTTGGGGTCACAAAGAAACCAGTGATCTTTGGGCTCCATGCGTATACATAAGGTGCGTTGTATACGAAGGCCATGTAAGCGTCCTTGGCTGATTGTGTCTGTGCAATGGAGTAGTTGCGTTGACGAACAGTTGGATCAACTGTGGTCTGTCCACGCTTTACTGCATTAATAACAACCTTGTTGTTGTAACCGGTGTAGAAGGAGTTGGTGCCACCTTCAACTGGAGACAATGCGAAGGTCATCAATTCATCAGGGTCTGAAATATCCATCGTCCAACCAGTGCTGGTGATCTGATACTGCATGTTCTTCTGAGTGACGCGCTTTACCTTTGGCTCTTGGGTCACAATCTTCAAGGTGACGCCAATTTGCTTGAGAGCAGCCTGGAGAATAGAAGACATTGCATTGTCTTGAACGCTTCCGGCAGTGGCCAAGTATTCAAGGGTTAGGCCCTTCTTGAACTTGGACTTTGCCAATTCTGCGGCAGCAGCCTTCAGGTCATATTGCACGCCTGGGGTCTTTGGATCGTAGAAACCTACGTTTGGAGCCAAGACGGAGTTAGAAGCGGTTCCGTATCCGGCCAAGACAACCTTGATGATTGCTTCGCGATCGAGTGCATAGGAAACAGCACGACGAACGTGAACATCTGCAAGCGCTGGAATCTTCTCGTTGAACGCGAGGTACTCAGAAGCAGCTGCTGGGAATGGAGTTACCTGCATACCCGATGACTTGAGTTCAGCAATAGAGGTTGAAGGTGGGAATTCATTGATGTCAGCTTGACCACTCTTGAGCATCAATTCGCGGGTGTTGTCATCGACAACATATTGCCACGTTACTGAGTTCAAGTATGGCTTGCCTGGCTGCCAGTAGTTGGTGTTAGCAACAAACTTAACTTCCTTGCCTGGTGTCCAGTGATCGAACTTGAATGGACCAGTTCCGATTGGAGACTTGAAGAAAGCATCTGCAGTCTTGCCACCATAGTTAGCAGGCAAAATTGAGTTGGAGAATGCGGCCAAGTCCGAGAGCAAAGGTGCCCAAGGTGCATTGGTCTTGATGATGACGGTGTCTGGTGCTGAAGCTGTAACAGATGCAATAGCGGTATTGAGGAAGCCCCAGCCATCGCCCTTTGTTGCAGTATCTAGTGAGAACTTGACGTCTGCAGAGGTCATTGGGGTGCCATCGCTGAACTTCACATCTGTGCGAAGCTTGATGGTCCAGGTCAACTTGTCGGAGGAGACAGAAGCGCTTTTAGCAAGCCATGGCTTCACATCTTTGCCATCTGGGTTGATCATAAATAATGGTTCAAAAATCTGTTGCTGAATGAAGATTGAGTCATTCTGAGCAAGGTCTGGATTGAATGTTGCGAAATCTTGGTTACGAACCAAAACCAAATCGCCCTTTGGAGAAGAGTTGGCAGCTTGTGCTGGTAGCCCGGTTGCGAACATCGCAGCAATCACTGCAGCAGTGACGACGAGTCCTCCGGAGAAACGCTTGTTGATCTTCAAAGTATTGCGCTCCCATCAGGTAAAAGGATCTGGTGCATATGCAACAGATGAGGGTGTGAAATGAACAATCGATGAAATCAAATGTTCATGGCGCTGAATACTAAGGCACACTTTTCCACTTTGCTAAACGAATAGGAGCGAATTGCAGAAAGTTTTCTTATGCTTTTTATCCGTACGCTCAATGTAACAATTAGGAAACTTTCTACTTCTCAATACGAAAATTGAACAGACGAAAAGATTTCAAATTAAGCGAGAATACGTACTTTAAGTATCTTGTTATTGGGTCCAAAAGATGTTACGGGCATCATTTCTCATTAGCACAAGTGTGAATATTGCGCATTATCTTCAAATGGTTGTCCACATAGTGAAAAACTCATCATAAAAAAATTAACCTTTCGGAAACATCCGAAAGGTTAATTAAAAGCGCTTATTTAAAAGAGAGAATGACCACCGTCGACGGAGAGGCATTGCCCAGTTATCCAAGAAGAACTCTCCGACGTAAAGAATTTAACCGCATTTGCGATATCGGAAGGTAATCCCAACCTTCTGGTTGCGATTCCATTAATAATCTTCGCCTGTCCTTCGTCACCATAACTCTCCCACTGTTTGATGGTGGAAGGATTTGAAAGAATGAATCCAGGAGCAATGCAATTCACGGTAATTCCATGAGGTCCAAGTTCGTATGCCATCTGGCGAGTGAAGGCGATCTGTGCGGCTTTTGCAGTTGCGTATGCCTGAATCCCCGTGAGTGAAACGCTTCGACCTGCACCTGAAGAAATGGTGACGATTCGCCCCCATTTCCTTTCCTTCATCCCGGCAACGACGGCTCGAGTGCAATGGAAGGTGGTTTGGATGTTGGCATTGAAAATTGCCTGCCACTGGTCGTCGCTGATCTCTTCGAGAGGATGATGTACTTGACCAGCTACACCCCCGGCATTATTCACAAGAATGTCGACCTGACCAATTTCAGCAAAGAAAGCATTAGCTACTGAAGAGTTTGAGAGATCAGTGGGTAGGTCAACCCTATGCACGATGTGACCGAGTTCGGCCAACTCCTCCGCAATTTGAGCACCAATTCCATGGCCTGCACCGGTAACAACTGCGACTAACTTTGTCATGACTTCATAATAGGGGCTAAGAAATCGCGCATTGTCTTTTGAAAGAGTTCGGCCTCTTCTCGCTGGGGCGAATGCCCTGATTTTTCAAAGACAACTAATTGCGAGTTTGGGATCAACGAGGCAATCTTCTCGGAGGACGCAACAGGTGTCACCCAATCGGCCCGACCTACAGTTACCAAAGTCGGTGCAGTTACGAATGGCAATTGTCCGGTGAGGTCATAATCCGGAACGTTATGGATGAAACACCAGTTATGGGATTCGTGGCGATAGAAGCCAGCTTCGACCGCAGCCGCTGAAGCGACAGGATCATAATCAAAGTCGTAGAGCGGAATGAGTTCGGCCCAGCGTGCTTTCAAATCCTCATCATCATAAATTTGGCCTGACCAATATCGATCAAAATTTTCCCAGTTCAAAGTAACTCTGGTTTGGTTGCGGGCATTCTCTTTCAATGTAGTGAAGTTTGAATTGTCCGGTGAGGTGTCGCGCAAAATCATTGCCTTCACGCGATCTGGATAGGCCACCGCGTATTCCATGGCGATGAATCCACCGTAAGAACCGCCGGCAACGACGATCTGTTCGGCGCCGATCCATTGGCGCAACCCTTCAACATCGGCAGCCCACTGTGCGTGCGAGTAGGGCGGAACACCTTCACTTACTCCGCAACCGCGGGCATCGAAGACCACAACTTGGAAAATGTCCGAGAGCGGGCCGAAAGTTGCTTTCGGTTCGTGGAAGGAACCAATTCCTCCGCCACCATGGTGGGCAATGAGAACTGGCAAACCTGGTTCACCTAGAACTTCTACATAAAGTTTTGCGCCATTGATCTCAACCCACATGTGCAAGCCCCATTCTTGAGTTTACTTTAGAGAAATTTGGGTCAGCATAAGCGGTCATAACAAATTGCGCTGAATAAACGCACTTCAAAACTCAATGGAGCACATATTTGTAAAACATCCAGAGTGAAGAAGAAATACCTATGATGAAAACAAATGCCCGATAAGTCTGCGCTCTAAACCTGTGTACCAGATGGCCTCCGACGTACCCACCAAAACTTGCCCCCACAAACAATGCACCAGCGGCAGACCAAACGATCTCGCCAGATGCAATGAAGATGAGATTGGAGATCATCCCCGTCAGTGAAGTAACCATATTCTTGGCGCCATTTATCGTGGCGGGTGTTGTTCGTGCATCTTTAGCCAGCATTGCGATCACCATCACGCCGACTCCAGGTCCAAAATATCCCCCGTAGAGCCCAACTCCGATCATCAACGCCGATTCAAAATGGCGATGAATCTTCATAAACTTTTCGCGAGCTCTTGGAGTTAATGAGTAAGTCGCGATCAACATGAGAAATGGAGCGACCTTTTCAAAATTCTTTTCAGGCAAGACCGAGAGTCCAATAGCACCAGCAACAGTTCCCAAGAGAATAAGCGTGACAAATTTTCGATGAATACGCAGAAGCTCTCTCAAATCACTCTTGTTACTGAGAAGAGCAGTGATATTGGCACTATAGATGCCGATGGAGTTAGTCATGGCCGCGCTGACTGGATTAATTCCAGTGGCTACGAGAATGGGAAAGGAGACGACGGCTGCCCCACCAGCTAGAGCGTTAAATGCCCCGACGAAGAGGCCAACCAAGGCAAAGAGAAAATATTTAACGCGCAATCCCTCTCTATCTCTCCAGGGTGAAGGCGATTTGAGCCCAACTACCATTTTTTGGAAGTTTATTCCTAAGATTCCTGAAAGAATGATAGAAATGGCACAGACAATTCCAAGAGTTGAGGAATATTTTTAGACTATGAAGTCCTTCGGATTGAGTGAGTCTTCTCGTTGGAACGCGAAGTTGCGGTTAGTCGTGAACCTCGTCATCGTGCTTATCTTCGCCACAATCTATTTAGTTATGCAGCAAACCCTTCGACTTGAGGCTAACCAACAGCCCCTTCGGATCACCAGCCAGATGCAATCAAACTGGATTAATTCTCAAATCATGGATACCTCGTTCTTGCCGAAAGTTGAATTGGATAACAGCGCCTACGCTTTTGCCGCCGTCTTCAATGAAAAAGGCGAGATTCTCTCCACGAATGCCACTTTCAAAGCATCAGATCTAGATATTCCTACTGGAGTTCTCTCCACGGCGAGAAATAACGGCTTGGATAAAGTCACCTGGCAACCGGATGCGACTCATCGATTTGCCATCGTTGCCATGGCTCAAGCGAACAATGTCTTTGTCGCCGGGCAGTCACTTCGCCCAACCGAGGATTTGACCAACCAACTTGGAAAATTAATTGGTGGGGCGATGGTTGTAACGATTTTATTTGCCAACTTTGCCCTTCTGCTCCTACGAAGGCGCTCCTCCGAATAGAATTGCCTTTCCTGATCCAGCTTGTAAAAAGCTAAAGAGAGGCGATGAGCACGTGGAGCCGCTGGCAACTGATCGAAATCTTGATGCCACGGTAGATGTCTCTATCAAGCAA
>CAIMZW010000073.1 GCA_903846075.1 uncultured Actinomycetes bacterium
AACGAAATGCCCGCTTCGGACTGACTATTGTTAGCCCTCTGGCGGGTTAAGGTAATCGCGGCCATGTACAACGGCTTAATCAAGCTTTTGAAGGAGTGAGTATGGGTTCAGTAATCAAGAAGCGTCGCAAGCGTATGGCCAAAAAGAAGCATAAGAAATTATTGAAGAAGACTCGAATTCAACGACGAAACGCTAAATAAGTTTAAAGAGCGTTAGCCGTCCACCGGAGCCGATCACAACATATCTGGCTCCACCAAAGGTTATTAACGAAGATTCGGCCGAACCATTTAACGTCTTTCCGGAGACTAATCGAATGGTTCGGTCATTTTTATTGAACTCACATAATCGAAGTTTGCAGGAGAAGAGAATGCGATTGACATCAATGGAGATTGGTCCATTGGGATCGCCATAGAGCTCTGTAGTAGTTCCGGTTGCACCTGTCGCAGATGTGAGATTCTTCCATCGCAATTGATCCGTGGCCGGATAACTTGTGCCTGAGGAAGCAATCCAACTTGCATAAACATTTCGACCGCTCTGCGAAAGAGCAACGCTATAACCTGCAACTGCAATGCCAGAGTTTGAGGTATCGAGAACTGAGTGAGTCCAATCCTCAGGATAAGCCGAACTACGAGTTGCCATTCGCATTTCGCCGCGAGTCGGATTCTTGTTTTGATCCACTGCAACAATGGAGTCGTAGACCAAAAATACTTTTGTTCCTATAGCGAGCGCGCTCATATGGAAAGCGACATCTCCTGTAGTTCGCCCGTCAGTGTCGCGATCTCCATCGATGATTTCGTACCGCCAAGATTGACCATCCTTCACAGCTCCAAGCAAAATCCCTTGACTCTCGTCACGATAGAAAACTTGTAGTCCAGCAGGTGTGACAACGCAGGCGCTCGAAGTACTTACGTCACTTGCCGTGGTTGTCCGCACTGGATCTTCTACGGGTTGGATTTTTAAGCCATTTCCATCGACGACTTCGTAGCTCCACTTCTTGCCATCAAAGGCGGCATGTCTCAAATCTTTATTTGTTAGGTCACCATAGAAAATGTGAAGCGCCTCTTTAGTTCCAACCTTGCTCGTGCACACCGAGAGACTTCCTGAAACATCGTTAGTGGTTTTGCCATTCACCAGTGAATTGCCATCAACGATCGTCTTGACCCATTTTGTTCCAACTAACGTCGCCATGCGAATGTCATGGTGCAAAGAATCCGAGTAGACGATAAATGTTTGCTTATTAAAAGTTCCAGTTGCCAAGAATTTGGCATCGGCAATAGGGTCGATGACGACTGAAGGAGCCGATGCTTGAGGAACTACTGCGTTAGTGCTACTTGCCTCTGATACACCAAGGTCGTTCTTAGCAACAACAGTGAATGAGTAAACCTGTTCATTTTTAAGATTAGTTACTAACACTGGACTAGTCGTTGTATCTATGCTTCGCGAGGTTCCATTTATTTTGACGGTATAGGAACTTACTTGCGAGGTACGAGCGTTGGTGGGCGGGTCGAAGAGGACAATTGCAGATTTGTCTCCAACCAATGCTCGAACATTTCTTGGCGTAGCAGGGACACCAGAAGGCACACCTGCCGGTGGCTTTTCACGCATATCTTGCAACATGGCCAGTAATAGTGAACCAGGATCGTGGAATACCTCGCCTGCCGCGAGATTTGGTGTCATCAGAGCATTAGCGCCAGATCCAGAAAATGTTGTTTCATCCAAGTGGCTGACCGAAGATCCGTTTTCATAAATTGCTGGTGTATATAGCGCAGGTTTAATTCCATTGTTCGCTTTAATCCCATTGAGACCAGACCAGACGAGAGGGCGAGTTATAGCGGTACCAAGTTCGAGCGAAGGTGATGGAATATCCATCAATCGGCGACCATCGGGAAGTTGTGCATATGCATCGAATGGAGTTGGTTGGTCAATGGTGCCGTATTTATAGTATGGGTCGTATCCACTATTAGATAGAAATCCCAGGCCATGTCCCATTTCGTGAAGGATGATCGATTCCAAGTCATACTCACCCGAAGGGCAATTTCCATCGGTGCCTAAATAAAAAATTGAGGCGACGGTTGAATTGACGCGAATAGATATCTCTGGATTCGCGGGGTCGAGATCTTTACCTGCCAAGGCATTTGCCAAGGCCGAGGGGTACCAAATATTTCGATCTGGCGCGCCCGCAAAACTATTAAAGAACTTCACGGGGGTGGCAGAAGCCAAAATTCCTGAAGTCCCTAGGCGAACCCACTTGGCATCGATATTGATCGGGACGGCAGAAGGATAATTTGCTGCCCAGATATCTGCCGCGGCCTGTAGTGCCGGCTGATATTCAGCCGGTACGCCGATGAAATTGAGCTTGATGGTGCTGGCGGCATCCAGGTGTGCGGATGCAGGGCCAGGCCTAGCAGTTTTGACGGTAGGAGAATTTGCCGGTGCTGCGTAAGTGTTGACCCATCCGGCAACAGCCGTACGCATCGTTAGGGCCTCGGCGGTAGGCATACTTGCAACCGGAACGAGTACAAGCCCTGCGAGCAGGCTGATTATGGGGAAGAAGGTCCGAACTCG
>CAIMZW010000074.1 GCA_903846075.1 uncultured Actinomycetes bacterium
ATTGCTGGAAATTGCAAGCAATCCAGTTGTGGTCAATTTTTCGGTTGGATGAACTTCATGATCATGAAAGAGTCGGCCACCCTTTTTCAAAGTGTAAGGAATGGTAAAAACTGTTTCTGGAGTGATTTTCTTCTCCTCCATTGCCGCAGCTACGGTCATAACTTTGCCGGTGGATCCTGGCTCATAAACATCCTGCACTGCGGGATTGCGCAAACTTTCCACCGTAATAGTCTTTTTATCGTTCGGATCGATATTTGGTGAACTCGCCTCTGCCAAAATTGCACCGGATTTTGGGTCCATCACAATAACGGTGCCCGACTTTGCATGTGCGCTCTTCACCGCTGCCGTGATGGCATCTTGCGCGACCCATTGAATATCTCGATCAATTGTTAATTGGATACTCATCCCCGATTTTGCTTCAGTCTTTATTTGTTGCGAACCTGGGATGATCGTTCCTGCTCCGTTTGCATAAATATAGCGACCATCAATTCCAGCAAGAGTTTGATTCATGCTGCTTTCAATTCCAGAAGCGCCTACTCCTGCATCGTTGGTAATTCCGACGAGTGATGAGGCTAATGAACCTGTCGGGTAACTGCGGATGTATCCGCGTTCGGAAAAAAATCCCACTATCCGTTTGGCCAATCCACCTTTTTCCTTTAGAACAGCAGAATTGTAACTATCAATATGGTCATTGAGACTTTGCCAAATCATAGGCGTGACATTTTTTGCAATTATTTTGTATCGCAATTTGCCGGTTAATAATTTTTGCACATCTAAAACTTTCAGCTTCAAAATCGGCGCCGCGACTTCTGCGGTCTTTACAGGATCTGCAATCATGGTTTGGTCAACAATCACAGTGAAAGCGGCGATGCTGCGGGCAAGCTCCACGCCATTTATATCTGTGATCGTCCCACGTGGAGCGAGCAAGACTGATGAGCTCATCAACTCATTTTGAGCTCGAGTCGTATAACTATCTGCCTCTACAGCTTGAACTTGAATCAATCTCAAGGCAAGCACCAGCAATACAGTCAAGGAAACTGCCAATAATTTACGAATGCGAGAACGCACCAAATTATTGTGAGCCATTATGGAGCTACTTTGATCTGTGGGCGAAGGTTTTTAGTGTCCAGGGTTGATACTTTTGACAAGTCAATGAATTGCAGCGAGTTGCCTGGCACCATACCGATTTTTGTTGCCATCGTCGCAAGTTGGTCCGGAGAAGATTTAAAAGCAAGCTGTTGAATAATCGCATCACGTTGATCCAGAGTGACATTTGCCTGATGTTTTAGTCGTTGTAGCACAAATGCGTCTTGGGTGAGCAACGTGTTAATAAGCAGCAATGAGAGCAGTCCAACTAAAAATATCCCCGCCAGCATCGCAACAAATTTACGTGGATTGGTTGAGCGATCATTTGCTGATGCCACTGCTGAAAGCAATCTAAGTTTTGGTCGCTGCGACCATTCAATATTCGGTGTGAGAGTCGAGATCGCCATCAAGCCGCCACTCTCTCAATGGCTCGCAGCCGCATCGAACTAGCCCGAGGATTTGCTTCGATCTCATCTTCAGTTGCGCTTTCGCTGCCGCGAATGACGAAATTGAATTTTGCTGCCGACCCTGGCAATTCAATAGGAAGCCCTCGCGGAGTTCCGGATAAGGTCACCCTGGTAAAGAAAGATTTAACGATTTTGTCTTCTAAAGATTGATAAGCCATTACAACAATTCGGCCACCGACATTGAGTGAACTAAGCGCGGCCGGAATGGCTCGCTCGAGCACATCAAGTTCGTGATTAACTTCGATGCGAAGGGCCTGAAAGGTTCGTTTAGCTGGATTCCCGCCAGTCCTTCGCGCAGCCGCCGGAATGCTGTTCTTTACTAGTTCCGCCAGATCTTTTGTCGTGTGGAGAGAATCAGATTGACGTGCCTTAATGATGTTCTCAGCAATATTTTTCGCGAACTTTTCTTCACCATAATTTCTGATGACTCTTATTAGTTCGCCTTTTGGATATTCCATAAGTACTTCAAAGGCAGTTATTCCCGAACTTTGATCCATCCGCATATCCAGTGGGGCTTCTTGTGAATAGGCGAAACCTCGATCTGCTTGATCAAGCTGCATGCTTGATACGCCAAGGTCGAAAAGGATGCCATCAACTCCTGAAATCGATTCGTTTACTAGAACTTCTTCCATCTCGTCATAGACGGCGTGAACAATGGTGATGCGATCGGAAAATTGCGCCAGGCTGGCTCGGGCGATGGCAATTGCGGCGAGATCACGATCAAAACCGATAATGCGAAGGCGCGGGAATTGGGAAAGGAGCGCAGCGGAATGGCCCCCCATGCCCAAAGTGGCATCGATGACTATTGGTGAATCTTTTTCCGAAATGGCGGGGGCAAGCAAGGCGATGCAACGTTCAAGCGCAACTGGCGTATGAAGCATTCTCTTCCCCTCCTCCACATCTGAATAAGCGGTCGTACATCGATCAATATTTACTTTCGGCATATCTACTTTCGGAAGGTCTGCTTCTCTGCTCTGGTCATCGTCGCCCGACGGATCTTGGGGAGAACGGCGCCGGGGAAGGGGCGCCGTTTTGAGGTCGACGATGGCCACAACAGAGATGGCCAAACTGGTTTAGAAGAGCCCTGGGAGCACCTCCGTGGATACATCTGAGAAGTTGCTCTCTTGCTCGGTTAAATAGTTGTTCCAGGCGCTCTGATCCCAAATTTCTAATCGTGTATTGGCGCCGATAACCACGCACTCTTTTGCCAAATTGGCATATGTTCGTAGTTGCGCGGGAATGGTCACGCGCCCTTGCTTATCTGGCACTTCATCATGGGCTCCGGCGAACATCACGCGCATGTAGTCACGTGCAGATTTCTCGGTGACTGGAGCCTGACGGAGGCGATCGGTGATGGAGGCAAATTCATTGGCGGGGAAGACATAGAGGCAGCGTTCTTGACCTTTGGTGATAACCAGGCCATTTGATAATTCGTCCCGAAATCGGGCTGGGAGAATAATTCGTCCTTTTTCATCTAACCGGGGTTCATGCGTACCGAGAAACACTGGCGCACTCCCCCTCTCACACCACTAATTCCCCTGAATTAAGTGCTTTCCACCACTTTACTCCATTTTTCTCCACTTTGAACCATTTTTCGCCAAATTCTTTTACTCATTGGTTCTTTCGCTCCCGGAAAGGTTGGCTGGTGGAGCAGGAGAATCTGGGCATAAAAAAACCACCCCAAATGGGGTGGTGGGAATTAGGTGAAGCTACAAATTAATTTTCGAAATTACGACGATCCCAGCGCTCTTCTAGGCGCGAACTCCATGGCGTTTTCTTTGGTTTTGGTCCACGGTTTCCGCGGCTGGATCGACCAGGGCCAGTAGATCCGATATTAGAGAAGATAAAAACAACACCAATTAGCGCTACGAGAAAGCCCACAATTCCGACCGGGATGGTCTGCGAGATCAACCCTGCCAAGAGGATTGCCATTCCAGCGAGGAGCAGTAAGGAACCAACCAAAACTCGGCTCGATTGCCGGGTTCGGGCCTTTCCGGTCATCGTGGAAACTAACCGAGGGTCATCTTGTTGCAGGGCAGCTTCCATCTCGGCCAAAAGTCGGCGTTCGTGATCGGAGAGCGGCATGTCTAGAGAATAGAGCAGCCGCAGCAAGTTAGAAAGTCCAACTTCGCTAGATGCAGGTTAAATTCATGATAAATCAAGCACTTACTCATCAATTTTTGGGCTTTCGCGGACTCCGGGGCGGACCAAACGTGCTGGGCGGACACTACCTTTCCCAAAGCGAGCGCTGGCCTGGTCGATAGCAGCCTCGGCCTCACGCCAGCCCTTCTCCCGCTCCCCCAGGAATAGTTGTTCATGCGACTGAGAGCTATCCCGCAGGCTCTCAAAACTCACCCCAACTAATCGCAGGCGGGCACGATCAAGTTTCAAGGCTTCATACAATTTTCGAACCACCTCGTAACTCTCTTGAGTTCCATCAATTGCACTGTCGAGGGTCTTCGAACGAGAGATGGTTCGGAAATCGGCGAAACGAACTTTGATGCTTATTGTCTTTGCAGACAAGTTTCGGGATCGAAGCCGTGACGTAGCTCGTTCAGTCAGCCGGAGAAATTCTCGCAAGATTAATTCTGGATCATCGATATCAGTACCGAATGTCTCGGCAGCGCTGATGCTCTTATCTGGTTCATCTGGGGCGACATCGCGATAATCCCTCCCCCATGCCAATTCAAAAAGTGAGGCACCTGCTGATTCACCCAACGCTCGGATAAGCGTCTCTCGCGGAGTGTGCGCAATATCTGAGACCGTGCGCAGACCTAACCGAAGTAGCTCTTCATTTGTTTTTGGACCAACGCCCCAAATATCTGAGACGGGGAGTGGGTGCAAAAAATCCAACACTCGTTCGGCCGGGATTTCTAACATCCCATTTGGTTTGCAATGGCCAGATGCGAGTTTGGCGATGAATTTAGAATTGGCAATTCCTACCGAGCAAGTGATTCCCTCTTCGGCTTCAACGCGAGATCTGATCTTCATCGCAATCTCTCGACCTGTACCAAGCAATCTTCGTGATCCCGTGACATCGATAAATGCCTCGTCCAGCGAGAGGGGTTCTACCCATGGCGAAACTGAACGAAAGATTTCCATAATATGTGAAGAGACTTCGCTATAGCGTTCGTGCTCGGGTGCAACAAAAGTTGCGGTCGGTGCCATTCGTCGCGCTCTAGATACTGGCATAGCGGCGCGAATTCCAAATTTTCGAGCTTGATAATTTGCCGACAAGACCACCCCACGAGCGCCAGCGCCAACTACTACTGCTTTGCCACGCAAAGTTGGATCATCCTTCTCCGCGACTGAGGCATAGAAGGCATCCATATCAACATGGAGAATGGTGGCTAGATGTGCATTCTCATCTCTTGGATTAGACATTGCTGGGCTCACAAACTGTGAGATTACGCCACTTTTCATAAGAGCTGGCGAGTTCCCACGCAGTAATTGCCCGCAGTGAAACTCCGCGTGGACCAGTTCGCCTAATTACGCCACGTACCAGAAATAACTTTGAGCGATAGAGCAGATCAGCACAACTTTGTTGGACATCTTCGAAGAAGGTCACATCATTACATCCATAACCATCATCCAAAGTAAGGAACATAACGCGACGACCAGAGCGCACTGGTGGAGTCTGGAGCGCGACCTTAACTCCAGCGACAAGAACGCTGGCGCCAGAGCGTTGGTGAATGAGATCGGAGGATCGAATAGCGCCAATCTGGTTGAGGAATTCGCCATAGAACTCCATCATGTGGTGAGAGACATCCATTCCCAAAATATCTATCTCATGGCGAACTCGTTCGCTGGGGGTGAGGTCCGGTAAACCACTAGTAAGTAATTGCGGTGGAGTCAGTCCCAGGGTGAGTTGCGAGCCACCAAGATGTTTCTGATTGCCAGATAGCCGACCAATATCTTGAAGATGAAGAAGTAGATCGCGACGATTGATATTGGCACTTGATTGATAGAGTGAATCAAAGGCTCCGACAACAATGAGAGCCTCGGTACTGGGTCTGCTGGCACCAGAGCGAAGAACAAAATCGGGAATATCTTCATAAGGTTGACCAGCGATAATGCTTTCGATCTCATCGTCACTAATGCCATGTAGATCGGCAAAGGCAATTCGAATGGCATAGCCGCGGGCATCGGGAAGATCTAAAGACTCTCCCGTGCTCTGCAAATCTGGCGCCAAATATGGGGTTCGAGAGGAGACATCGCTACGTTCGACTCGGTAGCTGCGATCTGATCGATTGATATCGAGAGGAGCAATCGTTATCCCCCATTGTCTTGCCTCATCAAGGAGCAATCTCTTGGGATACATTCCTGGATCATGGGTGAGTGTCCCCGCAATAAAAGCCGCGGTGTGGTGGGTCTTCAACCATGCCGATTGATATGTGGGAAGTGCAAAGGCGGCAGCGTGCGCTTTACAGAAACCAAAAGAGGCAAAGGCGCGCAGAACCTCCCAGACCTCATGAACAACTGAGTAGATGTAGCCACGGGCAAGTGCAGCCGGATAGAACCAATCACATACTTCTTGTTGACCATCGATGGTGCCGAGTTGCCGTCGTCGTTCATCTGCTTGGGCCAAAGTTATTCCCGTCATAATCGCGATAATGCGAATAACTTGCTCGTGAAAAACCACAACTCCTTCGGTCTCTCGGAGCACATCATCGAGATTGGGATGAATACTAATTCGTTGGCGCAGGCCATGACGATAATTAAGAAAAGGAGTGATCATGTCACTCTTTACCGGGCCTGGCCGAAAGAGTGAGATATCAATAATCAGATCAGTAAAATTCTGCGGAGCGAGTTTGCCAACAAGTTCACGTTGACCAGGGCTTTCGACTTGAAAGATTCCTAAGGTTCTGGTGGATTTAATCAAGTCATAGGTCTTTTCATCATCTAATGGAACTGCATCAATATCGACCTTTACGCCATCAACTTTTTCAATCTCTTGCAAAGCATAAGAGATTGCTGATTGCATCCGAACGCCGAGAATATCTAGTTTGAGAAGACCAATTGCTTCGACATCATCCTTATCGAAAACAATCATGGGATAACCGCTGGCATTTCGTTCGATCGGCCCTCGATCGAGTAAGCCAATATCAGAGAGAGCAACTGCGCAGGGATGCATCGAGAGATGGCGTGGCAGGCCATCTAGTCGACCCGCCAATTCAATCGCCATTCGCATAATCGGAGTAGTCAAATTAAGGCTCTTGAGTTCGGGCAGATTCTCTAGCGCCTTGGCGATATTGCGAGCGCGAATATGGGGTAAAGATTTAGCAATCAAATCAATCTCCATAGGAGAGATACCTAACGCAGCACCAACATCACGAATTGCATGGCGAGCGCGGTATGTCTCGACCATAGATACG
>CAIMZW010000075.1 GCA_903846075.1 uncultured Actinomycetes bacterium
GATATATAACGCAGACGCATAAACCTCGGGAGTTGCTGGATCGCGCCGTTCATTTTCGAGATAGAAGCGATCAGATCGAAATGAAATTCCTCGCTCGAGATTCGGTTACCGATCGGACTTGGCAGAAAATAAACGGTCAATTGATTGATCACTATTCAAATCTCATCTCCACCTCACCTCGGATTGATCTCTTGAAAGGAAGCGCCGCATGAGAATTGTTCATATTGCGAACTTTTATGGACCGAATTCTGGAGGCATAAAGACGACACTCCACGAACTCGGTAAAGGCTACCAATCACAAGGACACGAATTCATTTACATCGTGCCCGGAACTGGTCGATACGAAGAAACGACGATATTCGGTCGAAAGATTACGGTGCCGGGCATCTTTCTTCCCGGAAGTGGCGGCTACCAAGTAATTCGCAGCAATCGAGATTTAAAGAAATTACTTGCCGAACTAGATCCTGATCGACTTGAGGTGTCAGATCGATTTACCTTGATTTCCGTTGGCAAGTGGGCAAGAGATCGCGCGATACCGTCGATTGCATTTAGTCATGAGACACTCTTTGGTTTGGCCTATAAATACTTACCTACTTTTCTGCCCAGAAAACTCATAGTGGATTGGCACAATCGTCGCTTTGCCAGAAATTTCGATTCCATTGTTACTACGACTGATTTTGCAGCACAGGAGTTCACGGAATTGTCGCTTCGGAATATTCGCAAAGTTCCACTAGGGGTGGATCTAGAAAACTTCTCCCCCACTTTAAGAAATGAGAAGTTGAGGTCCGAACTTCTTAGAGGTTCGAAATATTTGATTGTCCATTGTGGTCGCTTGTCGCCAGAGAAAGATCCTTTACTCAGCATTTACGGATTGGCCGAACTTCGCAAACGCGGAATCGATGCCCGGTTAATCGTCATCGGAATCGGCCCCATGTGGCAGAAATTTCGAATGGCAGCCAAAGGATTGCCGGTGGATACCCTTGGCTATATCGCCGACCGCAAGAAGGTCGCGGCAATTTTGGCTAGCGCAGATGTCACCATCGCCCCAGGACCGCTTGAGACGTTCTGCCTTGCAGCACTTGAATCGTTGGCAAGTGGAACCCCTGTGGTCGCATCGAAGCACAGCGCTGTCGGTGAATTTCTCCTGTTAAAAGAAGAGACTCCTGCCGGAGCTGTCGCGGTTAATGACCCCGATGCATTTGCCGATGAGATCGAGCGTTTGCTTGGACGTAATGAACATCGTTGGGCTGCCAGGCGCGCCGCAGAAAAACTCCCGTGGCATTTTTGCGTAGAGAGAATGCTCCAGCTTCATCAAATTCCTTTGAGAGCCGAGGTCCGTTCACTTTCGGAGAAGGCGGCCTAAGGTGCAAACTCTTCGACCAGCATTGAACTTTGCGGTTATCGGCGACAGCGCCGCTCATGGCGTCGGAGATCTCGAATCAAACGGCTTGGAAAAAGGTTGGGCCGGATATCTTTCGAGGAATTTTTTAGACCACTATCGTTACGAGAATTTCTCCAGGCCCGGGGCAAAGTCGATTGAAGTCCTTGACGTTCAATTGCCTCAAGCGCTGGAAATTGAGCCTGATATTTGTGCAGTAATCGTGGGCGGAAATGATTTATTGCGAAATGGTTTTGACCCGCATTTGCTCTATCAAAATTTGAGGCAAACCTGTCGGGCACTCGCGCTGGCTGGTAGTGAAATCCTGATGGTGGAATTACATGATCCGAATCAACTTCTCAGGTTACCTAAGCTTCTCAAGCGCGTTCTTCGACGTCGCGTCAATGCAGTGAATCAGGTGTATCAAAAGATCGAAACAGAGTTTGAATGCGTCCTCATTCGAACGAGAGAAATTCCCGACGTCCATGACTTAGTGAATTGGCATGTGGATCGAATGCATCCAGGGCCACGAGGGCACCAGTTATTGGCCCGAGAGATGGCCACCCAATTGTGCAAACGTGGTTGGCAAATTAACTTGCCCGAGATTAAGTCTTTTCCTCGCCAAAGTTCCACGGAACGGTGGCGTTGGATGCTAGTGAAAGGCACCCCCTGGTTCCTCAAGCGCAGTGTCGACCTCCTACCGGCGATGATATTTCTGATGCTCTGCGAATTCGTTTCTCTAACAACCTCGTCATTTAAAGGACACATTCAGAGGCTAAGGTTGGCGCGTGAAACCCGCCGATCCGCGCTATCTCGGAGCCAATCTCACTGAAGGCGGGGCGAATTTCGCCATCTGGGCGGCAGCCGCCGATGCGGTGGAGGTCTGCCTCTTCAATGACGTAAACGGGAAAACCATGGAGACTCGCTTTGCCCTCAGCCACCGAGATGGTCCAATTTTCCATGGCTACTTGGCAGGCGTTCGAGCCGGACAGAGATATGGATTTCGGGTTTACGGTCCCTGGCGCCCGACCGAAGGTTGGCGCTTTAACCCCAATAAACTCCTGATCGATCCCTATGCCCATGCCTTATCAGGCGAACTTCAGTACGTAGCCGAGATTTACGGCCACAAAGCGGTCGATGGTCAAGGCGGTGGCGATACTTCCATTCAAGATACTCGCGATAGCGCAGGGCGGATCCCCTATTCGGTCGTCTCCCCTCATCATCACTCTCACGTCCAACGGCTCAATACTCCTTGGGCGCGAACCATTATTTACGAGGCACATGTTCGCGGGCTTACCGAATTCAATCCGGACATTGATCCTGCCGAGCGGGGCACCTACAAAGCTCTCGGACACCCAAGCACTATTGCTTATTTAAAGAACTTGGGAATTACCGCCCTCGAACTTCTTCCGATCCACCACTTCGTAACCGAACCAGCAATCATGGCGCGAGGTCGGCAGAACC
>CAIMZW010000076.1 GCA_903846075.1 uncultured Actinomycetes bacterium
AGCGGAACATAAAGCCACCTTGGAGCATTGATCCAGGAGATGCGCATCAAAGCCGTCAGAATTGCTCCGCCCCAAACGAGGGAGAGCAAAATCAGAGCGCTCTTGTGACTGAGCAAGAAAATGGCGAAAGGGGTGTAAGTCCCGGCAATAAGCAAGGGAATATTGGCGTGATCGATTCGCCGCCATACCGCTTTGATGTTTGGCTTCCAATTGACCCGGTGATAAAGGGCGCTACAAGTAAAGAGGGTGACTGCCGTCAGGGTAAAAATGCCCAAAGTGATGCGACCGCGCAGTTTGTCGGCCAATGTAATAAGAATCAGCCCGGCTACCAGGGAGACAGGGGACATGATGAGGTGAATCAGACCCCGGAGTTTGGGCTTGGGCAGTTCAGGCTTCGGCGCTTTTCCTGGTTTTTCTTTGGTTGCGCTCATGGCTCAACCATAAACCCTGAATTTGTGGGCAGCACAAGATGTCGAAGGTAATCTTGACATGAAGCAAAAAGTGATGCATATTCTGCATCATGGCTATGAAAACAAATCCCGCAACCAAGCGCCGCCATTCCTTGCCATTGTCTGAGATGGATTTGGCGGTTCTGGCAACGATCAGAAATTCGCAAGTCCATAAAGATGCGCTCGAAAGCCTCATAGATTTCCGATTCTTTCCTGAAACTAGCGAAGCCGCTTTACTGCATGCCGTTTTTAGAGCGGGGGTTCATGCCTTAAATCGTGAGATTGAAGTTGCCGGTTACGCTCAAATTGCTGCAACTCAGTCAGTCGAGGAGAGGAAGGCGATCGCCAGGAGAAGACCCCCATCCTGGGCAGAGGAAGAATGACTTTTCAGGGGGCACTGCTTCGAGGTCGGGTTTATTCAGCACTGATACCAGCCTTGAAAAGCGAGAAATACTTCATCATCGTCTCAAATAATCGACGAAATAACGCCTTGGGCTCTGCGCTAGCTGTTCGTTTGACCACATCTCCAAAACCATTTATGCCAAGCATTGTAGAAATGCCTGTAGGTGAAGTAGTAACCGGCAGAGCCGTCTGTGACGATATATATGAGCTCTTTGCGGATGAAATTAGGCAAGATTTAGGTGGACTCACTTCAAAAACCATGGCCGAAATTTCGAATGGACTTAGATCCGCCCTAAATCTCTGAATTTAGGTTCCAGAACTATCGGCGTGTCGCTGAGGTCACTTCGTCATTAGCAAGAGTAAAAGGCACCCCGTTTTGACCTTATGGGTCGGGGTAAGTTACATTTCCCCTCTGCTCTTTTCTATTCAAGAGCTACTTCCAGATGCGCAAAATGTGCATCTATTTTGCGAGACCCGGGCGACACGCCCGACCTCGTGGGTCGGAAGATAGCGCTCGCTGAAAAGCACAGCAGTAACGAGATGGAGATGAAGTGCCAACAATTCAGCAGCTGGTCCGTAAGGGTCGCGCCGAAAAGACAACAAAGACGAGCACCCCTGCACTAAAGGGTAGCCCGCAACGTCGTGGCGTATGTACTCGTGTTTATACAACAACTCCTAAGAAGCCAAACTCTGCGCTTCGTAAAGTTGCACGTGTACGTCTCACAAGTGGCATGGAAGTAACTGCATACATTCCTGGTGAAGGACATAACTTGCAGGAGCACTCAATCGTTCTCGTTCGCGGTGGTCGTGTTAAGGATCTTCCTGGCGTTCGCTACAAGATCGTTCGCGGCTCACTCGATACCCAAGGTGTGAAGAACCGTAAGCAATCACGTAGTCGCTACGGCGCTAAGAGAGAGAAGAAGGCCTAATGCCACGTAAAGGTCCGGTTTCCAAGAACCCAGTAATCGCTGATCCGGTTTACAACTCCCCAGTTGTTACCGCTCTCATCAATAAAATTTTGTTGGATGGCAAGCGTTCTACTGCAGAACGAATTGTCTACGATGCACTTGAAGGTTGCCGCGAGAAGACTGGTGGCGTTGACCCAGTTATTACTCTCAAGCGCGCGCTCGACAATGTAAAGCCAACAGTTGAAGTTAAGTCTCGTCGTGTCGGTGGCGCTACCTATCAGGTGCCTATCGAAGTAAAAGCAGGACGTGCAACCACTCTCGCACTTCGTTGGATGGTTGATTACTCCCGTGGTCGTCGCGAGAAGTCCATGGCCGAGCGTCTTCAGAATGAATTGTTAGATGCCAGCAATGGTTTAGGCGCAGCAGTAAAGCGTCGCGAAGATACCCACAAAATGGCTGAAGCTAACCGAGCTTTCGCACATTACCGCTGGTAACTAGACCCCAATTAATTTTTTAAAAACTATCAAGGAGACGATCGAAAAGTGGCAGTAGAGACAGCAATCGACCTAGCCAAGGTCCGCAACATCGGAATCATGGCGCATATCGACGCGGGCAAAACCACCACCACCGAGCGCATTCTTTTTTACACCGGTATCAACTACAAGATCGGTGAAGTTCACGATGGCGGCGCCACCATGGACTGGATGGAGCAAGAGCAAGAGCGCGGTATCACTATCACCTCTGCTGCTACCACCTGCATGTGGCACGACCACTTGATCAACATTATTGATACACCAGGTCACGTTGACTTCACCGTTGAAGTAGAGCGCTCCTTGCGCGTACTCGATGGCGCTGTCTGCGTATTCGATGGTGTTGCTGGTGTTGAACCACAATCGGAAACTGTTTGGCGTCAAGCTGACCGCTACAACGTTCCACGTATCTGCTTCGTCAATAAGTTGGACCGTACCGGTGCAAACTTTGATCGTTGCGTTGGAATGATTCGTACCCGCTTGAACGCAATTCCACTTGTTTTGCAGATTCCAATCGGCGCAGAAGCTGACTTCAGCGGCGTTGTTGATTTGATTGCAATGAAGGCACTCGTTTGGCCAGGAGAGACCAAGAAGGGTGAGGATTACCTCATCGAAGAGATTCCTGCCGATCTTCTTGAGGCTGCTAAGGCTGCTCGCCATGAAATGGTCGAGACTCTTGCTAATGCTGATGATGCAATCATGGAGAAGTACCTCGAGGATCTCGAACTCTCTGAGGAAGAAATCATTGCTGCTATTCGTCGCGCCACCATTGGTGACAAGTTGACCCCAGTTCTTACCGGCTCTGCCTTCAAGAACAAGGGCGTTCAGCCAATGCTTGATGCAGTTAACCGCTACCTTCCAAGCCCATTGGATATCAAGGCCATCGTTGGTCACAAAATGGGAGATCCAGAAGTAGAAGTTGATCGTCAACCTTCAGAGGCCGAACCATTCTCTGCTCTTGCATTCAAGATCATGTCTGATCCACACCTTGGAAAACTTACCTTCGTTCGTATCTACTCTGGCCGTCTTGAGACTGGTTCACAGGTCCTCAACTCCACCAAAGATAAGAAAGAACGTATCGGCAAGATTTACCAGATGCACGCGAACAAGCGTGAAGAAAAAGATTCAGCTGGCGCCGGAATGATCATCGCAGTTATGGGTCTTAAGGACACCACAACTGGTGACACTCTCTGCGATCCAGCCAAGCCAGTTATTTTGGAATCCATGGAATTCCCAGATCCAGTTATCTCGGTTGCCATCGAACCAAAGACCAAGGCTGACCAAGAGAAGCTCGGCGTTGCTATTCAACGTCTTGCTGAAGAAGATCCAACATTCCATGTGAAGTCAGATGAAGAGACCGGCCAGACCATCATTTCTGGTATGGGCGAACTTCACCTTGAAATTTTGGTTGACCGTATGCGCCGCGAATTCAAAGTAGAGGCCAACGTTGGTAAGCCACAGGTCGCATACCGCGAAACCTTGCGCAAGCCAGTTGATCGCTATGACTACACCCACAAGAAGCAATCTGGTGGTTCTGGTCAGTTCGCAAAGGTACAGATCGCTCTCGAACCTCTTCCAGCA
>CAIMZW010000077.1 GCA_903846075.1 uncultured Actinomycetes bacterium
ACCGGTGCAGTTAACTCGGTTTCCGACTACGGATGCCCAAACAATTTGCAACGGTGCGGTGCTGGTAAGTCCGGTCACATGAACCTTGGTTTTCGTCAAAATGGTTCCCGAACTTGGTGAAAGAGTTTCTACCGCGGTGGTGTTTGGATCCAATCCAGCGGTTGAAAGGGTGGTGCGTTGTGTAACCGTTGGAGAAACAACGGCAGGGTAGGTCAAAAACGGAGCAGGTGCACCTTTATCGGCCGTGACTTTAAAGGCAGCGACGCCACTATTTGCATAAGGAACTGGTGACTGTGGAATATTGAGGTAGGCAAATGTGATTGCATCTTTAACCTCGACATGGTGAATGCCGACAGGTCCAGCAGCACGAATGACGACCTTGGCAGTTCCGCGAGTCCAGAGAGCCTGCATCTCGCCGGCATAGCTGTTATCCCAGTGAACTGCAGCGCCACCTGTGTATAGAGTCGCACCCATTCCGGTGTAAGTAATGGTTATAGGCGTTCCGATTGGACCGCTGGTTGGCGAGATAGACATCGAACGACCCATTTGGAATCCACCATGAGCAAGAGCGACTCCGCCCTGAACTGCGTAGATGTCATGGATCCCGCCGAAGTCTGAAGGAACCTTTGTGCTGTAGGAGAAGTTTCCGCTGGCATCTGTCGTGACTGTGGCAATATCAACGTTGTACTTGGTGAATTGATCGCCGAGATAGTTCACGCTGTTTGGTTGGATATCAGTTACCCATGTTCCATCAGCTGTTGACCAAGTCAAATTCAATGGAGCGTTTGCAGGCAAACCAGCTCCTGAAATAGTGAATGGAGTTCCAACAACTCCTTGTTGCGGAGTGACGGTCAAATTTATCATCTTGGTTGGTACCGTGAAAGCTGCTGACTTATTGGCCGTGAATGGCAACGCAGCTACATCTGGAAGGCCAGCTGGTGCGATAAGTGCGATTGGTACAACTGGGTTGGTATCTGCTGCATGAACTGGAGCAATAAGTGCTAATGGCAGGATCGACACCATCGCCGACCTTACAATCACTCTCCTTTGACGATCTGTTAAAAACTTTTTCACTTTATTCTCCATTTCTCTCCGAATTATTTAGCGCAATTTAATGCTAGTTCTTAATTTTGGTGACTGGGCTAAGGAGAAATTGGATCCTCAGCCCAGATTCACCGCAAACAAGTTTGTTAAGTTTTAGATCTTTATGCCTTTGGTACTGCGTACAAGGTCAACTGTGAAGTTGAGGTGAAGTTGGATGCCCAAGTACCTGTTGCGCCCTTGAGAATTGGGGTTACTGGAACCGCGCGGTAGTAAGAGACGCGGTCATAGATAACTGCGCCACTTGCATCCTTTACGCGCTTTCCATTTTCAACTCGTGCTACGAGTTTGGTGGAAAGTACCTTGATGGTGCTTTGATCTTTTGCAACCATGGTTACCTTGAAGGAGATGACACCGAGGGTGTTATAAAGACCAGGTGTTGTCCCGGTCTTCAAAACACCGGTCCAGAATGCAACGCCACTGTGATTTCCGTAAGCCAATGGAATTGGATCCTTTACTCCAGCAATTTCAATATAGGCAGAGGCGGTATTTGATGAATCCATAACGGCGCCACCAAGATCTGAGTTATTGCCATAGACACGGAAGACGATGGTTTGTCCAACGATGAACTCACTTGTGATAGCGCAGCTCACGCCAAAACGAGGTGCAAGAACTCCCGTGGATCCACTAGCAAGAACGGTGTCAACATATAAATGAATTGGCGAAACGATACCTTGAACTGGCACGCCTGTTTTAACAGTAATAGGTGCTGAATCTACCGAAGTGAAATTAACGGCATCTGTTGGAGTCAAGGTTCCGGTGAGAACTGCAGGGCCTGCAGCGGCAGGAACCCATGAGCATTTTGCTACAAATGGTGTAACGGTCGCAGTAGCCACGGCTTCGCAGCCAGAAATTACGACTCCACCAACATTGAACTTCACGACGCCAGGAGTACTCGCAGTTGCGACAATACTTGCTGGAGCCAAACCGAATACGGTGCTACCACCTGAGAGAACAAGGGTTGGGGTTGCAGCTGCTGCGTATGCAGGTGAACCACCAATCATTGCGCCTCCCATTAGCGCAAGAGCACCTACTGCGATGCTCGAGATAATCTTCTTCATCTCTTCTCCTTATATATTTGTAGTGCGGTGAGTTTGTCTAATTACTTTGTAACGATGGTGCCTGAAAGTGTGATTGTTAGCGCTGTGCTGTCTTTAGATCCGGCCTCGGTTGAGTTAACCGCGAAGGAACCAGTGACCTTGAGGGTGCCGGTTGCTCCGGCATACTTTCCGGTGCCACCAGTAATAGTTGCGTTTCCAGTGATGGTTACTGCTGTGGGTGCTGCAGCATCTGCCGCGCAACCCTTGGAGGAAGCATCCGAGGTGATCTTCAAAGTTCCGCCGGCGCCACTCAATGTTCCGATTCCACTGATTGAATCGCACTGGCTAGCAGGTGCCGAGCTACCAGTTCCGGTCATTGAATCTAGGCCGCCTGTTGTACCAGTTCCTGTTGCGGTGACTGTTGCTGCTACATCACTGCTGGTCCAGACCATTGCAATCTTGCCCTTGTAGGTGGCGTTGATGGCTACGGTTGAGCCGGAAGCGGCTGGTGCCGAAGACTTGGAAGCGACTGGCTTAGGTGCGGCTGGCTTTGGCTTAGTGGTGCTCCATCCGGTTGCGCACTTTGGTGCCGCGGCAGTTACTTTCTTACTTGCGGTTCCTTTGTAGCAGGTGATGGTTTTTGAAGCTGCATTCGCGATTCCGGTACTAGCGACAACTAAACTAAGTGCACCAACAATCACAAATGTTCTGGCCATCTTGGACTTAGAAATACTTTTCATTTAAGTGCCCATCTCTCCATGAGTTTGATCTGTTCTCTTACTGGGAAAATCTTGGCACTCACTTTTTTCGATTTGGACTTTTCGGTGAGGACTAGCACTATCCCCCATATTCCTTAGGTCACAAAGAGAGCCTGCGGTATTCCGTGGGTCACAAAATCAGCCTTTTACGCTCAATTTTTACCGATTTCTCTCTTTCATTTATGCATCTCTTTTGTGGAGAGAGCGACTCTGCAATCGGTTGCATTTAATTGCTCTATTTGATGATCGCTTGTGAGAGGCTTCTATCTATGAAGCTCAATGGCGACGTCACAACTTTGGTTGCATTATTTGCAATTGTCAGTCCCATTACTTCTATTCCGGTTTTCTTGAGTCTGACCTCGACTGTCACAAAGGTGCAACGGCGTGTCATTGCTGTAAAAACAGCCCTAGTCTCAGGATTAACTCTTGTCATCGCTTACTTTCTCGGCGACATCATTTTGCGTCTACTAAGCATTCAAATGAATGCTTTCCGGATTGCTGGCGCCCTCATCATTGGCGCAATTGGGTGGGGCATGGTGATGGGCAGGAAAGGTAATGCCATTGAAGCCTCTGGAAACGGAGCCGCCGTTGTGCCACTGGCAATTCCTCTTATGGCCGGACCTGGTGCTATCGCGACCGTTATTTCCATCGGTAACACGGACAAAGGAATCGTTCGCGTTGCCGATCTCGTAATAATTCTAGTTTTAGCACTGCTAACCGGTCTTCTTCTTTTATGCGCTGAACCGATTGAAAAAGTTCTGGGCGAACAGGGCTTGATGGTCGTAACTAGGATTTTTGGATTGTTGCTGCTTGCAATTGGGATCTCAACGATCCTCAGTGCTTTAAGCGCTGCCTTTCCAGGGCTATAAAATTAAATCCCAGGTCTGTCCCTATTTGGCAAGAGCCAATCGAGCCCTAATCAATTTCCTGACAATCGATTTAGGTAGAGGTTTATCTAGAGGAATATGAAGGGCACCTTTTGTGGTGACAAACTTTTCCGCTAATTCAGAAAATTGAGAAATTACCGAACCGCTGTATGGGTAGTAACCGATATGTTTCTTATTTGAGAGCAGCCCAGCAACTGGTTCGCCATCAACAACAAATGTCGGCATTTTGTATTTGATAATCTCAGTTGCATTGGGAACCACTTCTAAAATGCGATTTCGCATCTCAAGCATTATCTCCTTATGAGGCGAGTTCAGCTCGGAGTAATAGGAAGAAACCGCTGATGGAATCGCCTTCATCTAAATATTGTAAATCCAGTTCTTAGGATTTACCTTCAAAAGAATTAAATTGCCCCATACTTTGGAATCCGACTCGTTCATACAGGCGCTTTGCAACGTCGTTCTTGGCGTAGACAGCTAAACCGACTCGTTCAATTTTCAGCAAGTCCGCCTGGGTGAGAAGTCCTGACATCAGCGCGGCCCCATACCCCTGCCCTCGCAGTTGCGAATTAGTGGCAACGGAAGAAATGATGTGTTCGCCAGATTCCCATTGTGTTAGCGCCCCAATTGCGGCTATCTCACCATCGCCAGTCCGCACCGCGCCCCAGAAAATAACTTCAGGATTTGGGGCAAAGACCGATGAATCTGGTCCGTGCGCTTGGAGAAAATCATTTATTACGACATCGTCCGTCAAGAGTTCTATCTTCACACCGTCTTTGAAGGGGTGACTAAAAATTCCGTACGCATCCCATTGGCCCCTCAAGGTGAAATTTTCTGTGGCCACTCGATCCACTTCACGAGAGAGGGAAAATCTGCTCCAGGTCGACTCAATGATCGGATGAGGACCAATTACTAAGGCATAAATTCCCTCGTCTTCGCGGACGAATGCCAGAGAATTTTCTGACTCGATAGCGTAGAGAAAGTTTTTAGGGGGTATCCAAAATCGCGGAACATTGAGTTCGCCAAACATTTCAATGGCTCTGGCTTGAGCCGTCTCATAGGAAGTGATCAGGACTTGACCTCCTCAGGGAGGATCTCTTTCAAAACAATCTTTTGCACCTTGGGTGGATTTTCCGGCGAAATGAGAACCTCTACTTCTAACTCTTTAGAATCAATCGCCACTTTCCACTTCGCATGTGATTTGGCGGAGGATGTCAACGAATTTTCGACTCGACCAAATCCTGCAAATTTTTCGCCGACCTTTGCGAATTCCTCTCTTCGATCCGACCTCGGGCAATCTAGATCCATGTTTACCGCAAAATTCTGATCGGCTACCTCTTCATTCCAGTCACGCAGCAACCCTTCAACCAAGTCCATCGCATTTCTCGTTTCGGGGTGCAAATCCGGAGTGCGTTGAGCGTTCTGCTTTTCCAGCCAAGCGATTTGGTTCAATATTTTTGCCGAAATTACCGACATTGGGGCATAAGTGAGATTTGCCAATCCGATTATGGACCACCCAGATTCTCGGTGCCAGCGCATATGAGAACCAAATCCAGGATAGCCACCGCTATGTGAGGTGAATCTTCCAAGTTCGGCATCATCGTCAATAAAAATCCCGTACCCATAATGGGAGGCAATAACTCGCTCGGGGATCTCGCCTTCTGCTGGTACTACTGCCGAACGAACATGACGTGCTGGGGTTTGCGCTTCTAGGTGCCCGGTTCGAAAATACTGAACCCAAGAGGCGATGTCACGGACAGTGCTGTGAAGACCCCCCATCGGGGTGAATGCTCCGGTTTTCACTGTCGGGACTATCTGCGTCCCACTTGGGAAATTAACATGTCCATGTGCGCGACGAGAATCGTCCACTTCCTCGGAATAATAAGTAGTAGATGTCAATCCAGATGGATCCAAAATTTCCGACTTAACGAATTCTTCAAAAGTCGAGCCCGAGACGACCGCGATAATCCGACCTAATAGGGCATATCCGAGATTGGAATACTCAAATCCTTCATTGACATTTCTATTAAATGTTAATCCACCTGCAACCAACCGATCGAAATCCGCGAGTGGCAGATCCTCTTGTCGATCGCCCCAAGGATCATCCGTTGGGAAACCGGCTCCCATAGTTAGTAAATGCCAAATTGTGATGGGAGCTGAACTATCTGGTAGCCCGATGGTGGCAGTCCACGGAAGGTATTGAGTGATTTCGTCTTCCAGTCGCAACAAATTTCGATCACGTAATAAAAGAATTGCCTGTGCCGTAAAACTTTTGGTCATGGAAGCGATTCGAAAGACAGAATCTAGGTCTGGTTTGGTTCCATTACCCTTTTTCGTCTCCCCCAAACCTGAGGAATAGACAAGATCATTCTCATAGAGAAGTCCGAAGGCAATACCAGGGATATCCTTCTCTGCCCTTGCCTTAGCAAATTCTTCTTCTGCTACCGCAATTGCCCGCGACTTCAATTCATCGAAATTCATTTGCGAATCGTACTCATTTTCGTAGAAAGCTACCCTTTAACTGCACCACTGAAGATTCCACTTTCGATGGAACGTTGCGATAAAAGATATAGCCCGACAACAGGTACCAACATGAGCACTCCAACTAATGCACTTCCGTCGCCAAAGATCAGTTGTAATCCCATGGGGAGAGTGGAATGTTGCGGGCTATCCAGTAAAAACTTTGGAAGTTGGTAACTGTTCCAAAGGCTTATAAACGAGAAGAAAGTGACAATGGACCAAAGTGATTTCGATAATGGCACTCCAATATGCCAAAAGACTCCCCAGTCGCCGAGTCCATCCATTCGACCTATATCTACAACATCTTTCGGCAGGGCTGAAGAAAAGTAGAGGTAAGAGAGGAAGGCGCCAAACGGGTAATAAGAACTGGCCAGAATTAAGCCTATTAATGTGTCATGCAAATGAATTTGATTGATGAGAACATACAGCGGCATTGCCATGGCAGTTACTGGAATCAACATTGTGATGAGAGTAAGGACCAGGATTGTTCGGCGAAACCTAATTTCCAAAATTGCTAGAACAAACCCAGCCATCACACTCGATAAGACCGAGAACAGCAAACCTGAAAATGTAACAATTGCGGAATTTTTCAGCCAGGTGAAGACCACCCCATTATCAAGATGGACGAGGTTCTTCATGTTCTCCCAATAATGAGGTCCCACACTTTTTACAAGCCAAGCAAATGGCAAAAATACGGTAAGTGTGAGCAGCCAGAGAAATACTCGAACCAAGGTTAAAGAAGTAGGGCGAATCTTGCGCATCACCTATCGCCTCGCTTCAGGAAATCCGTGCGCAAGATGAAAATAATTCCTAAAATAATATTGGGGACTAACATGTCGATGGCAAGGGCCGATCCTGCCGCAAAATCTCCAGTCTTAAATGCGTAGCTATACGCCACCTGATTGAGTGACCAATCAGTGGTGAATCCCGTCGAGGTCAAAAGCATAGGTTCAGCAAAAATTTGTAGGGCGCCTGCTGCTAAAAAAATCGACATATAACCGATGTAACGACTAACCATCGGAAGTTTTATTCGAATTGCTAATTGGAACCTGTTGCAGCCATCCACTCGAGCAGCTTCCAGCACCTCTGGCGAAATTGATCTCAACGAGCCATATTGAATAACAATCCAACTGCCAACTCCGGAAGTAAAGGCGATGGCCCCAATGAGCCATCGAATCGACCCAGCACTCCACATGACATGAGGGGTCAACAGGGTCGTCCAAATGAATACGGCTATCCCACTGGTAACTAAACCAGGAAGCATGAAAATCAGGCGCATAAAAGTATTTCCCCGCATAGGACCTGCATCGAGAAGCAGCGAAATTACTAAGACCGTCAGGATGGTAAGGGGAAGAAAGATAAGAAGGAGAAAGTAGGTGTGTGAAAGTGCGGGGATGACGCGAAAGTCCTTCAGCACTTTATAAATGGTTGAAAAGCCCCCATGCAGATTTAGCCAGGAAGGATTGGCCACTTCACGCAAGGAAGAAAGCAACGGAATGATTCCGCAAAAGACCATGAATGCTAAATAAGGAAAAATCATCGCACTTGATGCGAAATTTCTTCGTTTGCGATTTTTAGGAAGTTTGCGAACCAATACACTCACGGGCGAGCAATATGCGAAATTTCCACAGGAATTTTCGTCGCAATTGAAAGCCTAACTAGCGCAATATCACCATCGACTTCCAATTTTGCCATGAATTTATTTTACATCTGTGGCTACGATGCAAACATGAACAAAACGCCTTTGAAAACGAGCCGTTCGATATTCCTCATGTCTGTGATTCTATTGAGCACCTTTGTTCTTGCTGGCTGCCAAAAAACTAACTTCGACCAAGTCAATATAAAGTTAAATCCGGTTCCGTTTGCTTGGAATGTACCCAAAGGCATTGCTTCCCATCTGAGCGTTAAGGTGCCGACTGGTGACTTTGCGAATCAAGCAAAGAAAGCTGGCGCCACCGCGCAGGTGCTTGTCTATTACACCCCCGACAAAGGAAATTCCGTGATCTTCATGGGGGTCTATTACTTCCCCAAAAAAGCATTTGAGGCAACCATTAATCCCAATGAACCGCCTGCGTTCGGTTCGCAAGTGCTCGTGAAAAATGGAGTGGTGCTGAGTATCGCCGGGCCGCAGGATTCAATCTTCGACCCCTCCACGAAAGACGGCAAAAATATCGCCACTCTCTATGGAGGAATCACAAAACCGAGTAGCTATACCTACTCCCCGCCAAAGTAGTACGGGTCGGGCGGGTAGAACTAAACTTCGAAACGATCCGCATTCATTACTTTGGCCCATGCAGCCACAAAATCGTTCACAAACTTTTCTTTGTTATCGTCTTGGGCATAGACCTCGACATAACTTCGCAGAATCGAATTCGATCCGAAAATGAGATCTACTCGAGATGCGGTGAACTTAATGGCGCCGGTCGAACGGTCTCGTAAGTTGAACAGATTCGCACTTGTTGGCTCCCAGATGTAGCTCATATCTGTCAGAGTCGCGAAGAAATCTGTATTTAACGAGCCAACTCGCTCGGTGAACACTCCGTGTTTGGTGCCGCGATGATTGGTTCCCAATACTCGCATACCTCCGATGAGAACTGTCATCTCAGGAGCAGTTAAACCCATGAGCTGAGTTCGATCCAAGAGTAACTCTTCCGCCTTAGGGGCATAATCTGCCTTCAACCAGTTCCGATATCCATCGTGAATTGGCTCCAATGGCGCAAAGGATGCAATGTCAGTTTGCTCCTCCGTCGCATCACCTCGTCCAGGAATAAATGGCACAGAGATATCAAAGCCTGCTGCTTTCGCTGCCTTTTCGACGCCGAGATTTCCAGCCAGAACTATTGTGTCGGCGATACTCACGCCATTTCTTTCTGCAATCGGAGTGAGAACCGAAAGAACTCGAGCCAGCCGTTCAGGTTCATTTCCTTCCCAGTCCTTCTGTGGAGCCAAGCGAATTCGTGCGCCATTTGCGCCGCCTCGATTATCTGAGCTTCGAAAAGTACGAGCGCTATCCCAAGCGGTTGTAACCAAATCAGAAATAGACAGATCAGTACTTGCAATTTCTGCCTTTAGATTTTCGACATCATAATCACTTCGACCACGAGAAACTGGATCCTGCCAAATGAGGTCTTCAGAAGGAACATCGGGTCCGAGGTATCGAACTTTTGGTCCGAGATCGCGATGGGTCAGTTTGAACCAGGCACGCGCAAAGACCTCGCTGAAGTAATCAGGGTCTTTATAAAATCGCTCTGAAATCTCTCGATAAATCGGATCTTTGATCATTGCCATATCGGCATCAGTCATCATGGGGTTGAGACGAATTGAAGGATCTTCGACGTCGACTGGCTTGTCTTCTTCTTTAATGTTTATTGGCACCCACTGTGTGGCTCCCGCAGGGGACTTAGTCAGTTCCCATTCATAGGAAAGCAAGAGATTGAAGTAACCGTTATCCCATTTAGTCGGATGAGTGGTCCATGCACCTTCGATACCGCTGGAAACCGTATCTCGACCAATGCCACGAGTCGCGTGGTTCATCCAGCCCAAACCTTGTTCTTCAACTCCAGCTGCCTCAGGAACAGGTCCGAGATTTGCGGGGCTGCCATTTCCATGGGCCTTGCCCACAGTATGCCCACCGGCAGTGAGTGCCACAGTCTCTTCATCATTCATCGCCATTCTGGCAAAAGTTTCGCGAACTTGAAGCGCAGTCTTTAACGGATCCGACTTTCCATTCACTCCTTCAGGGTTAACATAAATCAAACCCATTTGAACAGCGGCCAACGGGTTATCCATCGTGGATGGATCCTCTAGGTTTTTATAACGAGCATCGCTGGGTGCAAGCCATTCCTTTTCAGCACCCCAATAAACATCGATCTCTGGGTGCCAGATATCTTCTCGACCAAATGCACAACCATAGGTCTTCAGACCCATGGATTCATATGCCATGGTTCCGGCGAAAACGAGTAAATCTGCCCAGCTAAGTTTGTTGCCGTACTTCTTTTTGATCGGCCAAAGGAGTCTGCGTGCCTTGTCTAAGTTCACATTGTCTGGCCATGAATTCAAGGGGGCGAATCGCTGATTGCCCGTTCCCGCACCACCTCGACCGTCAGCAATTCGATAAGTACCTGCTGCATGCCATGACATTCGAATCATGAGACCGCCGTAATGTCCCCAATCAGCCGGCCACCAGGATTGACTTGTGGTCATTAATTCCAGAAGGTCTTTCTTCAAAGAAGCAACATCGAGTGTCTTAACTTCTTTACGATAATTGAAACCGCTACCAAGTGGGTTGGTCTTCGTATCGTGCTGATGAAGTATGTCCAGATTTAATGTTTCCGGCCACCAATGAGTATTCGATGATCCTGAAGTCGTTTCCGCGCCATGGACAACTGGACATTTTCCTGAATTTTCAGCCACTTAAAACCCCTAAAACTTGTATTGCTGCGTAGGCAGTCAACTTCTTATTCAAGAATCCTCTCACACCAACCTCACGTTGGCTCTTTATCAGCCTAAGAGTGGTCGAAGCTCGACTTTGCGATTACATGCTTTTGAACCCTCGGCGGCGAATGCCCGAGCTTGTTCCAAATTTTCTGCTTCTACAATCCAAAATCCACTAAAAAATTCTGGAGATTCAATGAAAGGTCCTTCAGAAATCTTTTTCGCACCATCTCGGTTATCGAACACAGTTGCGAGAGAAGGTGAGTCAATACCACCGGCAAATATTCGGTTTCCGCCAGCCACAAGCTTGTCATTGAAATCATCAATAGCCTGGATCTCTTCCGGCGAATGTGGTGAACGAACTTTGTCGTCAATAACTGAAATCAAAAAGCGCATAGGAATTACCTTTCACAACCCATTCTTCTGGCGAAACACATGAACGAGAGCATTGGCATGACCATGACCCATTTCGAAATTTTGCTTTAAATGAGCGACCTGTTCCATATGGGCAAGTTTGGCTACCTTTTTCAGTTCCTTCATCCAAAACTCAATGGGCTTGCCATATTTCTTCTCAATAGAAGGGAAATATGAAGCCGGACCTTTTACCTTCTCTTCAGTCATTCAATTATTCTAAAGGTGGCCCTGTTCAAAAACCAGATACATCCTTGTTGGTGTTCAACTTATTCCTTCAGATTCTCATCGGCCCAAATGCAGAGCGCGTCATAATGATACTTACCTAGACCCTCGGCGACCTCCTCATAGGAATCGCGATACGGCGAAGGCAAGATATAACTCATGGCGAGAGATTTGTAGGCTTCTTTTGTTGGAGTCCAAAATTGCAAACAGAACTCAAAGTGTCGCTTCACCAGTGCTTGAGTTTTGAGATCGCTTGCTGGGATCCCTTCGGCCATGTTCTTCGAAAATTCACCAGTGAGTTCAGAAAAAACTTGGGTGAACTTCTGGTTCTCCTCTTTTGAGTAGGTGTTTTGATACCTCTCCGAATACATCCCGAACTTCATAGAGCGATCGTACTTTCGAGGCTGCTAAATCTCCACGGAAAACTCGATAATTCGAAATACGCACCTAGAATCACCTGATGAAAATGCTATTAACTTCCGGTGGTGTGAAAAATTCCAGCCTTCATAAAGCATTAGTTGAACTCCTGGGAAAACCCATCTCAGAGGCCAGTGCACTCTGTGTGCCAACTGCGGCCCATGCCCAGGCGAACGCGCCAATGCACGTCTATCGATTTGTGACTGGTTATTGGCAAAATGGAATGTGCGAACTCGGTTGGAAAACTTTAGGTGTCCTGGAATTAACGGCGATGCCTAGCATTCCTCGCGAAAAATGGATTAAAGATCTGCAAGAAACCGATGTGCTTCTCGTGAACGGCGGAGACCCGCTTTACCTAAATTATTGGATGGTGGAATCAGGCGTTGCAGAACTTTTGCCAACTTTGAACAACCTAACTTACGTTGGCTTAAGCGCTGGAAGCATGATCATGGCGCCCAAGATTGGTCAAGACTTCGTTAAATGGCGACCACCTGTAGGCGATGACAAAACTTTAGGCTTGGTTGACTTCTCATTATTCCCTCATCTAGGAAACCCCAGTTTGCCTGATAACAACATTAATACTGCGAGAGATTGGGCCGAGAAACTTAACAATCCTGCCTATGCCATCGATGATGAAACTGCGATTCAAGTTGTTGATGGAAAAGTGGAAATAATCTCCGAAGGCACCTGGGAACGTCTGCGCTAAAAGATTTCTTTTGTTCGATGATTTAACTCAATTTCTTGTCCAACATATGTGGCTCCAACGATTAGTACCGCCCCGATGGCTCCTAAAACTAGAAGCTTTTCACCGCCAAGAACCACTCCAACGATGACAGCCCACACCGGTTCGGTTCCTAGTAAGAGACTGGCTCGTGAAGAAGAGGTTCGCCTTATACCCCAAAGGGTTAAAAGAAATGCGAACGCTCCGGCAAAGAGACTTAAGAACGAGATTTCAAACCATTGCGCCGAATGAAAAGTTCGAATTGCATCGACAGTGTTATGCCCAGCAACAAGCAAGAAAATGAGAGCGCAAGTAAGGCTTTGAAGAAAAGTGATCGAGACCGAACTGAAGTTCTTACTTTTCGTCAGATGTCCCATTGCTGTCACATGAATCGCGCGGACGAAAGCTGCTGCAAGCATCAACCAATCACCGATACTTGGTGCAGAAAATCCGTTATCCGATACCAAAAGTCCGACCCCAACAACGGCCATAACTGCTGCAACAAAAAACGACCTAGGAAGCCAGTTCTTGGATGCGACTGATTCCAGAATCGGGGTTAGAACAATGCAGAGACTGATGATGAGCCCGGCATTGGTTGCGGTGGTTCGAGAGACTCCGGCGGTCTCGCAATAAATAATCAGAGCCTGAACCGACCCCAAACAGGTTCCCAAAATCCATTCAGCTCGCGAGATTGATGTCCTCTTGAAAGTCCAGATGATAAACATTGCAATCGAAGTAATCGAAAATCGAATGCTCAAGACCGACAAAACGGTTGCATGTTCAGTCAAAGTCTTTGCAGTCAAATAACTTGCGCCCCATAACGCAGCAACAAGGAGTAGTGCAAGATCGACCTCTCGACGTTTTAGAGTCTCAACAACTTTCACTGGCTGAGGCTACTCAATATCTGCTCGGCTCAACTCCGCAGAATTTTTTCCATGGGACGTCCTTTAGCCAGTTCGTCAACCAATTTATCTAAATACCTAATTCGTAGCATTAGTGGATCCTTAATTTCCTGAATTTTTACGCCACAAATCGTTCCAGTAATTGGCGATGCATTCGGATGTAATTTAGCGTCTTCAAAGAAATCTTTAATGATCGTTTCCTTCTTAAGGTGCTTTTTTAGCTGCGCGTCGCTAAAACCAGTGAGCCATTCGATCACCTGATTCAACTCGGAAACGGAGCGTCCTTTCCGTTCAACCTTAGCAACGTAGGCTGGATACACATTGGAGAATGGCATCAGAAAAAGTCTGTGCATCTTTTACTCACCAAACTTGTCCGCATAGGCCCAAAGGTCGTAGTCATCAAGACTCAAAGATGAATAGCCACGAGCTTCGAGTGCGGAAACAAACTGTGCTCTATGTTCCGTAGCGTGGTGAACGGCTTGAAAAATGATGGTTGAACGTGCGCGCTCTATGAGTTTCCCGTCCACTTCGCGATAAACAAATCCTTCATCCATCAACGATTCTTCAAAGAGAACCTGATCAGCCTTTTTCAAAAGTTCTACCAGATTCAAAATGTCGGAACTGACTTTCAATTCTTGTTGATTATGCCGGTACAGATCCCGCTTAGCTTCCTCCTCCGATGCCTCTTTTGGAGTGGTTAGTTGAAGACGGAAACCATAGAAATGTGCCGATCGAACGTAATGTTGAATGATCTCGCGCACGGTCCATTCAGGATTCACAACATAGGCATCGAGAGCATCATCCGGCAATGTGGCCACCCAAGACAGTATCTCGGTATTTGACCAAGCCATGTGTTTGAGAAGTTTCTCTGTCGTGGGCATAGATTAAATCTATAGGTCAGTTCGGACTTTTACTTATAAAGTCCTGCTGATTCCAGAATTAGATTCGCCGTATATTCGGGATAGTTCCACATAATTACGTGCGGGCAATTCTCAACCCTGATCCACTTAGCATGTGAGGGCACCAGAGTCCTTTCCTGCGCCATCGCTTCTGGAAGAGTTAAATCGTTGTCACCAAAAACTATTGAAAGGGTCACTTGAGGATCTATCGAAGCGTTAAATTTTTGACCCCGAATCCCCTGCCATAACGGCCCATAACCTTTTGAGCGAGCCATTGCGATCACAGAATCACGGCAAGTCTCGTAACTGAGTTCGCGCCAAAGATGGGTTATTTTTCGATAGCCAAGCGCCTTGAGTGCAGGAAATCGAAAAGCAATCGGCATAAAGAATTGCGAAATTTTGGCAAGAATCCTTGAATCCAAACTTGGTGGGATTTTCATCGTTGGAGCCTCAAACCACAACCCAGCAGGTGCCAAAGCAGTCACGCTCGCAACTCGATCTGGCGCGAGAGCCGCCATCTCCAACGCAATCCATCCTCCAAGAGAATTTCCTGCCACATGCAACGTGCGCACACCATGGACCTTCTCCATAAACTCAAGAATCATCTGGCCAAGTGATTTAGGATCGTATTTTTCATTGTCGGCCAGATCAGCCTCACCATGGCCAGGAAGATCAATGGCGTAAACCGTGAATCGGCGAGTGAGCCCTGGAAGCAAACTCTTCCAAATTGTTCCCGCAGAACCCAAACCATGCACCAGTACGAGTGCAGGATTGGAGTGATCTGTCGTGGAAACTTTGGCGGTGATGCTCACTACGTGATTATGGAACAGATCGACCTGACCTTCTCGTTCAAAATCGGGCCACGGGTGAGCGAGCGACCCTGAAGAGCATATGAGTGGGGCGGGTCGAGAAGTACTGGCTTTTATGGCTCTATTTCATGAGAAATTTTGCAGTTTCAAGCACGGTTTCCTCAGTGCTGATGAAACTGATTCCTAACAGTTTCTCGGCTTTCGAAGCATCAACTGGAGTCCGATCACCTAATAGAGGAAGCACTGCCTTAATGTCTGCATCAAAAAGTGAGAGCAAACGAATAATCAAGGTCGGAGCCTGGCGAGTCTTAATTTTCCGCGTAGGGAATGCCAATTTCAGTTGCTTTGCGATCTGAATAAACGACATACAACCAGCACTGGCGATGATTCTTTGGGAAAAAGTCTCTTTATTGTTGATTGCGAGAACATGCATCCTGGCCACATCTTTCACATGAACAATGGAGAAGGTGAGGTCTGGGAGCATCGGATCGCTACCCTTAAGAATTCGTTGAATGATAGAGACCGAGGATCCAAAGTTTTGATCAAGCGGAGCACCCAATACCAGTACAGGATTGATTGTGGTGAGTTCAATTTCCGGAGCCTTCGTCTTCACATACTCCCAAGCTGCGGCTTCGGCTAAAGTCTTGGATTTTGTATACGCCTGTTTTCCAACCGGGTGGTTCACATCTGTGTAAGTAGTTTCATCGAATGCAGTTTTACCATCGGGCAGGTCCGCACCGTAAATAGCTGCGATGGAAGAAGTTAGAACTACGCGATTCACGCCCGCGTTATGAGCGGCGGTAAGCGCCCTCAAAGTTCCTTGAACGGCTGGAACAATGATTTCGTCCTCGTTCTTTGGTGAGGCTATTGGAAAGGGAGAAGCCGTGTGAAGAAGTACTTCAATGCCAATCAATGCGTCATTCCAACCTGCGTCCTTTTCAAGATCTAGTTCAACAAAAGTTAGCCGTGAATCCAATTGGTAGTCACTGTGCAAATGGGGAAGAACTGCATTTCTCACTTCATCAGCCTTCGCAAGGTTTCTAACAGAGGCTCTGACTTCGAATCCTTCATTAAGCAGCTGAAGCAGTATGTGCTTTCCGATGTATCCACTTGCTCCAGTTAAAAGAACTTTCATTTCACACTCTTTCTTGGTTGACTAAGTAGGACAATATTGGAACAATGTTAACAATGTCAACATTAAAGAAATCTCCCACTGAATTTCACCATGGAGAATTACGAGAATCCTTGATTACGGCTGGAATAAAACAAGTCGAATCTCACGGGCTCAACTCATTGAGTTTGAGGCAACTCTCGATCGTCACCGGCGTTAGCCAAACGGCTGCCTACCGTCATTTCGAAGATCTGGAACATTTAAAGGCCGAAGTTTCGAAGGCGAGTCGGGAGATTCTTGGCAAAATGATGTTAGCCAGGATTGCGAGAATTGATGAGAGTGATCCAAGAAAGTTGGCCATTGCTCGCCTTTGGGAGGCCGGCGATGCTTATATTGAATTCGGAATGAGAAGACCAAATTTATTTGAAATAGCCTTCATTTCTTATGACTCGCCAAAGCTTAAGCCCGAAGATCCAAGTCCTTGGGGAATTTTAAATAGTTGTTTGGATGAGCTGTATGAAAAGAAATTGATTTCGGCAGAGACGAGAAAGGATGGGCCGCTGATTGCTTGGAGCATGGTTCACGGATTTGCCGGGCTTGCATCCCAAAGATTTACTGGCACCGTTCGAGAAACGAAACTATCCGCAGAAATTGTCTTAAATTCTGTCTTACGCTCTCTCAAGATTAGATAAAGAAGAAGAGTCGCCCTATAAGCCGGATCCGGTAGCAACTTGCGAATTCTCAAGTATTGCCCACTCTTGGTCGGTAAATAGTCGAGAACGGATCAAGAAGCGCTTACCTTCTGGTGATTCCAGTGAAAATCCTCCGCCACGCCCCACAACGACATCGACCGTGAGATGGGTATGTTTCCAATATTCAAATTGAGAGGCTGACATCCAGAAACCGATTGGCTCCTGGATGTCAACTACTTTCAATTCGCCCAACAGCACGTCTTGTCCGCCTACGCGGAATTCACCCGCTGGATAACACATCGGAGAAGATCCATCGCAACATCCACCTGACTGATGAAACATCAGCGGTCCATGAACTTTGTAAAGCGTGCGCAGAAGATCTTCTGCCGCGCTTGTCAGTTCAACACGTAATGGAGTCTCCACGATTCATATTCTATGCGGCTTAGAAGAATCCAAGCTTGTTTGGTGAATACGAAACAAGAAGATTCTTAGTCTGCTGATAGTGATCGAGCATCATCTTGTGGTTTTCGCGACCGATTCCTGATGCCTTGTAACCGCCGAATGCCGCTCCGGCAGGATATGCGTGATAACAGTTGGTCCAGACGCGACCAGCTTTGATTTCACGACCTGCACGGTAGGCAGTATTCATGTCACGAGTCCAGACTCCTGCGCCAAGCCCATACAGAGTGTCATTAGCAATCTGCATCGCATTGTCGTAACCGTCAAACTTTGTCACAGATACGACTGGCCCAAAGATTTCCTCCTGGAAGATGCGCATTGAGTTCTTGCCTTCGAAAATCGTCGGAGTAACGTAGTAACCACCAGATAGTTCGCCACCTAGATCAGCGCGTTCGCCACCAGTAATTATCTTTGCTCCTTCTTTCTTTCCAATTTCGATATAGGAGAGGATTTTTTCGAGCTGATCATTAGATGCCTGTGCACCAATCATTGTTGAGAGATCAAGTGGGTGTCCCTGAACAATTGCTTGGGTACGTTTTGTTACATCACCCAAGAATTTGTCGTAAATTTTGGTATCAATCAAGCCACGTGATGGACAGGTGCATACCTCACCTTGATTGAGAGCGAAGAGAGTAAACCCTTCAAGAGCCTTGTCGTAGAAAGCATCGTTTTCGGCAGCAACATCTGCGAAGAAGATGTTAGGACTCTTGCCACCGAGTTCAAGCGTGACAGGGATGATGTTTTCTGATGCGTACTGCATGATCAAGCGGCCGGTTGTGGTTTCGCCAGTGAATGCAATCTTTGCGATGCGAGGAGATGACGCAAGCG
>CAIMZW010000078.1 GCA_903846075.1 uncultured Actinomycetes bacterium
AGATCGCAAGGTCACGGCAAATCTGCAGAGCAATGGGCAAGTTCTCCGAGTAGGCCAAGCGCCCTGGTATCAACGTTTGGCTGGCTCCATTCGCAGCAATTTCAGAAAAGTTGATCAAAGGCTGGTAGGTGATTCAGGAGCGCTAATACCAGGTCTGGTCATCGGGGATACTTCGCTAGAAAATCAGGAATTTGCAGTCCAAATGAAGCGGGTCGGGTTGACTCACCTGACTGCGGTGAGCGGCGAGAACTTTGCAATCGTTGCCGGTTTTCTTCTTTGGCTAATGCAATGGATCCTCTCGTCTTATCGAAAGCGATTAATTGTCACAGGCATCTTTCTTGCAGGTTTCATTGTTTTAGTTCGTCCCTCGCCATCCGTTCTCCGCGCCAGCATAATGACCGCCGCGCTTTTGATGGCTCGGGCACGAGGTGAACGTTCTTCGCCGATTGCCTCGCTCGGACTAGCTATTGGATTGCTATTGCTCTTCGACCCCTTTCAATCAGTCGATCCAGGTTTTGCGCTCTCTGTTGCTGCGACGGCGGGGATCTTGATTCTGGCGCCAAAATTGGAGGCAAAGTTCGAACTGGGGAGATGGGGTTCGATGCTTGCCATCCCCATTGCGGCGACGATTTTTTGCACTCCGGTCATTATTGGCATGACTGGGCAAGTCTCGCTGATTTCGATTCCAGCGAATCTGCTCGTCGGCGCGGTTGTGGGACCGATAACAATTATTGGGTTCGTCGCGGCGTTAATATCTGGTTTTCTTCCCGATATTGCCTTTCTCCTCCTCAAGGTCGTGAACCCGATATCAGAGTGGGTAGTTCTCGTGGCACGGTATTTATCGAAAATTCCAGTTCTGCTGATTCCCAAGAGCTTTCTCGGTGCAGGAGTATTTCTTGTGGCAGTGTTGCTCTTTCGCCGATCACGAAAGATTTTGTTTATTCTTGTTCTGGCACTTTCCGTTACCTACTACGCGATTCATGCTTTTACTTGGCCGATAAAGAATTGGGTATTCGCAAACTGCGATGTGGGTCAGGGCGATGGTGCCGCAATTAATTTAGGTGATGGTAAGGCCATAGTTTTAGATACCGGACCCGATCCCACTTTGATGGATCGATGTTTGAAGAATCTGGGAATTACTTCGATCCCGCTTCTTGTGCTCACTCATTTTCATGCCGATCACGTGATGGGGCTCTCTGGCGCCATGCGCAACCGAAAAATCGGTCAAGTTTGGGTCACAAATTTGAACGAGCCATTCATCGAATATCAAATGACTAAGAAATTATTGAGTGGTTTACCTACCGAAGCAGTTCATCAAGGCGAAGTGGTGGATTTCGCGACGGCGAAAAGGCGAATTCGGATTCAGGTTCTTTGGCCACTCGAAACGGTTCAGAAGTTTTCAGCGTTGCCCGGAGACGGTTCGACCATTAATAACGCAAGCATTGCTTTGCTCATCACAATCAACAATTTCACAATATTTGCTGGCGGTGATATCGAGCCAGAAGCTCAACAAGCGGTATTGGAGAGTGGCTTAGTCAAGAAGGTAGATGTATTGAAAGTCAGTCACCATGGTTCGGCATATCAATACTTGCCACTTTTGGATGCCCTCGCCCCTCGAATTGCCGTGATTAGCGTTGGTACAGGAAATTCATATGGACATCCTTCGCCACGAACGATCTCTGCCTTGCGCGCCCGAGGTATTGTGGTGCTGCGCACCGATACTGACGGCGCGGTGGCGATTGACCCTTCCTTTAGAATCAGAACCAAGAAACGAGATTGGTGGCAAATTTCATGGGGTTAGTTCTTTTGCAAGGCTCGGAGGAGTTACTTGCAGATCGAGCGATCTCTGAGTTGGTAACGATGAACTCGACAGCCCAATCGAGTTATCTCGATGCTGATGAAATCGAACTTGGAGCAATTACTGATGCCTTGGCGCCATCACTATTCGGCGAGAATCGAATTGTGGTCATTCGAAATATTCAAGAATTAGATACTTCACAACAGGAAGAGGTCACGGATTACCTTTCCAATCCGGATGAACAGGTGACTCTGGTTCTCTGGCATAAAGGGGGAGTGAAGGGCAAGGCCCTCCTGGATAAGGTGAAGAAAGCCTCGCCGCGATTGATTGCCTGCGATGCGATCAAGAAAGAAGGCGACAAGGTCGACTTCGTGCGCAGCGAATTTACCCGCTTGGGTCGAAAGATTTCGGTCGCGGCTGCTCAGGCTTTGGTCGATGCTTTAGGCAGCGATATGCGCGAACTCGGTGGTGCTTGTTCACAACTCGCCTCTGATGTTCTGGCGGGCAAGCAAATTGATGAGAGCGATATTGCCCGGTATTACCAAGGCCGAATAGAGACGACAGGATTCGATGTCTCCGATGCGATTTTGGACCGCAACCAGAACCAAGCCTTGATCACCTTGCGAAATGCCCTCGAAACCGGGGTCGACCCCGTCCTGATCATCAGCGCGTTGGCTAGTTCCTTCCGAACTATGGCCAAAGTCTCGGGAGCCAGTCGTGGGATGAAATCCTTCGATTTGGCCTCATCACTTGGCCTGCCCCCATGGCAGATCGATAAAGCGCGGCGCCAACTGAGCTCGTGGAACCCAAATACCTTGGCTCAGGCGGTGATTGCGCTCGCTCAGGCTGACGCGGACGTCAAAGGAGCGGTCTCAGATCCAGTATTTGCCCTCGAAAGGTTGGCAATTACGCTGACCAGCGCTTCGTGAAATTAGGCTCAGTTTGAGCGCAGGGGTCATACCCTGATAACCTTTCCCGCTAGCCCAGTGGTTCACCATGGGTGCAAGAACATGAAGTAACGATGTGAAAACCTTTAGGCCCAACCAGGGATAGAGCGCGAATCCGGAAGAAAGTAGTTCGAAGTGGCAAATATCAAGTCGCAGATCAAGCGTATTAAGACCAACGAGAAGGCACAGCTTCGTAACAAGTCTGCCCGTTCGTCGATCAAGACCGCGATTCGCCGTTTCCGTGATGCCGTCGCCGCTGGCGACCAGAAAGTCATCGCAGAAGAACTTCGCTTGGCTTCCAAGCAACTCGATGTTGCTGTTACCAAGGGCGTCATTCACGCTAATGCTGCTGCCAACCGCAAGTCGGCTATGGCCAAGCAAGCTAACCAAACCGCCGCTCGCTAATTCTTGTAACTTCTGGCAGATATTGGGGTAGGTCTTAGATGCCTGCCATAGAACTTTCAAAAGCGCCGCAACCTGGTTCGACTGACCTCAATCAGATTCGTAATTTTTGCATCATCGCCCATATCGATCACGGTAAATCCACTCTTGCCGATCGAATGTTGGGTATCACCGAAGTAGTCGAACAGCGCAATATGCGCGCCCAATACCTCGATCGCATGGATATCGAGCGCGAGCGCGGCATCACCATCAAGAGCCAAGCAGTTCGTCTGCCGTGGCGTTCAGGCATTGATGGCAAGGAATACATATTGATCATTATAGACACACCCGGTCACGTCGACTTTACCTATGAAGTTTCACGATCACTGGCTGCATGCGAAGGCGCGGTTCTACTTGTTGACTGCGCACAAGGAATTGAAGCGCAAACCTTAGCTAATCTTTATTTAGCGATGGAAAACAACTTAACCATCATTCCAGTTTTAAATAAAATTGATTTGCCGAACGCCCAGCCTGAAAAGTTTGCCAAAGAGTTGGCTAATTTAATTGGCTGTCAACCAGAAGATTGTTTACGCGTTTCTGGAAAGACTGGCGATGGCGTTGCTGATCTTCTCGATCAGATTATTGCGCAGATTCCAGCTCCTCAAGGCGATGCAAGTGCACCGGCGCGCGCTCTTATCTTTGACTCGGTTTACGACAGCTATCGAGGCGTAGTTACCTATGTTCGCGTGGTTGATGGCCATCTTTTACCACGGGATCAAATCCAAATGTTCTCAACTGGCGTGCGCCACGAAATGCTTGAAGTTGGCGTCATCTCGCCTGAACCGTTACCAAGTAAGGGTTTAGGCGTTGGCGAGGTAGGTTATTTAATTACTGGCGTAAAAGATGTTCGCCAATCCCGTGTGGGCGACACGGTTACGACATATAACAATCCAACTAAGACGGCATTGGGCGGATATAAAGATCCAAAACCAATGGTTTTTTCTGGTCTCTTCCCGTTAGATGGCGCAGACTTCCCAGTTCTTCGCGAAGCGCTAGATAAATTGCAGCTCAATGACGCTGCTCTAGTTTACGAACCAGAGAGTTCCGCGGCTCTTGGTTTTGGATTCCGTTGTGGTTTCCTTGGTTTACTTCACATGGAAATTGTGCGTGAACGTTTAGAACGCGAATCAAAGTTAAATCTTATTTCAACTGCGCCAAATGTGGTTTATAACGTAAAAATGGAAGATGGCAAAGAAGTTCGCGTTACAAACCCATCAGAATTTCCTGATGGAAAAGTTGCGGCCGTTTTCGAACCAATCGTTAAGTCAACTATCTTGGCGCCATCTGAATACATCGGCGTGATCATGGAACTCTGCCAAGACCGTCGTGGCGTCTTGCTCGGTATGGATTACATCTCTGAAGATCGTGTTGAAATTCGTTATAACTTGCCACTGGCCGAAATTGTTTTCGACTTCTTTGATCAATTGAAATCTCGGACTAAGGGTTATGCATCGCTTGATTACGAGGAAAAGGGCGACGAAGAAGGCAATCTAGTAAAAGTTGATATCTTGCTACAAGGTGAACCAGTAGATGCATTCAGTGCCATCGTGCACCGCGATAAGGCTTATTCATACGGAGTAATGATGACTGGAAAATTGCGTGAGCTCATTCCCAGACAACAATTTGAAGTTCCGATTCAAGCAGCTATTGGCTCTCGCATTATCGCTCGTGAAAGTATCCGAGCCATTCGCAAAGATGTATTGGCAAAATGCTACGGCGGCGATATCTCACGTAAACGTAAGTTGCTGGAGAAACAAAAAGAGGGCAAGAAGCGCATGAAGATGGTTGGCCGCGTTGAAGTTCCTCAAGAAGCTTTTGTAGCAGCTCTTGCAACGGACGCGGACATCGAAAAGATTAAAGCCGCGCGTAAGGCTGGAAATTAACTCTTCTAAATAGGCTGGGAGGTGCTGATTTTTTGAATAAGACCCTCTCTTTCTATGTTCATATCCCATACTGCACTAGGCGATGCGGCTATTGTGATTTCAATACCTATACCCCTGCTGAACTCCGTATCGGCGGCGACTTCGCCTCGGTTTCTCATAGTTATATCGATTTGCTTCTCAAAGAAAGCGACCTCGTTCCCGATGCTGGGCAGATTCCCACAATTTTCTTTGGCGGTGGCACACCAACGCTTATGGAGCCTTCCGATTTGGCGAAGATATTGAATCGACTTCGCGATCGATTTGGTTTCACCGATGACTGCGAAATTACCATCGAGGCTAATCCGGACACTGTCTCACTTGAGAAATTAACCCAGCTTCGAAGCATCGGAATTAATCGAGTTTCCTTCGGAATGCAGTCGGCGGTTCCACACGTCCTGGCTACTTTAGATCGGACTCATAATCCGGAGAATGTAGTTCGAGCAACCCATTGGGCGCGCGAGGCGGGATTTTCTGAAGTTAGCGTTGATCTCATTTATGGCGCACCTGGTGAGAGCCTTACCGAATGGGAAGAGACAATCGATCAAGCTTTGAGTCTGCCTATCTCGCACATCTCGGCATACGCCTTGATTGTTGAAGAGGGCACCAAGTTTGCGGCTCAAGTAAAGCGCGGCGAAGTCGTGATGCCGGATGAGGATGAGACGGCCGATAAATATCTTCTTGCGGATAAGAAATTCTCCGCAGCCGGATTGAATTGGTACGAAGTGAGTAACTGGTCTCTGCCTGGTTCGCAATGTCGTCACAACATTGCCTATTGGGAAGGTAAGAACTGGCGGGGGCTCGGACCTGGCGCACATTCACATATAGATGGAAAGCGTTGGTGGAACGTCAAGCACCCAAGCGCTTATGGGGAGCGACTTTCTGCAGGTCTGGATCCAGCGCAGGGCAGTGAAATCCTGACTCTCGAGGAGCGCGAAGTGGAACGAATCTTGCTTGCAATTCGCCTGCCCGATGGAATTGCTCTTGCCTCATTATCGGCCGCACAACGCGAACAAATGGAAACTTTTCTCGCTCAAGGACATTTATCGGAAGAAAATTGGAACCGTGGAATCCTGAGTCTGACCCTCTCTGGTCGCTTGCTCGCAGATCGAATCGTGCGTGAAATCCTTGCGTAGTAAGGTTAGAACATGCATCTGACCCACAATATTTTGGTAGTGCTCTTGGCACTTATCTTCGCCATCGCGGGTCTTTCTAAGGTCGCCGGCAGCCCGAAAGGACTGTCTGGAACTCGTGATTTGGGAGTTAAGGACTTTATTGCCCGCTCCGTAGGTGGACTCGAAACTATCGCCGCACTGGGGTTGATTTTCGGATTGCGTTATCCCGACTCACTCTTTGCCTGGCTGGCCGCCGCATTTTTATGGTGCGCTATGGCTGGTTCGATTTTCTTGCACTCCAAGGCAAAAAAGTTGCGCATCGCCTTCCCACCTTTCCTTCTCATCACCTTGCTCTCTGTAGTTCTCGTCACCGTCTAAGTCGACCCATGCAAGATCGCCAACTTGAGATTCTCCGCGCAATTGTGGAGGAGTATGTCGCCACGGAAGAGCCAGTCGGCTCGAAGGCGATCGCCCAACGCCACAGCCTCGGCGTCTCGCCAGCCACCATCAGAAATGAAATGGCGGTATTGGAAGAGGCAGGACTGATCACTCAACCGCACACCAGTGCAGGACGAATTCCAACGAACCGCGGTTATCGATTATTCGTAGATAAATTGGCTGAGGTAAAACCACTCTCGAATCCAGAACGTCGCGCCATCGAAACATTTCTCGAAGGTGCCCTAGAAGTTGATGACATCGTGGCGCGAACAGTTCGTCTTCTTGCTCAGATCACTAAACAAGTTGCGGTTGTGCAATATCCAACTCTGACCAAGTCTCGAGTTCGACATATGGAGCTCGTCCTTTTGCATCCATCTCGCGCGATGATGGTTCTGATAACCGATAGCGGCCGCGTTGATCAACGAATTATTGAATTGCCTTTTGATATCGCCGAAGATATTTTGGCTGAAGTTCACGATAAATTAAATCGGGCAATCCAAGGGCACCCGCTCTCCGGCGTCGCTCATCAATTAGAGGGATTCACCAAGAATTTTTCCGCCAGCGATCGGAATTCCATTGCAGTGATTGTCGCATCGCTCGTGGAAATTGCCGTCGAACGACCGGAGGAGAAAGTTGTTCTTGCCGGAACTGCCAACCTCGCTCGCTCCGGGCAAGAATTGACCACCACGATTTTGCCAGTTCTGGAAGCCTTGGAAGAGCAAGTGGTTCTGCTCCGATTGCTCTCTGATGCCAGCACCAACGTTCAGGTTCGCATCGGAGATGAACAGAATGAACGAGGACTCCACTCCACATCACTGGTCACTATGGGATATGGGAATAATGAAGGCGCTTTAGGTGCTTTAGGGATATTGGGTCCAACTCGAATGGACTACGCAGGTTCCATGGCTGCAGTAAATGCGGTAGCCAGCTATATCGGACACTTCTTGAGCGAGGCTAATTAATGGCGGATCATTACGAAACTTTAGGAGTCTCTCGGGACGCCTCTTTTGATGAGATCAAAAAGGCGTATCGGAAATTGGCTCGGGAATATCACCCGGATGTAAATCCAGACCCGACGACTGCCGAGACTTTTAAATCGATCACCTCTGCCTATGAGGTTTTGAGTGATCCCGACAAGCGTCAGACCTATGACTTGGGGGGAGATCCTTACTCCCAATTCGGTGGCGCTAACTTTGGTTTCGGCGACATCATGGATGCTTTCTTTGGTGGCGGTGCCTCCTCTCGTGGCCCCCGAACCAGAATGCGGGCGGGTCAAGATGCGCTCATTCGCGTGGAAGTAGATTTGGCCGAAGCCTGCTTCGGTGTAGAACGAGAACTCAATGTCGAGACCGCGGTGGTCTGCCAAAAGTGCGGTGGCAATGGTTGCGCCAACGGCAGCAAGCCACAGACCTGTGCAATTTGTAAGGGCCGTGGTGAAACCCAGCAAGTAACTCGTTCCTTTATTGGACAAGTAATGACTTCGCGTCCTTGTGCGAATTGCCAGGGATACGGTTCGGTTATCGCAGATCCATGCGGTGAATGCGCGGGAGATGGACGAGTCCGATCACGTCGAACTATTACGGTGAAGATTCCAGGTGGCGTTGAAACCGGAAATCGCATTCAACTCTCTGGACAAGGCGAGGTAGGACCTGGTGGCGGACCGGCCGGAGATCTTTATGTGGAGATCATCGAACGAAGCCACGAGAGCCTGATACGCGAGGGAAATAATCTTCATATCTCGGTCTCTATTCCGATGACGCTTGCGGCTCTCGGGACAACGATTGAGGTGGAAACTCTCGATGGACCAAAGGAAGTCCATGTGAAGCCAGGCTTCCAAAGCGGGGAGACCGTATTCCTTAAAGATTTGGGAATGACTAAATTACGAGGAAGCGGTCGCGGTGATTTAGTCGTTCATATCGAGGTCAAAATTCCTACCAAGCTCAATAAGGAACAAGAAGAGTTGATGCGAAAGTTGGCCGCACTTCGCGGTGAATCTGATGGCGATGTCGAAATTCACACCCGCGGGGAGCGACATTCTGAAAGTGGATTCTTCAGCCGAGTTCGCGATGCTTTTAATCGATAATTGATGCTCTCCCATTTTCTTGTCGACTCCATTTCACCAGGTGGTTCACAGGTCATTTCAGGAGATGAAGCGCACCATGTCATAACAGTCATGCGAATGCGCGTGGGGGAAAGCCTGTCCATCAGCGATGGTAAAGGTGAATGGGCGATCGGTGAAATAACCGAGATCGGTAAAGGTAATTTCACTTTGACAATTGGCGAACGTGGCAAAGAGGAATTTGCAAAGCCTCATTTGGTTCTTGTTCAAGCTCTGACTAAATCGGATCGCTTAAAAGAGACCATTGAACTTCTTACCGAGGCAGGTGCGGATGCGATTTATCCATGGGAAGCATCTCGTTCGATTTCCAAATGGAATTCGGAGAGTTTGCGCAAGTGGGAAAATGCAGCCGTAGCGGCCACGAAGCAATCGCGTCGGTTTATTATTCCCACGGTTCACCAGCCCATTACCACTTCCGATATTTCTGAAAAGTCTTTTCCAAACTCTCTGATTCTGATCTTTCATGAATCGGCACACGAGAGACTTTCGCAATACTTTTCACAACATTCGGAAGAGATTTCCAACTTTGACTCGATTGTTGTGATCATCGGCCCAGAAGGTGGAGTCTCTGACCAAGAGATTTCAGAAATTACTTCCCATGGCGGAAAAGTAGTCGGTCTAGGTAAGCCAGTTTTTCGATCTGCGCATGCTGGTGCTGTTGCCCTTGCGGCAATTCAAGCTCTGATCTCACGCTGGTAACCAAGTAAAGGATTAGTATTTTTCTTATGGATTGCTTGTTCTGCAAATTCGTTTCCGGCCAGATTCCCGTTGAATTTATTTATTCGACGCAGACTGTGGTTGCCTTTAGAGATATTTCACCTCAGGCACCTACCCACATTTTGATCGTTCCCAAAGGCCATTTTCCGAACGCTGCAGAATTAGCAATGAGCGCTCCTTCCGTCGCAGCCGAACTTCTCACCGTTGCGGCAGATTTGGCAGAGAGCGAAGGATTAACGGGTTATCGTCTGGTTTTTAACACTGGCGAGTCGGCTGGCCAGAGTGTTTTTCACGCTCATCTTCACCTTTTGGGTGGCAGAGAGTTCGCATGGCCACCAGGTTAAAAGTAGACTGATCCGCAATGGAACCCGCATTGATTACCGTCCCGATTGCCATCCCGATGGTCGCACTTACCGGACCTCACGATGCACATTTACGAATTCTTGAAGAAGAGTTCTCCGACATTTCTATCACCGTCCGAGGCAATGAAATTTTCGCCTCGGGTGACTTGGCTCAGGTCGCGCAATTCGAAACCCTGGTTCGTGAGCTTCTCGTTCTCATTCGTGCCGGTCAAACTTTGTCTATTGATGCCGTCAAGCGATCGATCACCATGCTTCGCCACACACCTGCCGAGCATCCTGGTGAGGTTCTCTCGCTCAATATTTTGAGCAATCGTGGCAAAACAATTCGCCCCAAGACTTCCAATCAAAAGAAATATGTCGAAGCGATTGATAATCACACCATCACCTTTGGCGTTGGTCCTGCCGGTACCGGTAAAACATATTTGGCTATGGCCAAGGCAATTCAGGCTCTGCAAACCAAGCAAGTGAACCGAATTATTTTGACCAGGCCGGCCGTCGAAGCAGGGGAGAGATTGGGATTTCTTCCAGGCACTTTGCAGGAGAAGATCGACCCTTACCTTCGTCCGCTCTTTGACGCTTTGCATGACATGATCGATCAGGAATCAATCCCACGACTCATGCAATCGGGAATTATTGAAATCGCACCCCTTGCCTACATGCGTGGTCGCACCTTGAACGATGCCTTCGTCATTTTGGATGAAGCTCAAAACACCTCTGCCGAACAGATGAAAATGTTTCTGACTCGTCTCGGGTTTGGTTCCAAGATGGTCATTACTGGAGATGTGACTCAGGTCGATCTTCCTAATGGCACCCAATCAGGACTTCGAGTTGTTCATGACATTCTTGATGGCGTTGAGGATATTTGCTTTATGCAATTGACAGCAGAAGATGTCGTCCGAAATCGACTGGTCGGTGAAATCGTCAGTGCATACGGACGATTTGATGACCAAAAGCCACAATCTCCAACCCGATCCCTTCGTTCTGGGACTGGTGATCGTTAATTCTTGCGCGAGCAAGTAATTATTATGAATATAGAAATTTCTAATCAGTCGGGCATCACTTGCGATGAAGATTCCATTCTTGACCTTGCTGATTTCGCGCTGACCGAGATGGGCATCCATCATGAATCGGAGTTAAACATTCGAATTGTCGATGAAGATGTTATGACAGATCTTCACGTCGAATGGATGGGGCTACCTGGTCCGACAGATGTTCTTTCTTTTCCCATGGATGAGCTCAAGCCCGATAGCGCATCAAAAGGTCCTGGAGTTGTCGGAGATATCGTTCTCTGTCCAGAGTTCGCAAATAAATCAACCCAGTTGAAAACTCTTGCCGATGAACTCCATCTGCTGACTGTTCATGGCGTTCTGCATTTACTCGGTTTCGACCATGCCGAACTAACGGAAGAGAAGGCGATGTTTTCCTTGCAGGAAAAGATTCTTACCAAATGGCGGGCGAATTCATGAATCTTGTAACCATCCTCATTGTCATTGCCCTTTTGCTTTTTGCCGGCTTTCTTGCCGGAAGTGAATCCGCTTTGAATTCAATTTCTCGGGTAATCGTTGATGACTTGATTGAGAATAAACCAAAGCAAGCACAACGGATGCTGAAGGTAATTCAAGAGCCGTATCGCTACCTCAACGTATTGCTTTTAGTAAGAAAGACTTGCGAACTTACGGCTACTGTTTTGGTCGCAAATGCCTTTCTTTTGAAATCCCATAATCGTGGCGAAAGCATTTTCTTCGCGATTGCGGTCATGGTGGTTCTCTCATATGTGGTGGTCGGAGTTGGACCTCGTACTTTGGGTAAGCAACACGCGATGTCGTGGGCTCGGCCCGCCGCGGTTGTTGCTGACTTCCTCGCTCGAATTCTTGGCCCACTCACAACACTTCTCATCTTCATCGGCAATGCGATTACACCAGGTCGTGGATTTCGTACTGGTCCGTTCTCCAGTGAAGCTGAACTTCGTGACTTGGTGGACCAAGCCTCAGAGCGCGGACTTGTAGAAGAGTCCGAACGCGAAATGATTCACTCGGTCTTCGATCTGGGCGAAACTCACGTCCGCGAACTTATGGTTCCTCGAACCGACATGGTCTGGATTGAAGGCAACAAAACGTTGCGTCAAGGTCTTTCCCTCGCACTCCGTTCTGGCTTTACCCGAATCCCAGTCATCACTGAGAACCTTGATGATGTAGTAGGTATTGCCTACGTGAAGGATCTTGCCAAACGCGTTCACGAACACCATGAGTCTGAACAAACTGAAAAAGTCGAACAACATATTCGCCCGGCAACATTTGTTCCTGAGACGAAAACCGCAGCTGATTTGTTAAAGGAAATGCAACGCGATCAGATTCATATGGCCATCGTGATCGACGAATACGGCGGCACCGCCGGGTTAATCACCATCGAAGATATTCTCGAAGAGATTGTCGGCGAGATTGCCGATGAATACGACCAGACCGAGCAAGAGATTGAATGGCTCGATGCAGATACCGCCCGACTTTCAGCACGGCTTCACGTGGAAGATTTCTCTGATGCATTTGATCTAGAACTGTCCGAGGAAGAACGTGAAGATGTGGACAGTCTCGGCGGATTCCTAGCCAAGAAATTGGGTCGGGTGCCTATTCCAGGCAGCACCATCACCATTGACGGTTGGAAAATAACCGCCGAACGCCCTATTGGTCGACGCCATCGAATTGGCACAGTTCTCGCAAGTCGAATTGATGAAGCAAAGGAAGAAAGGCGGGAGATGCGTGAGCAATAATCCAGAAGATCTCAAGCTCCTCACCTTGGCCAAAGCGACCCAGGCAAGGTCAGGTTCGGCATCTGCCGCGGCACTACGAGATACAACCGGTCGTACCTATGTCGCAATTCCGGTGGCTATTGGTGAATTTCATGTCGATGCAATTCACGCTGTTCTCGTGGTTGCGCTTGCAAGTCAGATTTCAGGAATCGAAGCAATAGTTGTTGCTGGGACCAAACCAGAACAGTCCAGCATTTATGCCGTCACGAATTTCTCCGCCTCCGCACAGGTCTTCTGGATAAATCCGGGCGAAGAGTTGGAATTGCTTTAACGATAAGGTTTGAGCATGAGAATTGTTCGTTTTGCCTCATCGCAAGCCACCGGACTTGGCTCCGACCCCGCTTACGGGATTCTCAATTCCAGCGATGAAATCTTGGTTCTCAAAGGCGATCCGATGTACTCCGGAATTGTGCCCACCGAGACCAAAGTTGCCCTTTCTGATGTTCGACTTTTGGCACCCATCATCCCTCGCAGCAAGGTTGTTTGCATCGGGAAGAACTACGCCGACCATGCTGCCGAAATGGATTCTGTTGTTCCAGAAGAACCCATCATTTTTATCAAGCCCAACACGACGGTTATTGGTCCAAACGAAACTATTCAATGGCCTCGAATGAGTGAGCGCGTCGATTTTGAAGGTGAACTCGCCGTTGTCATCGGTCGCATCTGTAAGGATGTTCCCAAAGAGCGTTTTCGCGATGTCATCTACGGCTACACAATTGGCAATGACGTCACGGCTCGAGACCTACAGAAGAAAGATGGTCAATGGAGCCGCGCCAAGGGCTTCGATACCTTCTGCCCGCTAGGACCATGGATTGAAACTGAATTTGATCCACAAGAGCAATTGCTGACGACTTCAGTTGATGGTGAAGTTAAGCAATCCGAACCCATCTCTTCCATGATTTTCAAGATCCCGGAGATTATTGCCTTCGTTACATCGGTGATGACCTTGTTGCCAGGTGATGTCATTCTGACGGGAACTCCCGCTGGAATTGGTCCGATGCGAGAGGGATCACAAGTTGTTGTAACCATTGAAGGAATCGGTTCTCTTATGAATAAGGTGTCCGCCCGTGCCAAATAATCGCCCTGTCCGCGTCCGCTTTGCGCCTTCACCAACCGGTGATCTGCATGTCGGAAATATTCGCACCGCGCTTTTTGATTGGGCTTACGCCCGTCATACCGGAGGAACATTCATTTTCCGCATTGAAGATACCGACCGCGAACGTGTCACCGATGAATACATTGCTGCAGCCCTGGACACCTTGCGGTGGTTGGGTCTTACTTGGGATGAGGGCCCTGAAGTCGGTGGTCTTTATGGTCCATATCTTCAGAGCCAACGCCTGGATATTTATGCCGAATGGGCCCAGAAATTTCTTGACCAAGGCGATGCCTATTACTGCTATTGCAGCGCCGAAGAATTAGAGGCAAGGCGTGAAGCTCAACGCGCGGCCAATGTAGCTCCGGGATACGACGGCAAATGCCGCAGTCTTTCCGAAGCCGAACTTGCCGATTTCCTGTCACAGGGGAGAAAGCCTGTCGTTCGCATGCGGATGCCTGATGGCGAAACAACGTTCACCGACCTCATTCGTGGCGAAGTAACGTTCGATCACAACTTTGTTCCGGACTTCGTTCTCGTTCGCGCCGATGGCTCACCTCTCTACACTTTGGCAGTTGCCGTGGATGACGTGATGATGAAGGTAACCCATGTTCTCCGCGGTGAGGATTTGCTTTCATCTACACCGCGCCAAATCCGGGTCTACCAGGCAATGGGCGTTGCCCTCGAGGATTACCCAGACTTTGCCCACCTTCCTTTCGTCATGGGCCAAGACAATGCAAAACTATCCAAGCGAAATGGTGAAGTCTCCATCGCTTGGTATCGCGATGCCGGTTATTTACCGGAGGCAATTTGTAACTACCTCGCGCTACTAGGTTGGTCACCGGGGGATGATCGCGAGGATGTATCTCGCGAAGAGATTGCCCAACTCTTTACGGTCGAGCGCGTTCACTCCAGTCCTGCTCGTTTTGATATGAAGAAATTAGAAGCTATCAACGGCGACAAAATTCGTGCCCTCGATCTAGATGATTTCTTGAATCGAACTCTTCCATTCCTGACTCGTTCGGGTGTTATTGCCGGCACCGATTCGGAAATCGAATTAGTGAAATTGGCTCTTCCCATAATTCAGGAACGAATCGCGAATTTGGCTGAAGTTCCTGCGATGCTTAAGTTCCTCTTCGTGAGTGAATTCTCGGTTGATCCCGAAGAATTGCCACGGATTTCCGACGAGCAATCGCAAGCCGTTCTCAAGTCTGCTCACCAAGCCCTCATCGGACTGAACGAGTGGACCCACGAGGCAATCGAGGCGGCTCTGCGATCCGCTCTCATCGAAGGCCTTAGTCTCAAGCCCCGTATTGCCTTTGGGGGAGTTCGAATTGCCGTGACCGGCAGCCACATTTCGCCGCCACTTTTTGAGTCGATGGAGCTTCTCGGACGAGATAAATCACTCGCCCGACTGGAGTTGGCCGTTCAAAGCTAACTCTTTTTCAAGGTATCCTTTGCTCTTCCAGTTCGCAGCTAGTTCTGGTGGGGTATGGGGTAATTGGCAGCCCAGCTGATTCTGGTTCAGCTTGTCTAGGTTCGAGTCCTGGTACCCCAGCGGTAA
>CAIMZW010000079.1 GCA_903846075.1 uncultured Actinomycetes bacterium
GATGATCCAAAAGAAGATGGTTATCTGAGGAACCTTCACCGCGAGTTGTTGATCATGAAAACTTTTATGCAAATGTTCCTGACTATTGTCCATGGGGGGACGGTACAGGGTTGAAGTTTAAGATTCGCAGCGAAAAGTGAGAATCTGCCTGAGAAAAGTCGCATAAAGTTCGGTATCTATGAGCCGAGAGTTGGAAGTCGTGTCAGCGGAGCAAAGATTGGCACTTCGGGCTCGAAATACGGTTTGGCTCACCTTCATCGTCATGGGGATTGTTCTCATCGCGTGGGTACCAAGAATTCCGGAAATTAAACACGCGCTGGCACTTTCCAATTCACAATTTGGACTCATTCTTATAGGTGGACCTTTAGGCCTTCTGGCTGGAGCTCAATTAAGTGGCCGTCTCATTCATCAATTCGGTACAAGACAGATCGCACTTCTCTCCGGCCCCATTACATCAGTAAGTGTTTTGGGATTGTCTAGCGCACATTCCAAATGGGCTCTCTTTGGATCGCTATTTGTTATGGGATTCGGTTATTCCGGAATAGATAATGCGATGAATACCCAAGCGGTTGCCATTGAAAGAATTTTGAATCGCAAATATATGTCGAGTTTTCATGGCTGTTGGAGTTTAGGTGCACTCTTTGCCACATTAATTGGCGGTTTTCTCTCTCATAAAGTTTCTCCACATACCAATTTGCTCTGGATTTCGATTTTCACCTTTGTTGCCTTTCCACTTCTTATTACAACCCTCTTGCCGAAATCCCTTGATGGGTATCGAGGTCACGAAGAGGAAATGCCCGCACACCTTGCTTGGTTCGGCAAAGGAACGGGGTTGATTTGGTTGATGGGCTTAGGCCTTATCGGATGTTTACTTCCAGAAGGGTCTGCTACAGACTGGGCTGGAATTTTGTTGCACGAACATATGCACATTGCCACTGGTTTGGATGCCACTGCTTATGGTTGCTTTACCATCGCCATGATTGTGGGCAGATTTAGTGGTGATTGGTTGATGATGAAATTCTCGCCTCAACTTGTCGTAAAACTAGGTGGCTATATTGGTGGCGCAGCATTTGGTCTTGGGATCGCCATTGGAGTTCCACTTTCATCATCACATCGGATCTTGGCTTTAGTAGTAGTGACCGCCGGATTCACGATCGCAGGTTTTGGAATTGCGCCGATGGTTCCAGCTTTCGTTTCCGCAACGGGACGAATTCCTGGGATCGCGCCATCCATATCTATTGCGCGAATCTCGGTTATAAGTCTCTTCTCTTATTACGTTGGCCCTGTTGTTACCGGTGGCTTAGCTGATGCAATCAATCTGCCCGTGGCTTTGGCATTTCCATGTTTGGTTTTGATTCTTACTGGATATTTATCAAAAACTATTCGTTCTTAATGAATTAACCATGTCCTCGCCATCGAATAGACCGCAATCAGAATAAGAAGAATTGCAAATGCGCGTCGCAGGATTGTGGCTGGAACTTTCACGCTGTAGTGGGAAGCAAGTAGTGCGACCGTTACTGAAGCAATAGTTATTGCAGTGGGAATGGACCAGCGAATTTCATGCCAGACCGAATGATGGGCAATGAATGCGGTGAAACAGTTCAAGGCAATAATGAGTAATGAAGTTCCAGCCGCTTTATTTTGTGGCGTGTTGTAGAAGAGAACAAGAATGGGAATGGCTAGAAAGCCGCCACCGATTCCAAATAGACCAGTGATTGCTCCAATGATGAGTGAGATGACAACAAGGACCCCAACAGGAATTCGTCGCTCTGGGTTTGGCTTGAATGGAGATCGAAGCATTGAAAGTGCAGCTACGACAAGAACTCCGGCAAAGCCGGTGACGATCACATCAGGTGAGAGATGTTTGGATAAGGCAGAAGCGCCCACATTCGTTACCAGACCGATGCCCCACACGGAGAAAGCATCCCGATAGAGAATATCTTTACTGCGAAATTTGGGAATTGTTCCCGAGAGCGCAGAGATAAAGACGATTGCTAGCGCGGCAGTAGTTGCATGGCTGGGGGAGAAGTGAAAGATGTAGATCAAGATCGGAACGGAGAGCATCGCTCCACCTGCCCCGACGAAACCGAGGACTGCGCCTATGAAGGCGCCGCTGGCGAGAGCTAGGGTGATATCCACCGGGACATAGTGTCACTGCCAAGATTTTTCCCGCCTGATTTAGTCTGAGCTTTGTCCGTTTTGCCCGATATTTTCTGCACCTTGCCTCTGTCGGTTCAGGTGACTATCTTTCGAACATATGTTCGAATACTCAGTAAACCCAGATCAACCGGTGTCCGCGCCGGGCTTTCGTGTTGTCGCGCCCGAAGGCGATCCGGTCGAGTTTATTTATAAGGGTCGCCACTTCCATATTCATTCGATTGTTTCGCGTTGGCGAGAATCTGGTGGTTGGTGGAATCGCATCGATGATGGCAATCACCACCTCACTGAGAGCAATATTTTCGATGATGGAGCCAGAGCAATTTGGCGGGTGGAGGCGGCTCCGATTGGTTCCATGACCACCTTTGAAATCGAACGCGATGAGATCACTGGTACTTGGCTCATTCGTCCAACTTCGCGCCCACTTTAGAGTCTCGTAGATTGTCATGAAGCGATCCTCGCCCTTTACCCATCTCCACACCTCTAGTGGCTACTCCTTTAAATATGGCACTGCACAGCCATCACATTTAGTCGAACGCGCCGCCGAGTTTGGGATGAACGCCCTAGCCCTTACCGATCGCGACGGCATGGCAGGGGCGATTCGATTTGCCCAAAGTTGTGAGAAGTTTGGGATCGAACCCATCCTTGGGGTCAACCTCAGCCTTATTCATAAGAAATATCGCGTCACCATATTGGCTCAATCAGGCACTTTGCCTTCGCTCTATCGTCTCGTCACGGCAATCAATCTCACCGGGGAAGATAATCTTTTAACATATTCACTCCTTGAGAAATTCTCGCAATACTCCGCCGGTCTTCTACTTCTCCATGGCCCAGATTCTCAATTGGCTACTGCCGTGGGGGCGCGGCGTAATGATGAGGCGCTCTCTATCTATAACTCGATGCGGGAACTCTTCGCAGATCAGGCACTGGAGTGCGTCTCTCATCAGACAAAAGGTGATGGGCCATTCTCGACGCCATTGGCGGCTCGGATGCTTGGCTTTGCTCGCGACCATGGATTGCCTGCAGTCATCACTAATGCGGTTCGAATGCGCGATCGTGCTGATGGTCCAGTCGCAGATGTTCTCGATGCAACTCGAAATTTAGTTCCCCTTCATCACCGCCATGTACAACGACAAAATAGCGAGGGCTATCTCAAAAATAACGAAGAGATGATCGTATTGGCCGATGAGATAGCTAGAGCTGCGGGGGAGCGCAACGGTCGAACTTTGCTTGCCACTACCAATGATTGGGCACAGCGCTCTTTACTCTCGCCGCGACGTGATATCGGTATTGGCGAAATTCATCTTCCGGAACCGACTGTCGTGGGTGCAAAAAATCGAGAGGGGCTAATTACCCAACTTCGCGATCGATGCGAGGTCGGGCTCCATCGCAAATATTCCGGATCCGATTCCGTGCCTGCCGCACTTCGATTGGAAGAGGAGCTGGCAACCGTACGAACTTTGGGATATGAATCGTATTTTCTTACCGTTGCCGATATAACAGATATGGCTCGGGAACGAGGGATTCGTGTTGCGGCTAGAGGTAGTGGCGCTGGCTCACTTATCTGTCATCTTCTTGGTATCTCAGGTGTAGAACCCATGCGATATGGGTTGCTCATGGAACGTTTCTGTTCGCCACTGCGCAACGAACTTCCTGATATCGATATTGATGTTGAATCCGCTAGACGGTTGGAAATTTATGATGCAGTTTTTGATAGGTATGGCGATCCCGATTGGAGTAAGCCAGGTAATACTTCACGTTGCGTCACCGTATCTATGGTCGAGACATACCGCGCTCGCCATGCAATTCGCGATGTTGGTGCTGCGTTAGGTATCTCTCCTATGGAGATTGATTTGATTGCTAAATCTTTACCTCATATTCGCGCTCGCAATATCGCCAAGGCGCTAGAGAATCTTCCCGAACTCAAGAGCCTTAATTTAACTACTCCGATTATGCGAATGGCGATTGAATTGGCGGGTCGACTAGATGGCCTGCCGCGCCATCTCTCCATGCACCCCTGCGCGGTTGCCCTCTCTGATATTGGCTTACTCGATCGAGGGCCGATCGAACGAAATGCCAGTGGTTATCCCATGATTGTTTTCGATAAGGATGATGTCGAAGCAATTGGTCTTCTCAAA
>CAIMZW010000080.1 GCA_903846075.1 uncultured Actinomycetes bacterium
CGATGGCTCAACCTACAAAGGTAATGACATCGAACGGTTCTATCGCTACGGACTCCTGGCAAACCCAGAGTTGAGGATTTACAAACCTTGGTTGGATGCCGATTTCGTTCGCGAACTTGGCGGGCGAAAAGAAATGTCGGAATGGTTGGTTGCAAATAAATTGCCATATCGCGACAGCGTGGAAAAGGCTTATTCGACCGATGCAAATATTCTTGGTGCCACCCATGAAGCCAAACAGTTGGAACATCTTGATGTCAGTTTGGAAATTGTTGAACCAATTATGGGTAAGAAATTTTGGGACCCAACTGTTTCCATCGACTCCGAAGATGTTGTTATTCAATATGTTCAAGGACGACCTGTCGCAATAAACGGAAAGAACTTTGATTCATCTGTTGATCTTATGAACGAGGCAAATCTCATTGGAGGTCGCCACGGTTTAGGAATGGCAGATCAAATTGAGAATCGGATCATTGAAGCAAAGAGCCGTGGTATTTATGAAGCACCGGGAATGGCCCTTTTGTTCATTGCTTACGAACGACTTCTCAGTGCGATTCACAACGAAGACACGATTGCGAATTATCACGCCGAAGGCCGTCGTTTGGGTCGACTGTTGTATGAAGGTCGTTGGCTCGATCCGCAATCATTTATGTTGCGAGAGTCTTTGCAACGATGGGTTGCATCTGTTGTTACGGGTGAGGTCACAATTCGCTTGAGGCGCGGCGATGATTATTCAATCATTAAGACTGACGGTCCCGCCTTTAGCTACCACCCAGACAAACTTTCGATGGAGCGAACCGAATCTGCCGCCTTTGGTCCTGTTGATCGAATTGGTCAGTTGACTATGCGAAACCTTGATATCGCTGATACCAGAGCCAAACTCGAGCTCTACACAGAACAGGGCCAACTAGGTGCAGGAGCATTCACTCTCATTGGTGAATTAGAGCCCGGTGGGGCCAAGCCAATCTCGCACCGCGCCCCAATCCTCAACACCGGATCTGATAAGCCACTCGATCGCGTTGCGCTGGAGGAGGGCACGGACTAGCCACTAGGGGAGGGGTACCACGCAATGTGGGGAGTCAGACAGTATTAAACCTCAATTTCTGTAGAACTTTGGTTTACAAAGGTAGAGAATTGAGATGTGAACGCGAGGAAAAAGAGTAATTCGAGAGTTGGAAAAGGTGCCGTGCTCTCGATGGCTCTCATTGCCCTGTCACTCCAAGTAGCTACGGCACCTACCGCTAGGGCCACCTGGATCGATTACCAAACCAGCCCAACCCACTCCAAGGCCGTTGCCTCTCTGCCCATCAAATATGCCATTCAGCAAGTCCACTTCGGGACAAATGACGAAAACCCTGGGCTCTATTACTTTTACTTGAATTTCTTGAAGCCAGTCACCGCAGATCTATACGCCGGTTCGGATGGTTCTTACGCCGCGATCCAAATCGATACAAATGGTGATTCAAAAGTGGATTACGAATTGCGCACCAGCACCACCCCATATCTTGCCAATGTTGAGCACGATGGACTCTTCGTCGAGAAAACTACCAATGGCGATGAAATCACTTCCAAATGTGCTGTCCAGACCTTTACCGATTTAACCCAAGTCTCAGATTGGATCGGATTCCAATTCCCAAAGACCTGCCTATCATTGCCAGCATCTATTGGGGTTCGAGGCGTCTCCGTCTTCGACCCAAAAGGAAAGAATTTAGTTGATCTAGTACCTGATGCTTTTTGGAAATTGAAGATTGGCGCATCCGTTACTGCTGCCGTCACAACATTGACTCCAGATGCAAAAGTTGTACCTACCTTGACTGTCCCAATTCTCGATCCCATTCTTTCCCCCGATACACCACCAACAAATCTAGGATCGTTGGCTGCTTCGGTGACAAAATCGGTAGTGACCTTAACTTGCGGAACTGGTTTAGGAACCGGTTGGGCGCTAAAGGTTGATTTGCCCACAACACTCAGCGCAGCTGGATATACGACCTATCTCATCACCAATCAGCACGTGATAAAGGATTGCCAAAAGTCGCGAAAGGTCGATGTTGCCCTTCCCGATCAGCGACATGTCGATGGATATCTTTGGACTTGGGATGAAGATCTAGATGTTGCTGGAATCTTGCTCAAGACCTCTTTGCCTGGTCTAGATTGGACTGGTTCAACACCAGAGCAAGGCTGGTGGGATGGAATTATTGGTAGCCCATTAGGCCACCCTGGAATATTGACCGAAGGAATAATCTCGAGCGTCGAAGTCTCTTCGTTCATGGCAACTACAACTGCTCATATAAATCCTGGAAATTCAGGCGGACCGGTCTTCGATAGAACTGGTCGAGTCATCGGAATCGCAACCAGCAAATATCTTGGCTCTGAAGGTTTTGGAATCGCACATGGAACTCCGATGATATGTGCAGTAGTAGTCAAGTGCCTGACAAAGGATGTCTGGTCTGAAAAAACTGTTGCCAACGTCGTGACCCCCACTCAAAATATGCAACAACTGGTGGCGGCGGCAAAAGATCTTCTGGCTGGCTCAACGGATGTATTAGCACAACTGGACGTCGAGTTAGCTAAGGCTGTTGCCACTTATCCAAATGGCGCAGCAGATCTTCTCAAGTACAAGAAATTGCGTCCTACTGCTCCAACTCTTACTGGAGATTCAACCGTTGATATCGAAGCAATTTCCAGCTTCTCTGATTATGTTTCTAGCTATCACAAACTATTAGATGCCAAAGTTAGCCAAATCCAGGCACAATATATAAACGTGAAGCAGACTCCAGCGCCTATGTCAGCCTTCATTGCGAAGAAAACAATTACGTACGTTAAAGGTTCGACTTCGAAGAAGGTCACCGAAGTTAACCCAAAGTGCCCAACCGGTTATACCCTCAAAAAGTAGCTACTTCGAGTAGACAGCAAAGAAGTCACGGCTAGTTGAGGCAAAGTATCGAGATGCCGGACGTGCGAAATCGGAAACCTTAAAAGATTTGAGCAGGCCATTTGCGGTGGGTAAGTAGTAGTAATACGAGACCCACTCAGGATTTATATCCAACTGCATTGCTCTGACTGCTCCGGCATTTATAAGTAAATTAGCTAAGGAGACTGCGGAGAGCGCATTGCCAATCACGAATACATAATCTCCGGATGCAGTGATACCGATGCCCGATCGCCATACATAAACCTTTGCACCGAGTGTTGCACCCCAGGAGGAACGAACTGCAGAGTCGATGTTCGGCGAGATTTTTCCACCATCAATGAGTAGGTCGAGATTTTGTCGAATGGATACGACTTTCGGAGAGAGGACGAAATCACGTCCGAACTGGGCGATATCACTTGTCCCATCGGTATAAACAACCAGTGACGCGGCGCCTTTTCGTAAGGTTCCAAAGGTATGCCCATTTTGATAAAAGCCACCTGTTGAATCTCGAACTTTGAACCCGCCGTTGAAGGCGGCAACTAGACCAGTACTAGCCTGATTGGAGAGGTAACTCTTCTCAGACCACATAGATAGGTGTCCAGGGTCTGAAGCGCCAGGATGCTGTTCAAATCGCACGTGAGCACCAGACATCCAAATGACTGCTGAAAGATATGAACTGTGTTTCGCATCGGGTCTCACGTAGGCGGTTTGAATAATGGGTAGACCATTTACAGTTACGGCTGCGTCATATTTTCCTTCGCCTGCAACAGCGGGCGTAACGATGGATGGAATTGGATTTTGAATTCCGATCTCCGGTGCCAAAATTGAAGATGAGGGGGAAGGTGTTTGGCTTGGTCGATCGACCAGAACTTTGATATTGGGTTTTCCACCAATTTTTGGTGGGTTGAGTTTGTACTGCAGAGCCTCCAGACCCGTCACGATGCTGCCAAGTCCGTGGTCTCTAGCCCACTCTGCAGCCTTCGCCGATATCGGGTCGTTTGTTGGTTTAAGAATCGCACCCCCGAGGGACCAGGTGACAAGAACGGTAAAGGCGATTGCCAAACTCAGCACCGAACGAAGTACGATTTTTTTCTTTCCCGTGAACAAAACTCTCCCTATAAGTCAGTTACAAATTCCAACTAGAGATTTAGCCTATTGAAAACCCGTGTTGGCAGTAGGCCAATGATAAGTGTTATCAGTCGCCAGATTTTCGGTAAAAATACGACGCCAGTCGGTCCATCCATTGCTTCGACGATTCCTGCGGCTACTTTTGAAGCCTTCGCTAGGCCACGGTTTGGTAGATGACCTGTCATTGGAGTTGCAGTAGGACCGGGTTTTAGCGAAATAATTTTTACCGATGTGCCGAAAGCGCGATGAGCCAAGCCTGCGAGGTAATAACTGATCATCGCCTTTGTGGAACCGTAGATATAGTTTTTTCGACGGCCGCGGACGTCGGCGACAGAACTTATGACACCTAGAGTGCCGCTATCACTTGCGAAGAAGTGTTTTGCAAAACTCTCCGCAAAAAGGATGGGGGAGACCCCGGAGACCTCAAGTGTTTCTTTAAGCAAACTTAGATCGGCTTGAGCGGCCAATTGATCCGGCATAAAGCCATGCGCCACTAAAGCCTTATCAATACCTACGCTCTGGCCAATTTCTGAGACCAACGTGTCGATTGCTCGTGCATCCAGGAAATCCACGGTGTGGGTCGAAATCAAAACTTCTGGAAATCTAACCAGTAAGTCGCTTCGCACTGCCAAGAGTCTCTCGTCATCACGACCAACTAAATGCAGGCTGGTCTCCGGTCTTTTCGCCCAGATCAGAGCGCATTCGCGAGCGATGGTGGAGGTGGCTCCGACAATGACGATATGTTGCATGAGATAACTCTAGGAGCCGAGCAATCTTCTGGACATTGCTGAACTGATACCTGGATCTCGGAAGGCGCTAAATTCGGAAATTCTTGGATATGTCGCTTCGAACATCTCTCGTGACATTCGAGCATCTTTAGCTAAATAGAGTTTTCCACCTGCCGATAGAACTATGGAATCCAAGCGATCAAATAGTTTCAGAGTGCTCTCGCCTCGATTGGGAAAATCGAGGGCCAAGGTGGTTCCCGGACCTGGAAAACCGAGCAGTCCTCGTGACTTTCGTTCGCCGAAGGTTTTCAAGACCGCTAAAAACGATCCCTCCTTCGCCTTTGAAATTGTCTTCAACATTTCTTCAGTGGCTGCTTTTGCGGATTCCGGCGGGATGACGCTTTGGTATTGGTAGAAGCCGCGTTTGCCATAAATGCGATTCCAATTTTGAATTCCATCGAGCGGGTAGAAATATTTCTTGTAGTGCTGCAACCCTTTTTCTTTTTTAAGGGAGTTCATTCGAAAATAAAGTTCATTGAATACCCGCAAGGTAAGAGCATTAACCAAAGAGAAGGGCGGTGTAACGGGAACACTCGGACTGGAGTGAGAAATCTTTCCTTTTCCAATTTCAGAGGTTCGATTTCCTCTCATGAATAGTCCTCGCCCGCCAACTCCTACGCAATCAATCCAGGAAACGCTATTTTCCCAAGCGGCACTCTCGTTTGAAATTTCGAAAAACTCGGTGAGATTGGGGAAAGTTAGAGTTTCGGTAGCAAGCCAAGGTCCCGGAATTTTTTGGAGTTGAAGTTGAGCTGAAATGATGACTCCGGTTAATCCGATTCCGCCGACCGTTGCCCAGAACCAATTTGAATTATCCTCAGGGGAGCTAACGATGGTTTCGCCATCAGTACGAAGCAGAGTAAGTGAGATGAGGTTGTCTGAAAAGCTGCCATACATGTGATGGCTCTTTCCATGGACATCGTTGGCGATGGCACCGCCAACTGTCACATATTCAGTTCCGGGGGTAACGGGTAGAGACCATCCACGAGGAACAAAGAGATCTTGGATTTCTTTCAAGGAAATCCCAGCTTCTACGGTGAGCACCCCTAAATCTGGGTCGAATGAAATTAATTTATTGAGAAAGGTAGTGCTCCACAGAACTCCGTCAGGATTAAGCCCAGCATCACCATAACTGCGTTCGAGTCCTGCTGCGAGACTTTTAACGCTTGAATTATGAAGTTTGAGATCTTGTGAAAAAGGTCGAACGTCGTGTTCGTCATTGGTCAGCAGACCCCAGCTACTAACTTTCACCACGGCCAACCAACTGTTCCGACGAAAAGTATTGCTGCGAAGAGAAGACCAGAGAGCAGGCTCGCGCGATCCTTCACTGCGAAAACCAGAGGATCATCGTTCATCTCGCCGCGGTTTGCCTTGAGCCAGATGAAACTGATCCAGTACAACAAAACCGGGACTAATCCCCACACAACTTCGGGTGATTTATAAAGTTGACGAACGGTGTCGGTGTTGACGTATAGACCAAGAATAAGAACGGCGGCAAATCCCGAGCTGACTCCTAAAAGTTGGACCAATCCTTCATCTTCTTCACTGTAATCGCGTCCCGTCAGAGTCGTACGAGAAGAGTTTCGAAGCGTGTGAAGTTCAGCGAATCTCTTGACAAAAGCGAGTGAGAGAAAGAGGAAAATTGAAAAGGCCAGCAGCCAGAAAGAGAGTGGAATATGGGTGACGGCAGCGCCCGCGATGATGCGAATCACGTATAGCGATGCCAAGGTTAGGCAGTCGACAATTGCAATTTGTTTTAATGTAAAGGAATATGCCAAAGTCGTTAACAAATAGACAACAAGCCAGCCGACAAAATTGGAACCAGCAAATCCGGCAAGAAGAAATCCAACGAGTAGGAGAAGAGGAATTGCAATCTTGCCCTGGACGATGGGAATTTGGCCTGATGCAAAGCCACGGCGAGACTTTCTCGGGTGCGCTCGGTCGGATTCAATATCAATGAGATCGTTTGTTAAATAGACCGACGACGCAATCAACCCAAAGGCAAAAAAGGCTTCCACAAGTTTTGCTATTTTCGAACTATTCGCCTCCTGATGGGCCGCGAGAATAGGTGCGAAGAGGAGAAGATTCTTTAACCATTGATGAATGCGTAGCTCTTTTATCCATGCGAAGAGAAAACTCTTATTTCCCGCATTGCTGGGGAGTTGCTCTGGAGACAGAGCGCCGAAGGACATAATGAAAGTATAGAAGTTTGCGAGCCTAACGTTAGCCGTTCAGGAGAAAGTGAAATTCACAGGTAATCCGCACCTTTTATGCTGGGAAAGAAGTTGAGTATCTGTTCTATTTCCAGTTAGCCTCTTTACGTGCGAGTGAGAGCGAGAACGCGTTTAACCCTCACCGCGGGGTTATTTGCCACCTCGTTGGTTCACATTTCTCCTGCTCAGGCGGCGCCCAATTTGGCGGCGGTTCGAGCCCAAGTTCAACGCCTCGAACAGGATGCAACAAACATTGCCGAGGGAGCGCAGCAAGCACAGGTTCAACTCAATCAACTGACCCACACTTTGGCTCAAGTTCAATCGCAGTCGAATCAAGAAGCAAACAGCGTAAATCAGTACAAAAAATCTCTAGGTGCCATTGCTGCCGAAGAGTACAAGTCAGGTGCACTCAGTCAGAGCATGCAATTACTTTTCTCTTCAAACCCAACTTTGTATCTTTCCTCAGCAGGATCGCTAGAGGCGCTGACTAAACGAAAGACTTTGCAACTTCGTCAATTCTCGGTAGCCAAGCAACGACTTCAAGCAACGTCCATCACGGTCAATCAAAAACTCAATTTAGTTCGTGCTGTTAAGGCGCGATATGTCGCGCAAGCTGCCGCTGCACAGGCGAAACTTGCTCAAGCACAAAAGATTCTTTCCCAACTGTCCAAGGCCCAGCGAGCAAAATTGACGAGTTTGACCAATGCGCGAGAGAACGCCGATCATGCAGCTTCGCTAGCGCTCGCAGCACATGCAAATCTCGGATCTGGCCGAGGAGCCATCGCTCTTCGTTATTCGATCAAACAAATGGGAGATATGTACGTATTCGGCGCAGCAGGTCCGGTTTATTGGGATTGTTCTGGGTTGACGATGCGCGCATTTGGGGCGGCAGGAGTATCGCTTCCGCACTCGGCTGCCTACCAATATAGCTTTGGTCGATATGTGCCCAGAAATCAACTACGTCCTGGTGATTTAGTTTTCTTTGGTCGGCCGATTGATCACGTGGGCATCTATATTGGAGGCGGAAAGATGGTTGACGCTCCGCATACTGGTGCTCGAGTAAAGATCGAATCATTCGGTTCTTACTTTGGAAATTTGCCTTACATCGGAGCAAAGAGAATATGAACCGACGGGTTGTCAAAGCTACTTTTGTGGCGATACTGCTAATTGCTGGAATCGCAACAAGTGTCAGCGCTGATATCTCACCAACCCCCACTCCTTCTCCGACTGACCCTTTCTCAAGTTCAGCAACTCCAACTTCTTCTCCACTTTCCACGACTATTTCGCCAACCCCAACGACCACGACTGCTTCAGGTTTGCCCACATTGATTGATCGGGCGGTGCCGTTAAATATCCGGCCAATGATTTCTTCGGCGCTAGAAGATCGCCCAAAGCCATATGCAGATCGCTGTCATGTTCAATTAAATCTATTACCGACCGCCGCGACTTGTATTTACGGAAATGCAAAATCCAGTCACACGATCGTGCTGTACGGAGACAGTCACGCTCTCTCTTGGTTTCCGGCCGTTGAAGCTATTGCCATTAAAAAGAATTGGCACTTCGTGAGTTTAACCATGTCTTCTTGTTGGCCTGCTGATATCCCACCGTGGAATGGCACCACACATATCTTGATGAAGAACTGCACTTCTTGGCGGATCGCGACTTTAGCAAAGATTGCAAAATTAAAGCCCGACATCGTTCTTGTTGCCGGAACCAAGGGGTTCGCGACGGTCGATGGTAAAGGCAAGGTTTTGACTGGAGATGCTCGAACCGCGGCTTGGAAAGCGGGCATGATTCGTACTCTTACAAAGTTGAAGGCGGCCTCTCCCCGGGTAGTTCTGATGGGAGACACTCCTGCTTCATCAGTAGATGCCCCCGATTGCTTGATCCTTCATCCATTTAGCATTGCTGCGTGCGCAACCCCATTTTTCCAAGCCACAGCCCCTGCTTGGCACTTGGTTGAGAGCGAAGTTGCCAACAAAATGGCAGTTCAATTAGTTGACCCAACTTTGTGGATTTGCAATACAGACCCTTGTTCAGTCGTTCAAGGTAATTATTTAGTTTTCGTTGATGGTGGGCATTTATCGGAATCATTCTCTACATCGCTTGCACCAAAATTGAAAAGTGCTCTCTCGCTCTGATCTTTGTTAAACAAGCCAATAGTCGTTGATATATTTTTCACCTTCGTCACAGAAGAAAGTCACAACATTCTCTACGTTGTATTCCTCTTTTAATTTCTTTGCGGCGAGCATATGTGCACCTGAAGATGGCCCTACGAATAGACCATGCTTTGAAGCCAACCGCCTCATCTCTACGACAGCTTCATCTGAATGAACATCCACCAGACCGTCGATTTCGCCTCGATGGCGCTCGATGATGCCAGGAACAAATCCATCAGCGATTCCCTCAATAAGATGTTTGGCAACTTCGCCACAGAGGATGGTGCAGGATTCTGCGGGTTCAAGGGCAATGACTTTGCAGGCCGGGTTTGCAGCTTTGAAAGCTTGCCCGACGCCAACTATCGTTCCACCCGTTCCCACGCCACCGATTACGAGATCGGGCAGAACCGGCAATTGCGCCAAAATTTCTTTGCCTAACCATTCTCGGTTCTCTTCAACATTCCACTCATTATCAAATTGTTGTGGGGCAAAGAATCCAGGTTGCGAACCAATTCTGCGCGCCTCCTCCAATGCGTCGTTCACATGAAAATCGCCCATCGTCTTAACTTCGGCTCCGAAACCCCGAGATATTGCAGTTCGCTCTTGGCTCATTCCATCGGGCATGATTACCAACATTTTGTAGCCTTTAACAGCAGCCACCATGCTCATGGCATTTCCAGTATTTCCGCTACTGGCTTCGACAATAGTGTCACCCGGCCGAATCAACCCTTCAGACTCTGCTCGTTCGATCATGTACTTCGCGATTCGTGCTTTTATGGAACCGGAAGGGTTGAGGTACTCCATCTTCACCCAAATTCCCTCGATATTAATGAGGGGGGTATTCCCGATTGCATCGAGGATGGTCTTCACTTCAACTCCTTTGTTGATCAAATGTGCTTTGTGCGTCAGTACGAGAACAGATTAGCCATTTTCGACGCAGATATGACCCATTTTCACTTAACGAGTTTGCAACAGAGCGGGATTAGGATTCGAAGATGAGCGAACGCGAAGTTATGACCTATGAAATATTCGGGACCGCCACACGGCAGTTGGCGCAGACCATTGCAGACTCTGGGTTTAGGCCAGAAATCATCCTTTCCATCGCTCGTGGTGGGTTTTTCTTAGGCGCTGGTCTGGGCTACGCCCTCGATGTAAAGAATGCCTTCATCATCAATGTTGAGTTTTATACCGGCGTTGACCAACGCCTGCCTATGCCAGTGATGCTGCCACCAGTTCCTAGCCAAGTTGATATTTCCGGTGCGACGGTCTTAATTGCAGACGATGTTGCAGATTCCGGCGAGACCCTGCGAATTGTTCAAGAATTTTGTGCCGGTCACGTCAAAGAGGTTCGAACGGCAGTCCTATATGAGAAACCAACAAGCATTGTGAAGCCGGAATACTCTTGGAGCAAAACCGATAAATGGATTGATTTCCCTTGGTCTTCTCAAGGCCCAGTCTTTGGTACGGGGATGAATCACTAGTTACTTATGAACTAGCTACTTATGAACTAGTTACTTATGAACTAGCTACTTATGAACAATGGCAGTCATAATAAAGATCGCACCGAAGCCAATCGCTAGCCCAATCCAACGCATTCGCGCTTTGTTCATGTGAACTCCAAGTTCCCTTGAACGAAAAGAATATAGATAGTCTCTCGACTAGAGTTGAGTTTATGACTGCAAGCGCTCTAGCACTCTTTATTTCGGTCTTTCTTGCATGTGCCGTAGAGGCGGTAGAGGCCACAACCATTGTTCTTGCTGCAGGAACGGCCAGAGACTGGAAATCTGCCTTTCGCGGCGTAATTGCTGGCTTAATCACTCTTGCGGCGATCATTATTATCTTTGGTCCAGCTATTTCGAAAATGCCAATTTCGGTCCTTCGAATTCTCGTTGGCGGATTACTTTTGGTTTTTGGTTTAGCTTGGTTGCGCAAAGCGATACTTCGCGCCAGTGGCTACAAGGCCCTGCACGATGAAGAGAAGATTTATCGAGAAGAGGTTGAAACTGCTAAAAAGGCGAAGAAAGAATCTCGTCTTGGCGTTTCAGATTGGTATGCCTTCACACTCTCCTACAAGGGGGTACTTCTTGAAGGATTAGAGGTAGCTTTCATTGTTCTGACTTTTGGCACGCTTTCGAGAAATAAATCTGGTGGCAATCATATTTTTCTAGCCTCAATGGCAGCCCTAGCCGCAGTTCTTCTCACGGCAATTGCAGGATTCGCACTTCATAAACCATTGGCAAGAGTTCCCGAGAACACTATGAAATTTGTAGTTGGAATCTTGTTAACCTCTTTTGGAATTTTTTGGGGTGCCGAAGGCTCGGCAGGAGTGGGTCACAAATGGCCAGGAGATAACTGGGCGGTGTTGGGTCTTATCGCTCTCGTCGCCATGGTCGCCTTTGGTCTCATCGCATTTTTGAAGGCAACCAAACTTCGACCTCGCCCAACAAAACCAACCTCGTCGAAAACTGTCGTGCAATCCAACAAAATTGGGAAACCTCGTAACAAAATTCTTGGGGCAATAATTGCCTTCGGACTTTTTTGGTGGGACTTCATCATCGGCGATGATTGGCGAATTGCTCTAGGAATCATTGCTTCATTTATCTTGACTGCCAAAATAGGTTACAACTCGGTGCTTAGCTGGCTCTACATTCCCGTGTTTGCCATAACTTTTCTTGGGTATAGCCTTTCGCGAGTCGTTAGAGCCAACCCGATTTCTTAAATTTGCGAAATAGATAGCCAGTCAATCCCCCCATTACCGAAAGCACGATGGGGTAGCCGTACCAGAAACTCAACTCGGGCATGTGCCTGAAGTTCATGCCATAAATTCCAGCGATCATTGTTGGCCCAGAAGCAAGTGCAACCCATGCCGAGATTTTGCGAACATCAATATTTTGCTGAACCTGGACATGAGCTAAATCAGCCTGCAGGACGTTAGTCAGCAGAGTGTCCAGCCCAGAGGCATGATCAACTGCGTGAAGCAGGTGATCCAGAGTGTCACGGAAGAATGGTTTTAAATTGTGAGGAACGTCCAGGAAATTTTCACTCGTTATTTTGGTTATCGGAAGAACCAATGGTTCGATTGCGTGCCGAAATTCAATGAATTCACGTTTGAGAAAATAAATATCTTGTGAAAAAGTCTGTCGCTGTCCGCCGAATACTTTCGTCTCAAGTTTCGCTACTTCTTGCTCCAACTCAATGGCTATATTTGTATAACCATCTATGACTTTATCGGCCACTGCATGTAACACCGCATATGGGCCTTGCTTGAGAATCTCTGGACGCGACTCGAGTTCGTGCCTAACTGAAACCAAAGGCGAGCCTTCGCCGTGGCGAACAATGACAATAAAATTGTGGTTGATGAAGCAGAGCAGCTCTCCAGTAGAAACTTCACTTCGCGAAGCATCGAAGAAAACAGTTCGGAGTGTGAAGAATGTGAGTCCTTCGTAGTCTTCAATCTTGGGACGCTGGTTGGCATTGATCGCATCCTCGACCGCTAGCGGGTGAAAGTTGAGCTCGCCAACGACCATGTTGAATTCTGCTTCGGTCGGCTCGGCCAACCCGAGCCAAACAAAACCCGATTCGCGCTTTGCGATGTCAACGAGATCGGAAACATCACTAGGACCCGGGGTTCGGACCCCGTTTATATACAGGGCGCAGTCAACGATCATGGGCTGAGCCTAATATTCTCAGCAAAAAATAAGGTGGCGTAGGGGTGAACTTGAAGGTTTGGTTCTAGTTTTCCTTCATGACACACCGCATACGGTTGATTTCAGTCCTGGGTGCAGGCGTAACTGCCCTCTTCCTACTCGCTCCACCATCAATTTCTCAGGCTGCCGCTCCAGTTGCTGGCGGAACCTGTCCTCACACTGGATTTACTACGGTGATTGCGAATAAGGGATATACCTGCAAACCAGTTACGGCCGGATCTAAGAAATTGGTCTGGACCTCCGATCTTGGGACAACGCCAAAAGTTAGCCCATCGACAAAACCTTCCATCGGTGGTGGCGGGGGTGGACCTGACGGTGCACCAAACGGTGCCGCCTTTACTAAATATCTTGCCTGTCTCAAAGCGGCAGGTGTGACGACGATTCCCCAATTTGGTCGTCCAAATAACCAAGGCGGTAGCCCTGCCCCAATTCCCACTCTCTCGGCAAAAGAAAAAGCAGCAATGGCGAAATGCGCACCGTTACGTCCTCAATTTGGTGGCGGATTCGGTGGTGGCGGATTTACCTCCCCAGCAACAAAGGCGTATCTCGCTTGTCTCAACACCAATGGTCTGAAGATCACCTCAATGCGTGATGTTCGAACTTTGGATCGCAGCGCACCTGCAACCGCTAAAGCACTGGCGGCTTGTGCCTCCAAGCTTCCAGCGCGTGGAGCAGGTGGATTTGGTGGTGGATTCGGAAATCCGAACGGTGCTCCATCATCAACCCCGGCTGCGTAGCTGCAAGAATCACCGTGCGCCGACTCTCATTGTGAGGGTCGGCGTTTGGTTTTTCGTGACAAATAATTGAGGCAATGGCTACCCAAAATCTATAGTTAAATACGTTAGTCACTGCTAACGTATTTCCATGCTTGATCTATTGGAAATAGTTGCCGATCCAAATCGGCGGAAAATTCTGCGCCTCTTGGCGAAGTCAGAACAATCTGTCACGGTACTTTCGCAAGAATTCGAGATCAGTCGATCCGCAATCTCGCAGCAGCTTCTTCTCCTTGCCGAAGCAGGTCTGGTAAGTGCGCGAAAAGAGGGGCGCAACCGAATTTACCAAATTGAGCCGTATGGCATGGTCAAACTTCGCCAATTCTTTCTTGATCAATTTTGGTCCCAAGAGATTGATTCGCTTGTCCATGATGCCCAAAATTATCTAGAGAACAAGAAATCAAAAACCAGCAAAACCATCACTCGTAAAGGGAGCCGTTAATGGCGTATGACACAACAGTTTTCATCCCACTCGACCCCTATGCGGTTTTTGAGTTGGTGACACAACCAGAAAGGTTGAGACGCTGGAAGACCGTTGCTGCCCGGGTTGACTTAGTGGTTGGCGGCGAATATCGCTGGACCATTACTCCTGGATATAGCGCGGCTGGGCATGTTCGAGAACTAGTGCCGGGCAAGAAGATGGTTATCAGTTGGGGATGGGAAGGATCTTCCGACCTTCCACCAGATGCCTCGGTGGTAACAATTACCTTGGAAGGCGTCACGGGAGGTACCAATCTTCGACTCGTTCATGATGGCCTCAATGAAGAACAGGCTGCTAGTCACGGCGAAGGATGGAACCATTACCTGGCCAGATTGGCCGAGTACGCGACCAAAGGTGAGATCGAGGAAGACCCTTGGAAATATGCGCCGGCAGATATGGACGAATTCACCGCAGCCGAGGCGGCGTTAACTATTGCCGAGCGAGTACTAAACAAAATATCACCAAGTGATTTTGAGAAGGCAACGCCCTGTGAAGATATGAACGTCGGGCAACTAATTGATCATCTCTACCGTGCAATCAATAACTATGCCAGGGGGTTGGGGGCGATCGTCGAAGACGACAAAACGCGAACCGTGGAGGACCGAATCGCAACTATTGCCCAAGTGACAATCGAAGCCTTTAGAAAAGCTGGCTTAGACGGAATGATTGATCTGACATTCGCAACATTTCCAAAATCACTCGCCATCTGCTTCCTCGACGTTGAAATATTGGTTCACACGTGGGATCTGGCCACCGCGACTGGTCAAAAACTTGACGTCTCGCCCGTTGTTTCCGACTTCATTTACGGCCTTGCAAAGAAGTCGATAACCGATGGGGTTCGTGGGACCGGGTTATACGGACCACTGGTGGTGACCGATGGAGCCGAAGAAAGTCTCAATCGGTTAATTGCATTTACTGGACGACAACCGGTCGCCAGTTAAATATCTAAAGGAGAAAAAGTATGGCTAGATATATCTATCTCTATAAAGGTCCAAATGTAGAAATGAGCCCAGATTTTGGTGCCGCTTGGGGAGCTTGGATGCAAAAAGTTGGATCCGCACTTCTGGACGAGGGCGCACCTTTCGGTCAAGGCACCAATATCAGTGATGACCATAAGGAGAGTGCAGCCTCTAATTTCACCGGCTTCACGATCATGGAGGCAACCGATTTAAATCACGCCAAGGCTCTCATGGATGGTCATCCATGGCTTGCAGGCAGTGATGGAACTTTCAGTTTCGATATCTTTGAACTGATTGCAATGTAATGTAAGCAAGTATGAACGTTGTTGATTATGTTGCGGCGAAAATTTCTTCTCCCATCACAATCGATGGCGATATTTCGAAAGATGTCTGGGCAAAGGCCGACTGGTCAAAGCGCTTTATAGACATGGTGGATGGCGGGCCCGCTATTTACAACACACAAAGTGCGATTTTATGGAACGACGAATTCCTCTACATTGCCTTTGATGCCGAGGAACCTTTTCTATCTGCACATCAAACGGTTCGAGATAGCATCATTTTCCTTGAGAATGATCTCGAAGTATTTATCGACGGTGGCGATTGCTATTACGAGCTTGAAGTAAATGCTCTCAATACCATTTACGAAATTCTTTTCGCTTGGAAGGATACTTTTCTCTCGGGGATTACCTCCGGCAAATATGACTCCGAAATTTTCAATGTTCATTCACCAGCCACCTTTACCTTCGCTGGCGATTACGACCGCACCGGCGCAACCTTTTGGGAGGGAACGCATCCTCGAGGCGCCCGGTGGGCCTTTAGGAATTTCGACCTTCCCGGTTTGCAAACGGCCGTTAATTTAAGAGGTTCGTTGAACGATGATAGCGATATCGATGATGGGTGGTCGCTTGAGATTGCGATTCCATGGCAGAGTTTGGAGTTACTCGCCAATGGCCGTTCGGTACCGCCAGTCGAAGGTGATATTTGGTCAATCTTCCTTGGCAGATTTCAAAAACTAGTGGTGGGCGGTAAAGAGGTTCAACCGCATCCGGCTTCGGCTTTCAATTCACATGGCATTTATGACACTCACCAACCTGACAAGTGGAGCAAAATTCTTTTCTCGGGCCGAGAAATTTAGAAAGCCCTTAGCCAATGTATGACATCCACGAATTTGCCTATCCAATTGCCAGGCCGGTTAAGAGATTTATTGCCTTTCTATTAGACCTGATTCTCGTACCGCTGACACTTGGCATTTGGGCCATCATCGCCTGGGACAAAGGACAAACTCCTGGAAAGCAGATAATGAAGTTGCGGGTCTACTCAACAACAAGCGGTAAACCAGCTAAGTGGACCCACATGGGTATTCGGGAATTTCTGGTTCCTTTGGCTTACTTCACGATGTTTTTTCTTACTCAAACTATTTCACTTCTTGCCACCATTACTGATTTCTCTCCTTCAACAACTCGCCACAATTTTGTTTGGTTTCATGGCCATCACTTTGGCCTTGGAGTTTTGATTACGATTGCTATCTGGCTCATTGATGGATTGTGGGCAAATTTAGGATTTGGAAAACGTAGCCTCACTGACCATTTGGTCAAGACGATCGTGCTTGATGAAACATCGATAAAGAGTGGGCAGGCCCAAAGGTAATGCATTCAATGTATTTTGAACGCTTTGGCGATTCGATAGGAATCCTCAATTGTGAAGTTCCTAAAGTTTCTCCAACTGGGGTCGTCATTAAGGTGGAGGCGACTGGACTTTGTCGAAGTGACTGGCATGGCTGGATGGGTCATGACACAGATATCTCCTTGCCTCATGTTCCTGGTCACGAGTTTGCTGGCGTCGTTACTGAAGTCGGTTCGCAAGTTTCGCGGGTGAAGGTCGGGGAACGAGTCACGGTTCCCTTCGTATGCGGATGCGGTACATGTGAATGGTGTCGATCTGGAAATGCTCAAGTCTGCCCGGATCAAACTCAGCCTGGATTTACCCATTGGGGATCGTTTGCTCAATTCGTGTCGATCGAGAATGCAGATTTCAATGTCGTCGAGTTACCTGATTCCATCTCTTTTGAAACTGCCGCTGCTTTAGGGTGTCGATTCGCCACGGCATTTCGCGGGTTGAAATATCGCGCGAAGGTACAACAAGGGCAGTGGGTAGCAGTCTTTGGCTGCGGGGGAGTTGGACTTTCGGCAATCATGATCGCAAAAGCTTTGGGGGCTCAAGTGATTGCTGTGGACGTATTTGCTGGGGCTCTCGATAAGGCGAAAGAGATGGGCGCCGATTTCGTTATCAATTCTCACCTCGAAGATCCGATCGAAGGAATCAAAGAAATTTCATCGGGAGGCGTTCATATTGGTGTCGAGGCGCTTGGTTCTGAAGCCACCGCGAATCAATCAATTCGCAGCCTTCGTCGACAAGGCAAACATATTCAATTAGGGCTGCTCTTAACTGAAAGCGGACTTACTCCGATCTCCATGGCACGAGTAATTGCATGGGAACTAGAGATCTTAGGAAGCCACGGAATGGCAGCAGCGGACTACCCAGAGATGCTAGATCTTGTAAGCAAAGGACTATTGCACCCTGATCGCTTAATTGAGCGGAGAATAGATTTGGCATCCGGGGCGCAGGCTCTAGCCATGATGGCAACGGTGCCTACGCCCGGAATTACGATTATCAATCCCTGGTTATAGCTACCAGGCGTAATCCTCTGGAGAGGTTTTATAGCCAGGGAAAATGGAATCTAGTCGAGCGAGATCTTCACTCGAGAGTTGCACATCTAGCGCACGAATTCCAGCATCGAGTTGGGCCTGAGTACGAGGGCCAATGATTGGGGCTGTTACTGCTGGTTGCGCTAGCAACCATGCCAGAGCTACGTCACCTGGTTCTTGCCCTAGTTCTTGGCAATAATCTTCATACGAGGCAATTTGATCTCTACGAGAGTCCACCGCTTCTTTGGAGCGACCAGTGAGGCGACGACTACCGTCACGATCTTTGCGGAGAACACCACCAAGTAAACCGCCATGTAAAGGCGACCAAGGAAGAATTCCAATTCCGTAATTAAGTGCAGCCGGGATTACTTCACGTTCGATATCTCGTTGGGCTAAGTTATAGATGGACTGTTCGGAAACCAATCCCATAAAGTTGCGCGAAGCAGCGGCAGCCTGAGCTTGAGCAATGTGCCAACCAGCAAAATTGCTACTACCTATGTAAAGGATTTTTCCTTGGGTAACCAGGACATCCATTGCCTGCCAGATTTCCTCCCACGGTGTCGCCCGATCGATATGGTGCATCTGATAAAGATCGATGTAGTCAGTTTGCATTCGCTTGAGACTCGCATCGACCGCCCGTCGAATATTCAAAGCCGAAAGACCACGATTATTTGGCCATGGATCCATCTCGCCATACAGCTTTGTAGCAAGTACAACTTTTTCTCGACGGCCACCACCTTGGGCGAACCAATTACCAATGATGGTTTCCGTCCGTCCGAAATTGTCCGGACCGCCGTATCGATTGGCAGTATCGAAGAAGTTAATGCCGCTTGCGAGGGCGGAGTCCATAATGGAATGAGAAGTTGCTTCATCGGTTTCGGGACCAAAGTTCATGGTGCCAAGACAGATTCGACTGACGGATAATCCCGAGCGACCTAAGTTTGAAAATTTCATGTCCATAACGTAGTCAATTTTCTCTCAGACTGCGGGTACAAAATTGTGGAACAATCCATGACATGGCGGTGAATCCTGAAATTTCAGTGAAACCGGCTCACCGCGCAACCATGTGGAAGGCGTTGCTTCTCTTCGTGAGTGTTCGCGCGATTGTTCTTTTAGTTCTTTGGGCGCTCGCATCCGTTCGCGATCGATCGGTTCGATTGGTTTTCGTTCGATGGGATGCCCAGTGGTATCGGCGCATTGCCGAACATGGTTACGGATTCACCGCCAGCACTTCTGATGGTCGTCATCTATCTGACTACGCATTCTTTCCCGCCCAGCCCTTAATAGAACGATTAATCCATTTCTTAACCGGTTTATCAGCACTTGATGCTGGGATAGTGATCTCTGCAGTTAGTTCGGTCATCGCTGCCGCAGGTATCTATCAAATAGCTCGTGCGATTTATGATGAGAAAGTCGCTTTCTATTCGACTTTTCTCTGGGCCGCGATTCCGATTGGGATCGTCGAGTCCATGTCTTATAGCGAGAGCTTATTCACGGCTCTGGCTGCGTGGTCACTTTATTTCACTCTCCGTCGCAACTGGGTAGTTGCCGCAGCGCTCGCCAGTTTCGCCAGTTTTACTCGACCCGTCGGGTTGGCGGTCTGCCTGGCGGTGATTATCTCTTTGCTAATAGAAATCCGTTCCCAACGAATACTTGCAAAGCCGTCACACCTCTTCGCCATATTTCTAGCGCCATCAGGGTGGATTCTCTATCTCGGTTACGTGAGCATTAAAGTAAAAAGCTTTTCGGGGTATTTTGCTATCGAATCGCGCTGGGGAAATGGTTTTGACGCGGGAGCCCACTTCCTCAAATGGTGCGTGCATCTTCTCTTTAGTAAATCGGTGTTCTCAGGAATAGCAGTTCTGATTGCGGTCGGATTATTAATATGGCTATTGGTGATCTGTTTCCAACAGAATCAACCGGTACCCCTGTTAGTTTTTGCAACAGCTCTGGTCGCGATTGCGTTGACTACCTCAGGTTACTTCGGATCTAAGCCAAGATATTTGCTTCCCGGATTTCCGTTGTTATTTCCCATAGCCAGGGTTATCGAACGGCAAAGTACGGTTCGAAAAATCTTAGCCGTAATCTCATTAACAATAGTTGCTGGTGTCTATGGTGCCTATTGGCTCTTGGGCAATGGCCCTCCCTAAGATTTTTTCTTCAATCCATTACAAGTAGGTTTTGGACCGGCTTTGATATTTCCGAAGCGATGATTGCTTATCGAAATACTTTGTTCCAATAACCAACGAACTACCTCAATATCTCCGCGTTGAGCGACTGGTCGGATATCAACCGAAATCCCCTTTTCCAGTAGTTCGATTCGTGGAGCGCTTTCACTGGACAACCATCGAACTCGATGTTGAGCTCTTTCAACCAATTCATCGACAGTTTCCGTTTCTTCATTACTCCAGGAGACCGTTATTCCGAGAAAGTCTTCAATGAAATTGACGAGTGCAATCTCCTCCGGCCGAGTTGAGTGGTCGACTCGAACGATTACGGGGTGCTTCGGCTTTCGATATCTGAAGTAATTTCGTTCCACCATCAAGTGTGAAGTTTCTTGCGCTTTGCTTCCAGAGGTTTTCCACCACTCATTGATGGACCAAACCGCACCGGTTACTCCCGAAACCGGTTTCCAATTACGAAGGCCATGAACATAATTAGGTCCGCCTGCTTTTGCAGTGGCACCAACGCTGCTGGCTTTCCAGCCGCCAAATGGTTGCCTGGAAACCACCGCGCCAGTTATTCCACGATTGATATATAAATTGCCGGCCTCTACTTTTTCCATCCAATATTCACATTCGTTCTTATCGAGTGAATGCAATCCTGCGGTCAACCCGTATCGCGTTGCATTTTGCACCGCAATTGCACTTTCCAGATCATCGACAACTATGAGGGCGAGAACGGGACCAAACCATTCGTTCTGATGGCTCCATGATCCTGGTTTTACTCCGATTTTTACTCCAGGGCGCCACAAATGTCCGGCAGTTTCCAGTTGTAATGGCTCTACCAGCCAACTCTCTCCCTGATCTAATTGATTAAATGCGCGAAGTAGTGAGCCTTCTGGCGGTCGAATTATGGGACCAACATTCGTTGACAAGTTCCACCCAGCGCCCACTTGTAAGGAGGTGACATCGTCGACGAGTTGTCGAATGAAAAGCGGATCTTCATATGCGGATTTAACGACGATTCCAAGACTTGCAGCGCTACATTTTTGTCCAGCATGACCAAAGGCAGATTGAACCAGGTCCTTTACTGCAGCCTCAATATCCGCACAGGCCGAAATAACGATGGCATTCTTTCCGCTGGTTTCACCCAAGAGGTTGAGATCTTCTCGCCAACTGGAGAAAAGTGTTGCCGTATCAATTGAACCGGTAAGGATGAGAGCGTTCACGTCAGGATGGCTCACTAAATGTCGACCCGATTCATCATCTCGCGCGGGCAAGAAATGAAGCACCTCTTTAGGGATTCCTGCCTGCCACAATTGTTGGACCAATAACCACGCAACCGCGACGCTTTCGGGGGCTGGCTTGAGGATGACGCTATTTCCTGCGGCAAGTGCAGCGAGAACGCCACCTGCAGGAATTGCATAAGGAAAGTTCCATGGCGGCACTACCAATACGGTTCCCATTGGTGATGATTGAGCATTGTCGATTGCAGTATTGGCGTAGTACCTGGCAAAGTCGATTGCTTCGCTGACTTCAGGGTCGGATTCGGAGACCGTCTTGCCAGCATCGCGCGCCATAACGGCGATGGCGAGCGCTCTTTGATTTTCCATTATCTCAGCGGCTTTAAGCAGAAGTCTTTTTCGATCCTTACTGGGAATTTCTCCCCATGCCTGCGCGCCTTTATTTGCAGCGGCGAGCGCATCGTCAACCAACTCTCGATTCACAACACTGAATGAGTACCAAGGTTTTCCGTTCTCCCCAGGATCAACGCCAAGTTCAGATTCTTCAGTCACGGTTGATCGACCATTGATCACGATCGGTACTTGTTTGCTATTGGCAACCGTTAACTTTCTTATTTTCGCAATCTCGGTTGCAATCGCGTTTGAATATTCAATTCGTGTCGGATCGCCCGATGCCTGATTATGAAAATTATCTGTTCGGGAGAGTTCGAGTTCGTGCCTTCTTGAAGCCAAGGAAATCTCGTGACGACCCGAAACTGAATCCAAGAACCTAGTTTTTTGATTATCAAATTGGTCTGGGTGCTTTTCGATCGAGAATGATGCTTTGAGGTAATTTTCATCTGAGGTATTTTCATCAAGGCGTCGAACTAAATAGGCGATCGCCGATGCGAAGTCATCATGGCGAGTTACCGGTGAATACAAAATAACTTTGTGACCCTGTGCAACTAACGCCCTTGCCTCTGCCCCTGCCATTCCTTCGAGCATCTCGATGTCGATTTGATGGCTCACACCACGCGATCTGGCCACTTCAATCGCCCACGTAATATGAAAAAGATTGTGGCTGGCAATACCAATTCGAAGGGCTGAAGCAAATTCCGGTCGAAGCGCAAGATCAATGAGCCGGGCATAACTGGCATCGACATCCGCCTTAGTTGGGTATGGAGCAGCAACCCAACCATGCATAAGCGCTTCGGCATGCTCCATGGCTAAGTTCGCGCCCTTAACTAGACGAATTTTTATTGAACTTCCGAATTGTCGATTCCGTTTAACCGCCCATTCGGCAAGATGTTCGAAAGCTTGGTGAGATTCTGGGAGATATGCCTGAAGAACTATTCCCGCTTCAAGGTGGGAAAATTCCTCTTCGCTGAGCACTCTCATGAAAGCGCCGACAGTGAGTCCAAGGTCTCGATACTCTTCCATGTCGAGATTTATAAAAGTTTGATGGGCCATTGCGGCGCGATAGATCTCTCGCAATTTTTCACTGACTCGCGCAAGCGACCCTTCATGGTCAATCGCGATTAATTGGCTAGTGATCGAGGAAAGTTTCACCGACACATAATCGACTTCGGCTCGAGCAATCATTTCGGTTATTCGCGAGAACCGTTCCAATGCTTCACTCTCACCAAGAACAGCTTCGCCGAGCACATTGATATTCAAGGCTAAGCCTTTTGATTTCTCCTCTGCCAAGAACTTTGCGAGTTTGGCTTTTTCAGCTGGGAGAATAAGTTGGCGAGATTGCCTTCGGACTTGAGAGTGGAGGATTTTCAGCGCAGTTCTCGGAAGCGGTCGACTTACACCCCCAACAATTCGAATCCCAACAGCGTTCTTAACTCCAAAACCTCGGATGGAGACG